>NZ_JALJXV010000004.1:0-300000 GCF_024170285.1 Natronocella acetinitrilica
TGGATGTCCACGGGGTTTCTCCTTCTTGGAATGCCAAGTCCGCAAACTCAGCATCCATCGGAGGGACTCCGTGGACAACCTGTTGAGAGATCACACCTAGCCAAAGAAGCTGGCCCGCAGTCCTGCGATGTATCCGCCCTCAAGGCCAAGGAAGGCAATCAGCACGAGGATGGCCGCCGGTGGCAGCAGGATCGCGGATACCAGCGACAGCCGCTCCCAGCGCATGTGCATGAAGATGGCGATGATGAGTCCGGCCTTCAGCACCATGAAAAGCAGCACCAGCGACCAGCGCCAGAAACCCTGCAGATCGTTGTAGTCCACTAGGTAGGAGAAAAAGCTCAGCACGAAGAGCCAACCCCAGATCTGCAGGTACAGACGGATGGGGTGTTGTTGTCCGGTGGTGTCCGCCATGGCCGCACCTCACAAGAGGTAGAAGAATGCAAAAATGAAGACCCAGACCAGATCGACGAAATGCCAGTACAGCCCGGCGATCTCCACGCCCTCGTAACTGCCGCGACGGTCGAAGTCCCCCTTCAGGACCTTCACGGCGACAATCAGCAGATACAGCACGCCAATGGAGACGTGCAGCCCGTGGAAGCCTGTAATCATGAAAAAGGCGGCGCCGAACTGCGGCGCGCCCATGGGGTTCTCCCAGGGCCGCACGCCCTTGCCGATGAGGTCAGTCCACTCATAGGCCTGCATTCCGACGAAGCTCATCCCCAGGATTGCCGTGAGCAGCAGAAACAGGGCGGCGATGCGGCGGTTGCGCCGATAACCGAAGTTCACGGCCATGGCCATGGTTCCGCTGCTGGTGATCAGGATGAAGGTCATGATGGCGATGAGCAGCAGGGGGAAGTTGTGACCCATCACGGTCAGCGCGAATACCTCGCTGGTATCGGGCCACGGCTGTGGTGTGGTTAGCCGTACCGCCATGTAGCCCACCAGCAGCAGGCTGAAGACGAAGGTGTCGCTGAGCAGGAAGATCCACATCATGGTCTTCCCCCAGGAGACCCGGGGGAAAGTCTGACGGTCGCCGGACCAGTCATTGACCAGGCTGCGCCATGGTCCGGAGCCCGGGTCCGTGGGCTGATGAGTCGTCTGTTCGCTCATGACCGCTCTCCTCAGGCGACCAGCAGCAGGACGCCGAATAGCACTAGCCAGACCGCAAGCAGGAAGTGCCAGTAGACGGCACAAAGCCTAACCACGAGCCGCGCCTGGTCGGCACGCCCCCGGGCCAGTGCCTGGCGGGCGCGGGTCCAGGCCACGAGGCCGCCGGTCAGGTGCAGGGCGTGGAGGCCGCTCATCAGGTAGAAGAAACTGTTGGCCGGGTTGGCGGCCAGTACATGACCCTGCTGAACCAGGCTCTGCCAGGCCCAGAGTTGGGAGAGCAGGAACGCGACCGCCAACGCCGCTGCCAGCGTCAGCCCCGGGCGCGGGCTCACTGGCACGGCGCTGACAGCGGCCCGTCGCGCCTGCTCGAATCCGAGGCTGCTGCCCGCCAGCAGCAATGTGCTGAGCCAGAGCTGCCAGGGCATGCTGAGGGCTTGCCAGTCCCCCATGTGCCGGCGCATCACATAGGCGGCAATCACCAGGCCGAACATGGACGTGAGCGGTACCAGAAAGAGCAGCAGGCCACGCATCGCCAGTGTCGGGCGATCGGGTGCGCCCCGCCATGTGCCGCGGCCCGTGGATGGTTCGATGGTGCCGTGCGTGGCGTCGTGGCGGACCCAGAAGCTCATGACGGTGCCTCCGATGGCCGACCGTGGTGATCACCTGCCGGTGTGGATTCGGAGTAGGGCTGATTCTGGGGGATGAAGTCCTGGCGCGCGCCGGGCACGTTGTAGTCGTAGGCCCAACGGTGCACCACCGGCAGGCTTGCCCCCCAGTTGCCATGCTTTGGCGGCGTATCCGGCGTCTGCCACTCCAGGCTGGTGGCGTTCCAGGGGTTGGGGCCTGCGGCGCGGCCACGAAACGCGCTCCAGCCCAGATTCCAGAGGAACAGCAACTGGGCCACGCCCACCAGCAGGGCCATGACGCTAATGAAGGTGTTCAGGTCATGGGCGGACTGGGGAATGAAATCGTAGTCCTCGTAGGCGTAGTAGCGCCGGGGCATGCCGAGAATGCCCAGGTAGTGCATGGGGAAGTAGATGGCGTAGGTGCCGAGAAAGGTGATCCAGAAATGCAGCCTGCCAAGCCCGTCATGCATCATCCGGCCGGTGATCTTTGGGAACCAGTGATAGATCGCACCGAAGATCACCAGGATGGGCGCCACCCCCATCACCATATGGAAGTGGGCCACCACGAAATAGGTGTCGGCAAGCGGGATGTCCACCACGACGTTGCCGAGAAAAAGCCCGGTCAGTCCGCCCACCACGAAGGTGATGATGAAGCCGATGGCGAACAGCATGGGCACCGTGAGGTGAATGTCGCCCTGCCACAGAGTAAGAACCCAGTTGTAGACCTTGATCGCCGTCGGCACCGCGATGATCAGCGTGGAAATGGCGAAAAAGAAGCCGAAGCTCAGGTTCATCCCACTCACGTACATGTGATGGGCCCAGACGAAAAAGCTGAGGAAGCCGATGATCACGATGGCCCAGACCATCATGTGGTAGCCGAAGATGTTCTTCCGGGCGTGGGTGCTGATGAGGTCCGACACCAGTCCGAAGGCGGGCAGTGCCACGATATAGACCTCCGGGTGGCCGAAGAACCAGAACAGGTGCTGGAACAGCAGCGGGCTGCCGCCCTCGTGAGGTAACTGCTGGCCCATGGCGATCACGGCTGGCATGAAGAAGCTGGTGCCCAGCAGGCTATCCAGAATCATCATCACCGCGGCGACGAAGAGGGCGGGGAAAGCCAGCAACGCCATGATCGAGGCGACGAAGATGCCCCAGACGGTCAAGGGCATCCGCATCAGGGTCATGCCCTCGGTGCGTGCCTGCAGCACGGTGACCACGTAGTTCAGGCTGCCGGCGGTGGCGGCGACGATGAAGATGGCCAGCGAGACCAGCATGGTGATGATGCCCCAGCCCGCCCCGGGTGTACCGCCGGTGATGGCCTGGGGCGGGTACAGCGTCCAGCCCGCTCCTGTGGGGCCACCGGGTACGAAGAAGCTCGCCATCAGCACGATCACCGACAGCAGATAGAACCAGTAGCTCAGCATGTTGAGGTAGGGGAACACCATGTCCCGCGCGCCAATCATCAGCGGAATCAGGTAGTTGCCAAAACCCCCAAGGAACAGCGCCGTGAGCAGGTAGATCACCATGATCATCCCGTGCAGGGTCATGAACTGGTAGTAGCTGGAGGCGTCCACCAGGCCCGAGTCGGGGAATCCCAGTTGGATGCGCATGAGCCCGGACAGCACCAGTGCCACCAGCCCCACGGCGATGGCGGTCACCGAGTACTGGATGGCGATGACCTTGTGGTCCTGGCTCCAGATGTAGCGGCGGACGAATCCCTGGGGTTCATCGTGGGCGTGGGCATGATCGGAAGCGACGGTTGCCATGACCTGTCTCCCTCAGTCCGCGTCATCGGGGGCGGGTTGGGCGTCTGCCGACTCCCCGCTGTCGGCAAGGCTCTGGATGTAAGCCACCAGGGCGTCCATCACGTCGTCCTCGAAGTCATAGGCGGGCATGGCCGGCGGATAACCCTTGGTCAGTTCCGCCCGCGGATCGGTGATGGAGCGGCGCAGGTAGGCGTCGTCCGCCGTCACCACGCTGTCGTCCGCCAGCGTGACCTCGCTGCCGTAGAGGTTGAGCCAGGTAGGGCCAACTCGCCGGCTGCCATCAACGCTGTGGCAGGCAAGGCAGCCCTGCTGCTCGGCAATGCCGCGACCCCGGGCGACTTCCGGGTCTTCCACGCGGGCGTCCAGCGCCGCAAGCATCACGCCGAAGCTGTCCTGCTGCGCCAGCCAGGTGTCGAAGGCATCGGGCTCCAGCACCTGCACGCTGCCGCGCATGTTGAAATGCCCGACACCGCAGTGCTGTGCGCAGATCATCTCGAACTCGCCGGCGCGGGTCGGTGTGAACCAGAATTGCGTGACCATGCCCGGCACCATGTCCATCTTGGCGCGGAACTGCGGCACGAAGACGTTGTGCAGCACATCCTTGGAGCGCATGACGACGCGCACTGGCCGATCCACCGGCAGTCGCAGCGGGCCGTCCACCACCACCACGTCATCCTGGCCGGCGGGGTCATCCGGATCCAGCCCCAGGGGGTTGTCGCTGGACATGCGCCGCACATCGGCGGCACCGAGTTCACCGTCGGGACCGGGGTAGCGATAGGAGAAACGCCACTGCTCACCCACCACTTCCACAGTCATGGCGTTGTCCGGGGTGCGGATGAAGTCGTAATACACCACCAGCCCGGGGGCAAGCAGCGCCATGATGCCGACGGAGGTGATACCGAGCAGCCACCATTCGAGACGCCGGTTGTCCGGGGAGAAACGGGCCCGATGGCCGGGTCGATGGCGATAGCGAAAGATGGCCAGTACCAGGAACAGGCTGACCGCCACAAACACGATGCCGGTCACGGCGAAGGAGACCTGCAGCATGGCGTCCATGGATGACCAGTTCGACGCCAGCTCCGTGAGCGTCCACGGGTTGACGAAGTGGAACACCACCGAGGCGATGACAATGATCAGCAGGACGATCGCAACAGCCATGATCCCCCCCCGGCCGTTCCGGCTACGGAAACGTGTCGGCGAAAAACCGTCGTAACCGGTGCTGGGAGAACACCAGCCAGCGTGGCGCGCCGGGAGCCGTCCCCGCCGATTGTGCTGTCGGGTGGTTTTTCGCCAGTTTGTTCACGATTTTTTCCTGCCCCGGCTCGATATCCACGAAGAACACATGCTTCCCGTCCCGCAGTGCGCGCTCGAACCGCTGGAACTGGGAGTTTGGGGTATCGATACCCCGCAGACCGCCTTCCCAGGTGACGAAACCGAGCACGATGATTGCGAGAAAGATGAACGGCATCCAGCCTGCGGGGCTGTCAGTCCAGCCGGCAAAATAAGCCACCAGCAACACGAGTACGGCAAGGCAGGCACCGGCCGCGGCGCAGATCAGCGTGGAGTGCAGTACGTCGCGCTTCATGAAGTCGGTGACCGTATGCAGATGGTGATGGAAGTCTGCGCCGGTGTCGTCCAACGTAAGTACATGGATTTGCGGTGTGACGATGCCGGCGTTCTCGAGGTCTTCCTCGAAACGCTCCAGATCGTCGAGATCATTGCTGATGAAGAAATAACGCTTGAGCCTCATGACCACGTCTCCCGAAGATCGGTGTCCCGACCAGGCCGTAGGGCAGGCATAGGCTTGTGACCCGCTGGTGTGGTCGGGAGCGAGGAAGCGACAGGCGCAGGAACGGGTTTGGGTGTGATGCCGCAAAAAGCCTTCCCGGAAGCGTGCCGCCGGTGTCGGCGCGCAGGGTCGGCGTAGCAGGACGGCAGACACATCGTAATGTGCCTCATGATCCACCTTCCTTCCCGTGTGCAGCATCGAGCACGGGAACACCCTGAGAATAGTCGCTCTCTGAATGATCGACCACTCATGCCTTGACGTTACCCCCGCCAGGCGCGGTGGTTGCCTCGGCCTGACACCACGATCGGATAGGCGCATGGAAGTGCCCACTGCCGTTCTGTTCGGGTTATTCTGTGTACTCCTCGCCGGGGCCCGTAACGCCCCGCCGCAACGGACTGTGAACGGGAGGTGCCCATGCTCGCCAGTCGTCTGTTTGTTTTACCCTTGCTTCTATCACTTGCGGCCTGCGCTGCCAGTGGTGATCCGGAACCCGGATCGAGCGCGCCGTCAGCCGACCCCATTGGTACCGAAACCCGCGGTGCCGAAACCATTCTCCGCGCCACCGGCAATGAGCCGTTCTGGCAGCTGCAGATCGATGCCGACAGCCTGCGCTTCGACATGCTGGGCGGTGATGTCGATCTGGAAGTGACAACGCCGCAACCATCAGCGGTGGGAGGAGGCCTGAACTGGCGCGTCAGCGAGGGTGGTTCCACTCTGAGTGCGACACTCCTGGAGCGTCTCTGCAAGGACACCATGACCGGCATGCCACACCCCCAGACAGTGGTCGTGTTTCTTGACGGAGAGTATCTGCAGGGCTGCGGGGGTGAACCTGCCAGCCTCCTCGCCGGTGGCGAATGGGTTGTCGAGCGGCTGAACGTCAACACGCTGCGCGGGGAAGAGCGGCCGACGCTGCGGTTCGACATCGACGAACAGCGATTGACGGGGTCCACGGCCTGCAACCGTTACATGGCGTCGTACACCTTGACCCGCGAGGGCCTGAGCGTTGGCCATGCGGCATCCACCAGGCGTGCGTGTGAGCAGACGGTCATGGAACTGGAGCAGGAATTCCTTGAATTGCTGGCCGGGGTTTACCGTTTCAGCATGGATAACGAACTGCGCCTGTACCTCCATGCGCCCGGCGATCAGTACCTGATCGCGCGACAGCAGGATACGGATTGATTCTGGCTCCAGGGAGATATAGCTCTTCAGTCTAGGCCGTCTGGTGGATAGCCGGCATACCCCCGCTTTTCCTAACCTCATGATCTGGAACCAGACCTATGAGGATAGAGCCATGTCGATCGAGTCAGCGCAGCATGCGGGTTGCGCCCCCGTGCCGAGGCATACCGGGCCGGGTTGCGGTGTACCATTGGAGAACGCCTTCGGCAAACTGGCCAAGGCCCTTGCAGCCCAGTATTCGGCCCAGGCCGAAGCCTGTGCGCCGGAGCCGGCGTCCTGCGGCCCGCAAATCCCCGCCCATGTGGACGTCGATGTCAGCTATGCCGCGCAATTCGGTCTGACAGCCGAGTACCACGACGGCAACGAGTGGGTGGAACTCAGCAGTAAAGGCCATGGCGAGGGCAAGCCGCCGACGACAAAACAGATCGAGATTCCACAGCATCTGCGCGAGTCCGGTGACGTCGAGGCGGTTCAGAACTGGCTCGATGAGCTGCAGATCCGTGTCCATGTGGACAGCAACGGCAATGGTGATACCAATTTCACCATCGAACCGGGTTCTGATCGCCAGCGGGAGACGATGCTGGATGACGGCACCCGCGTCATTGAGCATGAGGACTGGAAGGATTGGGACTGGAACGATGTGGTGGTGAAGATTCCCTCTGCCGAAACGCTGCTCGGCGCAGAGGGTAGCGACACCCCCGTTACCGACAAGCCAGCGCCTGCCGACCAGGACCACATGCAGTCCATGGCCATGATGGGCATGGCCCTGGGGTTGATCGGCATGGCGCAGTCCATGGTCTCCCAGTCTCTGTTGCAGGATAACGACAGCGGTCTGGGCGGGATGAATCAGATGCTGTCGTCCATGAGCATGCTGATGATGGCGTCGTCCATGATGAGCCTGTTCGGCAGAGATTGATCTGACTGATGCCGCCGGGGAACCGGCGGCAGACGCTTCCTGGACTGTGACATCCATAACGTATGTTGCGCCGCAACATACGTTATGGTACGTTTACTCCAACCGTGGAAAGCTTCCACGCATGCCCTCCGGAGCGTCGACCATGCCTACCTCGAACGATTCGAATATCGACCCGAGCGCCCAGTTTGATCGGCTGCTGTTCGGGCCGGTCCGTGCTCTCGCCGGGCTCTCCCTGGTCTACTCCGAGCTGCTTCTGCAATCGCAGGTCGATGCTGCCCGGGCCTGCAGTGAGATCAGCATTCGCCACCTGCGTGGCGCGCTGGAGATTCGCTCGCGGGACGATCTGCGCGCTTTTCTCGACGGTCATGTGGATCTGGCCAATTCAGTCCGTGCCCAGGCGGTGGACGAGGCGGAAAATCTGCAGAGGCTCCATGAACTTTACGCGGAGCAACTGCGCAAGCTGACAGATGTCAGCGTCACGCAGTGGCGGCAGGCGATCGAACGGGTCGCCTGACCAGCGACACCGCCCCTTCAGGGCAAGCGAATCTCCAGGCTCAGCATGCCCGCGTCGAACTCGTTGCGGTTCTGGTATTCGGCCCGAATACGCGTAAGCGGGAAAACGCTCACGCTGCCACCTAGCGCGAACATTGCACCTTCCGTGTCGCCCCATTCATAGCCGGCGCGTCCATGGAAGTTCACCAATGGTAGCGTGGTCAGGGTTACCTGCAGCCCGGCATCGCCATTGCTGAGCCGATCCGTGTTGCCGTCGCCATCCTCGAAGCTGCCGGTGCGCGTGTAGCCACCCTCCAGTCCCAACCGCAGCAATGCCGGGATCCGGATGAAGTCGTAACCACCGTAGAGTCGGTAGCCAAATCGCGAATCGTTGTCGACATCGTCGAAGTCGGTGTAGATACCGCCGATGCCGCCATAAAGGCCGGTGGCGCTGGCCATGCCGGGAGCGGCGACAAGCAGGGCAAGGGTCAGTGCCAAACTTGTGGGTAGGGAGTGACTGCGTCTGGTCATGAGGCCTTCCTGATTCCGGGGTCAGCCTGCATCTTGCATCATCCGCTGGTGGGAACACTACCTCCGTCGTCGTTCCACGACGCCGCCCAGGTGATGCTCCAGGGCGTTCTGCAGGCGCTGGAAATGTTGCTGCTGGCCGATGGGATCTCGCGGGGACTGACCTGCGATTAGCACTCTGCATTGCCCGTCGGCGGTTGGCTCGATATGGCACCAGATACGCCGGAACTGCAGGAAGAACATGCAGATAATGCCGGCTATCAGGAGTATGAAGCCGGCGTAGACGATGGGTTGACCGGGTGCCCTGGTGATCTCGAGTCCGCTGGCCTGGATGTGATCGAAGTCCAGGAGCTGGATGAATACCGGTGCGCCATAGCCGCCAAGTGCCGGCACCGTGGAGGCAGCATGCTGAATAAATGCCGCGTCGGCCCCGGTGAGCGAGCGATTGGCATCATCCCCGGTGCGTGCCAGCGAGAGCCGATAGGCTTCGGTCAGGGTTTCCTGTACCAGGGCGTCTGACAGGGCAGACGGCATCGACGCGTCTGGAGCTGATCCCGAGCTCCCGGCATTGAGTCGCTGAACCAGGCGCTGCGCGGTCTCGGCCAGGGCCTGTTGCAGTGCTGGCGCCGAAAACTCCAGGTCCTCTGCCACCGTGGCTCCGGCTGCCGACGCTGCGCGGGCAAGGTCATCGCCGGTCAGTACGTCGACGAGGGCCATGAAGCGGGCGGGGCTGTCGTTCTGATCCGCGGGGATGTGCAGGTAACGGAACGGTTCCGACTCGCTGTGGCGCATGCCGCTGATGAAATAACGGCCGCCGTCCATGTCCACCGGTTGCATGGTGTTCTCGAATTCCAGGGTGCTGCCGGTGGCGTCGGTGATGCGATAGCGGTAACTGGGGCCGAGCTCTGCTGCCACATTGAATCCGCTCCTGCGGTCGTCGCCCAGTCGCGCATTGAATGGCTCAAGGTGGGTGAACTCCAGGGTGAGTGGTTGCTTGTCATCGTCCAGGCGTGTGCGTTCAAAGACACGGGCGGCTCCATCCTGCGCGGTGCTGCCGGATTGCAATGGCCACACCCGGTAGCGCAGGTGTGAACCGCCGTCGGTGAAACTGGACTGGTAGATGCGGTGATTGTCGTAGCTGAGCGGGCGATTCACGCTGATGGTCTCTCGAACCACCTCGCCGCCCGAGCGGGGCGTGATGGCCACATCGGTCTCGAACGAGCGGGGTTCGCCGTTGGCATAACGTTCGATGTGAAAACGCTCTACCGTGATTCGAAAGGGCAGATCCCGGATCAGATACCCATCCCGGTAATGCAGCAGCACGGCGCTGGCAGCGGCGCCCTCCGGAATGGTGATTGAGCCCTTGAAGGCGCCAGGGCCAACACCGATCCGGCTCTCGGGCGCGATATTCCCGTGGGCCGGATTGCCAGTCGCCGGCTGTACGCTTCCCGTCCATCCGGCGATTCTCAGTGCCGGATTACTGTCCAGCAACCCACCGATACAGATCACCACCACCGCCAGGTGGGTCAGGATATAGCCGAGTCGATTGCCTCGGCCGGATAGTCCGGTGAGCAGGACCGGGTTGCCTTCCCCGCTTTCCCTGACCCGGTAGCCATGCTGCGACAGGACCGCCTTTGCCCGTGTCGCCAGTTCCGCGCCCGGGGCTTCAAGCTGCCACTCTCGATGGTGTTGCAGCGCGCGCAGCGAGGCTACCTGCTGGCGGCTACGGAAATTGCGCATCTGGCCTAGCACCACCGGCGTATGGCGATAGAGACAGACGCTGGTGGAGACCAGCAGGAACAGCAGTATGCCCAGAAACCAGGCGGCTCCGTAGACGTCGTACAGGCCCAGCCTGGCAAACATCTCGAACCAGAAAGGGCCGAGCTTGGCCAGGTAGTCCGGATAGGGCTGGTTCTGTTGCAGCACCGTCCCGATCACCGAGGCCAGCGCCAGGGCGACCAGCAGGATGATCGCCAGGTTCATGGAGCCGAGGAACTCCAGCAGGATGCGCCGCCGGGTCAGCCGGACATGGGACGCCCGGGATCTTGCCGGGAGGATGGCGCTCATTCCGAGTGCGCCTCGTGATGGTCGTGGCCGCCGCCGTCAGCGAGGTGCAGTATCGGTACTGTCAGTGTCCAGAGCGCGAACACCAGAAGCAGGGCACCAAGAACGCGCCGTGGCCGGGTGCCCGTGAGCCAGCGGCGAAGCGTCTGGCCGAAGACGGTCAACCCGGTCATGGCGGGCATGGTGCCAAGGCCGAAGGCCAGCATCATGCCACCCCCGATCAGCGGATCACCGGATACCGCTGCCGCCAGCAGGACGGTATAGACCAGTCCGCAAGGAAGCCAGCCCCAGAGTGCGCCAAGGGCGAGAGCACCGCCCATGGAGCGCACTGGCAGCAGACGCCGCGCGATGGGACCCAGCACGCGCCAGATTCTTCCGCCGACAACCTCGATGCGGCGCAGGCCGGACCAGTCCAGCAGCAGGTGGGCAGCCACCGCGAGCAGGATCAGACCGGTTGCGATTCGAAGCGCGGCACCCCACTCCGGCCGGGACAGACTGAACCCCAGCAGCCCCACCAATGATGCGAACAGCACACCCATGAGCGTGTAACTGCCGACGCGGCCGAGGTTGTAAGACGTTGCATACAGCAGGCGTGTGCCGGTGCGCTCGGTGCTGGTGGCGGCGCCCAGGCTACCGGCGATGCCGCCGCACATGCCGAGGCAGTGGGTGCTGCCGGCAAGCCCGATGACAAGCGCCGCGACCAGTGTCAGTTCCGTGGTCATTGCTGCTCGTCTTGATCCTTCGCCCTGGATTTGCGCTGCCGTTTCCGGTCGGTTTCCTCGTCTAGCAGGATCGAGTAGGCCGGTGAGTCAAGATCGTCGTACTGTCCGCTGCGCACCGCCCAGAAGAAGAACCAGATTCCCACGCCCAGCAGAATCAGGCTGATGGGGATGGACACGTAAATGATGTTCATGCGCTGGACCCTCCCTGCAGAAGTTCGGGCGCCATCGACCGGGTGATGCCCCGGCGCTGACGGCGGGCCAGTCGTCGTGCGTTCAGCACCACGACCAGGGAACTGAGCGTCATGCCGATGGCGGCGAGCCAGGGCGGCACGAACCCCATGGCTGCCAGAGGCAGCATGGAAGCATTGTAGGTGGCCGACAGGGCGAGATTCTGGCGAATCACCCGCATGGTGCGCCGGGCACTGTCGAGCCCTGATACCAGCCGATCCAGCCGGCCGGCCAGCAGGATCATGGCGGCGCTGGTCTGGGCGAGGGCGGTGCCTTCGTTCAGGGCTGCGGAGACGTTGGCGCCGGCGAGTACCGGGGCGTCGTTGATACCGTCGCCCACCATCAGCACGGTCGCACCCGACGCCTGCAATTCACGCAGCCTCTCCAGCTTGTGTTCCGGGGTCATGCGTGCAGTCCAGCGGGCGATCCCTAGCCGTCTCGCCGCGTCGGCCACCGGTTCCGGCGCGTCGCCGCTGGCGATTTCCACCGTGATGCTGCGGGACTGCAACTGCGCGATGCTCTCCGCCGCCTCCGGTCGCAGGCGGTCAGCGACCCGGAATGCGGCCAGAGCGCTTTGGCTGTCGCCAAGCAGTATCCAGGCACCATCACCGAAGCGGGCGTCGACGGGCAGACCGGCATGTTCCAGCACCCAGTCCGGGCGACCGATTCGCAGGCGCCGTCCGTCCACCTCACCTTCGATGCCCGCGCCGCGGGTGCTCTGGGGTTGTTCCGCCGGTGTCGCGGCGCTGGCGGCCTTGAATGCCCGTGCGATGGGGTGCTCCGAATGCTGCTCCAGCGCGGCGGCAATCCCGGTGACCTGCTGCTCGGACAACTCACCCAGCACACGGGTCTCCACCACGCTGAGGCGGCCTTCGGTGAGGGTGCCGGTCTTGTCCAGCACCACGTGATTGACCCTGGCCAGTGTCTCTACCGCATCGGCGCGGGTGATGAGCAGGCCGTCGCCAGCCATGCGGTTGGTGCCGACGGCCAGCGCGGTGGGTGTGGCAAGGGACAGGGCGCAGGGGCAGGTGGCCACCAGCATTGCCAGGGTGATGGGAAAGGCCAGTGCTGGATCCAGCTGCCACCAGACGGCAAAGACCACGGCTGCTGCCAGCAGGACCACTGTGACGAAATACCGCGCCACCTGGTCTGCCAGGCGAGCGAAGGCGGGGCGTTGTGACTGGGCGCGACGGAGCAGGCGACCGATGTGGGACACCATGGTGTCCTGGCCGGTCTGCTCGATGCGAACATCGAGGCTGTCTTCAAGATTGACGCTACCACCCACCACCCGATCGCCCGTGTTGCGCCGCTGCGGGTCGGATTCGCCGGTGAGCATGGATTCATCCACGCTGCTGTCGCCGCGCACGATCACCCCATCTGCGGGGATGGTGGCGCCGGGTCTAATCCGTACCCGGTCTCCCGGTTGCAGATCGCCGGACGGGACTTCCTCCTCTGTGCCATTGGCGGCCAGGCGCAGGGCGGTTGTGGGTACCAGCCGGGCAAGGGCGTCGGTGGTGGCGTTGGCCCGGTGGCGGGCCGCCATTTCCACGTAGCGGGCAATCAAAAGGAAAAACGTGAACATGGCGATGGAGTCGAAATAGACCTCCGGGCCGCCGAAAAATGTAATCCAGACACTGGCACTATAACCCGCGCCAATGGCCAGCGAGACGGGTACGTCCATGCCGGGGCGCAGGTTGCGCAGATCCCGGAACGCGCCGAGGAATATGGGCAGGGCGGCATACAGCACCACCGGCGTGGCCACCAGCATGCTCACCAGTCGCAGGAACTGCTCGTGACTCGCCTCCATGCCATAGTACTGGCCGAAGTAAAGGCCCACGGCGAACATCATGGCCTGCATCATGCCCAGCCCGGCGACGATGAGGCGGCGCATGGCGCCACGGCGCTCACGATTGGCCTGGGAGTCGGTGGCGTCGGCGAGCACGGGATGGGGGCGATAGCCCAGGCGGCCCATATGGGCCATCACCCGACTCAGGGACACCGTGTCGGGATTCCAGCGCAATAGCGCCCGGCCAGTGGCCGGGTTGACGCGGATCTCGTCGACGCCATCGGCCCCGGTAAGGCTGCGCTCGATGAGCCAGCCGCAGGCCGCGCAGTAGAGTCCGTCTACCAGCAGGCTTGCTTCGCAGTGACCGTCCGGCGTGCTGTAGACGAACTCCTTTTGCACCCGGGGCTCATCGAAGCTTGCATACAGGGTGGGCTCGGCAATGCCTGCGTCTTCGGGGCGACCGTTGGGTTCCGGGCGAAACTGATAAAAGGCGTCCAGCCCCGCACCAACGATGGTGCTGGCCACGGCATGGCAGCCATGGCAGCACACCGGCCTGGGCTCATCATCCACCGTGACGGTGAGATCGATATCCGATGGCACCGGCTCGCCGCAGTGGAAGCAGGTAATACCGGCCTCACGCTGCATCACTGGCTCCGGGTGCGCGGCGAGAGCGACAGCTCGTCGGCGCTCTGGCCAAGCTCTTTCGCCAGCAGCCAACGGCCGTCATCAGGCTCCAGCCGGACGTACTGTCGTCCCTCTACCGGTCGCCTCGCATCGGCCCGGTACAGGCCGGTGCTGTCACGCTCCAGGGTCAGGGTCACGTCGCGATCTGCATGGGTCGGGTGGGAGAACAGCAACTGCAGCGTCTCGGGCATGTCGTCGAGCCCCTGCAGATTGATCGTCACCAGTCCGGCTTCCCGGTCTACCACCAGCATGCCGTCCAGGCCCATGCTGACGGCGGCTCGTTCCCGGGCGTCGTCCTTGTGCAGGGCGCGGCCGGCCTGGGAGTAGTTATCCACCACCAGGCTGTCACCATAGAGAATCGCCGTGGTAAGCAGGCTCAGCCCCACGACGATGGAGGCCATGGGCGGAGCCAGCACAAACCAGAGCCAGAATTCCTTGTACCAGGGACGTGCAGGGGCCTGTTGTTCCATGTCAGGGGCGTCCTTCTGCCGGGCCGTTGAAGCGGGCCGTGTTGACGGTGCGAATATCCGGGTTGTCGGTGGATTCCATGATCAGCCGGAACGGATTGCCGGCGCCGCTGACCGCATCCCGCGGCACTTGCACGCGGACAACGGCGGAATCGGTATCGCCGGGACCGACGCGAATCGGCTCGGATCGCGTCACCGCCTCAATGCCGGGGATGCCTTCCACTGTCAGCCGATACTCGTGGGCTACCCGGTCCTTGTTGAGTATGCGCACGGTGTAGACATTTTCGATGGTGTCCCAGTCCACTTCACGATAGACCACATTGCGGTCTGCCAGGACCTCCACAGTCAGCGGCATGCGCTGGGTCAGGCTGAACAGGACGCCGCCGATGAGCGCCAGCAGCAGCACGCCATAAATCAGCACACGGGGGCGCAGCACGCGGGCCGGCTTGCCCTCCATGGCGTTTTCCGTGGAGTAGCGGATCAGTCCTCGGGGGTAGCTCATCTGGTCCATGACGGTGTCACAGGCGTCGATGCAGGCGGCGCAGGCAATGCACTCGTATTGCAGCCCCTTGCGAATGTCGATGCCCGTCGGGCAGGCCTGTACGCAGAGATTGCAGTCGATGCAGTCGCCAAGCCCTTTCTCCCGCGGATCAACGCTGCGGGAGCGGCCGCCCCGGGGTTCCCCCCGCGTCTCGTCGTAGGAAATGATCAGCGTGTTCTTGTCGAACATCGCGCTCTGGAAGCGGGCGTAGGGGCACATGTAAATGCACACCTGCTCACGCAGAAAGCCGGCGTTTCCCCAGGTGGCAAAGCCGTAGAACAGCAACCAGAAGGTCTGCCACGGGCCGAGGCTGAGCGTTGCTACCGCCCCGGACAGTTCCGTGATGGGGGTGAAGTAGCCGACGAAGGTAAAGCCCGTGAACAGGGCGAAGACCACCCAGAGCACGTGCTTGCTGCCCCGTCGCAGGATCTTGCGCCGATTCCAGGGGGCCTTGTCGAGCTTGAGGCGTTGCTGACGGTTACCCTCGGTCCAGCGCTCCATCCAGATGAACGCCTCGGTCCAGACCGTTTGCGGGCAGGCGTAACCGCACCACAGGCGACCGGCCAGGGCTGTGAAGAAAAACAGGGACAGGGCTGCAATGATCAGCAGCAGGGCGAGGTACACGAAATCCTGGGGCCAGAAGGTCAGGCCAAAGATGTGGAACTGCCGCGCCGGCAGATCGAACAGCACCGCCTGGCGACCGTCCCAGCGCAGCCAGGGCAGGCCGTAGAAGATACCGAGCAGCACCACCACCGCCAGGTTACGCAGGTTCTGGAAGATGCCCTTGACCTCGCGGGGGTGGATCTTCTCCCGCGCGACGTACATGCCGGCATCTTCGCTGTGCACCTGCTCTTCGCTCATGGCCGGTCTCCCGGGCGCGTGTCGGTGAGCAGAAAAGTGATCAGGCTGGAAGCAAGCCCCACACCCCAGAACATGAAGAACCCCAGGGTGTAGCCTGCCATGCGGCTGATCTCCCAGTCCGGCAGGGTCTGCATGTGCAGGGTGGCCGGGTCGATGGCGGCGAAGAACACCACGGACGCCGCCGCAGCCGTCAGGAACGACGGCCACAGCGTCCCGCCAATGCTGCGATAGAGGCGTTCCCTATTCATCCGCGTTGTCCGCCGCAGCGTTCTCCCGTTCGTCCATCGACAGGCTGTAGACGTAGGCTGCGAGCAGGTGCACACGGTCTTCGCCGAGAAGATCCTTCTGCGCCGGCATGCGGCCGCGGCGGCCATCGCGGACCGACGTCCGGATTGCCTCAAGGCTGCCACCGTAGGTCCAGTTGCCGTCGGTGAGGTTGGGGGCTCCCATGGCGGTGTTGCCGCGTGCATCCGAACCGTGGCACGAGGCGCAAAGCGCCTGGAAGCGTTCGCGGCCACGGGTGACGAGATCCTCGGGTGCGCCGCGGCCGCTCAGGCTGAATACATAGGCTGAAACCTCGGTGACACCCTGCTCACCCAATGCCCGCCCCATGCCCGGCATGACGCCTGCACGCCCGTCGAGGATCGACTTGTAGATCTGCTCAGGCTCGCCGCCCCACTGCCAGTCATTGTTGGCAATGTTGGGGAAACCGATGCGGCCGCCCCCGTCGGCACCATGGCAGACGGCGCAGTTGTTGCCGAACAGGCGACGGCCGGTCTGCATTGCCTCGTCATGGGCGGCCAGGTCGGGGATGGACATCTCCGCGTATTGGGCGAAAAGCGGTGCCACCCGTTCCTCGACGGTGTCCACTTCCTCCTGCCAGGCGGTGTACTGCGACCAGCCCAGTACGCCCTTGAATCCGCCAAGACCCGGGTAGAGCACGAGGTAGATCAGCCCGAACACGATGGTGATATAGAACAGCCACAGCCACCACCGCGGCATGGGGTTGTTGTATTCCTGCAGGCCGTCCCATTCGTGCCCCGTGGTTTCATGGGATGCCGCCTCGCCGGGGCGTTTCTTCTCGGTCCAGCGGATCAGCCAGACACAGGCGAAGATGTTCGCCAGTGCGATGATCGTGATCCACAGGCTCCAGAAACTCCAGAAGCTACTCATTTCCGCGTCCCTCACTCTGCCTTGCAGGCTTGTCCCGGTTCTCTTCCAGGGGCAACTGAGCCGCCTCGTCGAAACTCTGCTTACGCTTGCCGCTGTAGGCCCAGAACACGATCCCGCCGAAGAGGATCATCAGGACCAGGGTGATCAGGCCGTAAAAGGTGTTCACATCCATTGCCAGAGATCTCCCCTCGCTGTCAGCGATTACGCTGAATGTTGGTTCCCAGGGACTGCAGGTAGGCGATCATCGCCTCCATTTCAGTCCGGCCATCGGTGGCCTCCACCGCTTCCTCGATCTGTTCGTCGGTGTAAGGCACGTTCAGCCAGCGCTGCTGAGCGCGCATGCGCCGGGCCACGGTCTCGCCGTTCAATGTGCGCTCGGCGAGCCAGGGGTAGCTGGGCATGTTGGATTCCGGTACCACGTCCCGCGGGTTGATGAGATGGATCTCGTGCCACAGATCGGTATAGCGGCCGCCTACCCGGGCCAGATCCGGCCCGGTGCGCTTCGAACCCCACTGGAAGGGTCGGTCATAGACGAATTCTCCGGCCAGCGAGTAGTGGCCGTAGCGCTCGGTCTCCGCACGGAAGGGGCGGATCATCTGCGAATGGCAGTTGTAGCAACCCTCCCGCACGTAGATGTCGCGCCCGGCGAACTCCAGTGGTCCGTAAGGCTCGATGCCCTCCAGCGGCTCGGTGGTCTCGGCGAGGAACAGCATGGGCACGATCTGCACCAGCCCCGCCACACTGATTACGGCGGCGATCAGCACTGCCATTAGCCCGATGTTCTTTTCAACGACTGAATGATTCATGGCTCAGGCCTCCTGCGCCGCGACGGTGGCGGTTTCCCGGGCTGGTGCGGTCCGGGTGGTCATCCAGACGTTCCACGCCATGATGAGCATGCCGGTGAAGAAGAGAATGCCGCCCAGCAGTCGCACCATGTAGTAGGGGTAGGTGGCCACCAGGGACTCGATGAAGGTGTAGGTCAGCGTCCCGTCCTCGTTGACCGCACGCCACATCAGCCCCTGCATGACCCCGGCGATCCACATGGCGGCGATGTAAAGCACCACGCCAATGGTGGCGATCCAGAAATGCAGCTCGATAGCCTTGACGCTGTGCATCTCTTCTCGGCCGTAGAGCTTGGGAATCAACGCATACATGGCGCCGAAGGTGATGAAGGCCACCCAGCCCAGGGCTCCGGCATGGACGTGGCCGATGGTCCAGTCGGTGTAGTGGGACAGGGCATTGACTGTCTTGATGGCCATCATCGGCCCTTCGAAGGTGGCCATGCCGTAGAACGACAGCGAGACGATCAGAAACTTCAGGATCGGATCGGTGCGCAGCTTATGCCAGGCTCCGGAGAGGGTCATGATGCCGTTGATCATGCCGCCCCAGCTGGGTGCCAGCAGGATGAGCGAGAACACCATGCCGAGGGACTGCGCCCACTCCGGCAGCGCCGTGTAGTGCAGGTGATGGGGTCCGGCCCACATGTAGATCGAGATCAGCGCCCAGAAGTGGACGATGGACAGGCGATAGGAGTAGATCGGCCGGTTGGCCTGCTTGGGTATGAAGTAGTACATCATCCCCAGGAAGCCGGCGGTGAGGAAAAAGCCCACCGCGTTATGGCCGTACCACCACTGCACCATGGCGTCCACGGCGCCGGAGTAGACCGGGTAGGAGTGGGTCAGCCCCACCGGAATGGCCAGGTTGTTGACGATGTGCAAAACCGCGACGGCGATGATGAATGCGCCGTAGAACCAGTTGGCCACGTAGATGTGTTTGACCCGGCGCTTGACGATGGTGCCGAAGAACACCACTGCGTAGGACACCCAGACCACCGCGATCAGCAGGGCGATGGGCCATTCGAGTTCGGCGTATTCCTTGCCCTGGGTGATACCCAGGGGCAGGGTGATGGCCGCCAGCACGATCACCGTTTGCCAGCCCCAGAAGGTGAAGGAGGCAAGCTTCGGTGCAAACAGCGATGTCTGGCAGGTGCGCTGCACAACCCAGTAGGCCGTTGCGAACAGGGCGCTTCCGCCAAAGGCGAAGATCACGGCGTTGGTGTGCAGCGGGCGCAGGCGCCCATAACTGAGCCAGGGCACGTCGAAGTTGAGCGCTGGCCAGATGAGCTGGGCGGCTATCAGCACGCCCACGCCCATGCCGACCACGCCCCAGACGACGGTCATGATTGCGAACTGGCGTACCACTTTTTCGTTGTACTTGATTGCAGAGTCCATGGAATCCTGTCCGTTTGCCGAGGAGGGATCACGCGTCAGCGGGTTCCATGGGGATTATCGGGGCGGGGGTTCATGCAGGATTTGACGTGGATCAACTGGCCAAACTGCAGGAGGTTTCATGTCGCGACTCAGAGTGGAAGCCGCTCATCTTGAAGACCCGGCGAATGCAGCCGGTGTGGTGAGCTGCCTGGATGCCTATGCCGCCAGCGACATGGGCCTGGGGCGGCCTTTGACTGCAGCCGTGAAGGCTGAGCTGATCCCCGGATTGCGCCGGACACCCGGTGCCGTGGTTTTTCTTGCGTGGTCTGGCGAGTTGGCGGTAGGCGTCGCCGTCTGCCTGATGGGCTACTCCACCTTCAACGCACGACCGCGGCTCAATGTCCATGATCTGGCGGTCATCCCGGCGCGGCAGGGGCAGGGGGTGGGCCGGGGGCTACTGGAAGCGGTGATCCGGCACGCTGAGGAACAGGGTTGTGTCGCCGTCACGCTTGAGGTGCGCACGGATAACGACCGGGCCATGGGCCTTTATCGTTCCATGGGCTTTGGCGATGGAGGTGAGCCCATGCTCTTCTGGAAAAAGGAGCTTTAGGGAGGCGCTTCAAAGATAAAAAAACCGTTGGCGGCAGGGCCGCCAACGGTGCTTGGGTCATGAGACAGGCTCAGCTCAGCTCGTTTGCCAACTGCCAGGCTGCATCCACGAACTGATCCACTTCCCGCTGGCTGTGCCAGAGGTGGGTGGAGACACGCAGCGGGAACTGATTCGGGATGCCGGGCACCGGGACACTGGTGTTCCGGACAATGAACCCGTAGTCGTTCGCCAGACGGCTCACGAAGTTGCCAGATTCCGACGAGTTGAAGTTCTTCGGGTTGACCTCTCCGTTACTGCTGATGAACGGGTTGAAGGCGGTGAGAGCCGAGAGCAGTTCCGGGTGGTCCGGGGCAACCAAGGCCTGACGACCCCAGCGGTCGGCGATGCTCTGCTTGAGGTGCCGGGACAGACCAAGGATGTAGTCCTCGATCTCCTGACGACCGATTTCGTCCCACATGTCGCAGGCATCCGCAAGTGCTTCCAGGGAGGGCCTGTTGCGGCTGCCGATGTTACACAATACGGCCGCCACGTCGAAGTTGGGCGTTGCGTTCAGCTCCACGCCTCGCACCCAGGAGGGACCGAATCCGGCGGAAGACACCGGGAAGAATGCGGGCAGGGGCAGCGGGTTGTTCGGCCCCACCCTGTTGCGCACGACCAGGATACCCGTGGCGCCCGGGCCGCACTGCCACTTGTGGCCGGCGCCGGACATGAAGTCCACACCCAGTGCGCCATAGTCGTAGTTCATCATGCCAGGCAGGTGGGCGCCGTCGCAGATGCTGATCAGGCCGTGCTGGATGGCCAGGTCCACCAGGCGGCGGATTGGCAGCATGGTGCCGGTCAGGAAGGTGGGGCTTGACCACACCAGGGCCCGCACGTTGCCGCCCTCGTTGATTTTGTCCTGGAAGAGCTGCACGATCTCCTCAGGTTGTACGTCAGGCCCGACCGGCAGTGATACGCGACGTATCTCGACGCCGTATTTGGCCGCGACCACGGCCATAGGCGAGTTACCGCCGGGATGCTCGTGGTTCGTGGTGACGATGACATCACCTTCCTTCCATGGAATACCCAGCACGGCGCTGCACATGCCGTCGGTGGTGTTATACGACAGGGCGCATTCGTCAGCGCCTACACCAAACCCTGGAGCAATGCGCTGCCGGATGTCGGCATAGTTCCCGTAGCCGTTCAGGGAGTTCCTGGCCTTCTCAATGTTGGCCTCGTTGTATGCCTGGACCACTTTGCGCGGCATGGAACCCGCGGTACCGATGTTCATGAACACCCGGGATCGATCCAGAATGAAGTCGCTGCGCCATGGACTCACGGCCGGGCCGCCGCCGCCGCCACGTTGGGCAGCATTGAGCAGACCCGGGTTGGCCAGCAGCGATCCATGGAATCCGGTGGCCGCCAGGGCGGTACCGGCACCGATCATCTGCAGGAATTTGCGACGAGCGGAATCATCGATCTGACCCTTGCTGGAAGAGCCAGAATTATTCTCGTGTTGGACTGTCATTAGTCGTGTCCCCAAACAAGTTGACGGGATTATCTTTTTAAACCCACCCTTGCCTTTCTTGTTTTGTATGTTTCACGCTGGTTTTAGTCGGAGATGTAGGCAACCACCGCGATTTCGATCAGCACATCCCGGGGCAGTCGGGCGACTTCCACCGTGGCGCGAGCCGGTGGGTCTGTGTGGAAGTATTCGCCATAAATGGCGTTCATTGCGCCGAAGTGGTTGAGGTCCTGAAGGAACACGTTGGACATCACGACGTCTTCGTAGCCGAGACCCCGGGACTCCAGCTTGGCACCAATGTAATCGAGGACGAGACGGGTCTGCTCTTCGATCGTATCTCCCTGAGTTGCATTGCCTTCCTTGTTGAGCGGTATGACGCCGGAAAGGAACAGCATGTTGCCGGCTTGTACCATCTGGGAGTAGGGACCCACAGCAGGGTAGAGAGCGTCGGTGGAGTGGATTTCCTTGGCTTGGGCCTGAGCGAAAATGGCAGTGGCGAGAACCGCTGCTGATACGACGGATAGGGCGAAAGGCGCAATTTTCATTATTGTCTCCTTAGGGTCTGCATTGTTGTCTTTATTTCCGTTTGATCCGTGCCCATTTTTTTCGGGCACAAACACTCCTCTGCGCAGAGTGTCAATTCTTGCAGGAGGGCGCTCCTTTTTGGGGCGCACCTAACTTATAGGTCAGCCGATGATCGGCGTCAACTTTTTGACGTTGACAATGCGTTGTCATCAGCAGGGCGCTACCAGCATCTGCGCGTAGCGTCGACTACTGTGCATTGATGCTGGTAGGGGCGCGCGCGGCGAAAGCTGTTTACGGCATGGGGCTAAAGGCTGGCAGGACCATTGGAATGGTTTGCGGTGTCGCTCATTCGGCCGTTCCTACAGCCCCACCGAAAACATGTTCTCCAGGTCATGGCGGGAGTGGGCCTGGAAAGCGATAAGTGTTTCCGTGTGTTCGATGCCTTCCAGGTGGGCCATCTGGCGGGTGACCAGATCTGCCAGTGACTCGGTGTCGCGAACACGGATCAGCGCGACCAGATCATAGCTTCCGCCCACTGAATAACACTCCGAAACGCCTTCGATGTCGGCGAGTTCCTGGGCAAGCTCGTTGATGCGCTTGCGATCGACAGTCATCAGAATGATGGCGGTAACCATGATGGGGCTCCTCAAGCGGCTGCGCATTGACTTCCCTGATCATACGGCCAGTGCCAGGGCCAACGCCATGTCCGCCCGGCATCATGGTTGTGACCCCGGTCACGCAGTTCAGATACGAATTACGTCAATCTTCTCGCCGCTACTCACCTTCCCTAACTCGAGGGCGTAATGCAAAACTCCCTGTCCGATTACAATCTCTGGCTGGTCGGCCTGTCGTTTCTGGTGAGCCTGTTTGGCGCCGGCACCGGCCTCCTGACCTCGCGACGGATCACGAAGGCCGACGGCAGCGTTCACCCCGGCTGGTTGGTTCTCTCCGCGGTGGTGCTCGGTGGCGGTGCGGTCTGGGCCATGCATTTCGTGGGGATGCTCGCTTATCGTCCCGACATTCCCATTACCTACGATTTGAACCTGACCCTGATGTCGCTGGTAGTGCCTGTCGCGTTGTTCGGGCTGGGCCTCTGGGTCACTAGCCGGAATCCGGAGTCCGTCCTTGCGCTGCTCACGGCCGGGAGCATCCTCGGGTTGGGTGTGGCGGCGATGCACTATATGGGCATGGCGGCGATCCGCTCCGAGGCGGTGATCGGCCACGACCACACGCTGATGGCGGTTTCCGTGGTGATTGCGCTGGTGGCGGCGTGCGTCGCGCTGTTCATCTTGCAGCGGGCGCGGGGCATGCTGCGCGCCGCCAGCGCCCCGGTGCTGGCAGTTGCGGTATGCGGGATGCACTACACGGGTATGGCGGCCATGCGGCTTGAGCCCGGTGTAGGCCAGCCGGATTATTTCACGGGCGCCGTGACCGGGCCGCAGATGCTGCTCCTCGTGGTGCTGGCTGTGACACTGATCTACGTGGTGAGTCTGTCCCTGGTCTGGGGGCAGGAAATGCGCGATCTCCGCCGCGAAGCCACCGCCGGCTGACGGCGCGCTTGCCTAGAGCCTGATCTCCCGGCACTCGCCGGGCGCCAGCCCGTCCAGCGTCCAGGACCCCACCCGGTAGCGAATCAGCCGCAGGGTGGGGTGGCCCACCGCCGCGGTCATGCGCCGTACCTGCCGGTTGCGACCCTCGGTGATGGTCAGTTCCAGCCAGCAGGTCGGGATGCTGGCCCGATAGCGAATCGGCGGGTTCCTCGGCCACAGGCCCGGTGGCTCGTCCATCAGCCGGGCCTTCGCCGGCCGGGTCAGGCCATCCTTCAGTTCCACGCCCTGGCGCAGGCGCTCCAGCGCCGGGTCCGTCGGTTCTCCCTCCACCTGCACCCAGTAGGACTTGCTCACCTTGTGCCGCGGGTCGGCCAGGCGATGGATCAGAGCGCCGTCGTTGGTCAGCACCAGCAGCCCTTCGCTGTCCCGATCGAGCCGGCCGGCGGGGTAGCATTCCCGCTTCTGCACGAAGTCCGCCAGGGTGGTGCGGCCACGGTCGTCCGTGAACTGCGAGAGCACGTTGTAGGGCTTGTTCAGCAGTATGACGAGGCGGTGATCCGGGGCGTTCAATGTACCTCCACAATTGAAGCATTGTGCCTTTCGCCGATGCGGGCTACGTTTGAAGTCGAGGGTGCGGCAAGGAGCCCCTCACGACAAGGATCCCGGTCTCGCCGGGCAGCCAGTTTGGGAGGACGAAGAATGATCAGGCTCGTGTGTGTGATAGCGGTGGCCTCGACGGTGGGTGTGGTGTCGAGCCTCAGCGCCGAGACCGTCCGATGGACCCGCTCCGGCGATAGCCTCACCCTCGATCCACATTCCCAGAACGAGCAACCCACCCACGCAGTTTCCCACCAGATACATGACGCGCTGCTCTACCAGGACATGGATCTGGAGATCCAGCCGGGCCTGGCCACTGACTGGCAGGTGTCCGAAGACGATCCCAGTGTCTGGGTTTTCCACGTCCGCGAGGGTGTCCGCTTTCACCAGGGGCAGGCGCTGACCGCCGACGACGTGGAGTTCTCCATCAACCGGGCCCGCCACGAGAACTCCGACATGCGGGGCCTGCTGGCTTCCATCGTCGATGTCCGGGCCACCGGCGATTACACGGTGGAAATCGAGACCGACGGCCCCAACCCGCTGCTTCCCAACAACTTTACCAACCTGTTCATCATGAGCCGCGAATGGGCGGAAGAGCATGGCGTGGAGGTGCCCACCAATTATGCGGCCGGCGAGGAGAGCCACGCCGTGCGCAACGCCAATGGCACCGGCCCATTCCGCCTGGAGAGCCGGGAGCCCGACGTGCGCACCGTGCTGGTACGCAATGACGACTACTGGGGCCGGGATCACTACCCCATGGAAGTCTCGCGCATCGTCTCCACCCCCATCGAATCGGCGGCGACGCGGGTTGCAGCACTGCTCTCCGGCGAGGTGGATCTGCTGCAGGAAGCCCCGGTGCAGGACATACAGCGCCTGTCCCAGGCTGATGGCATCAAGATCGAACAGGGCCCGGAGAATCGCACCATCTTCCTGGGCATGGATGTGGCCAGCCAGAATCTGCGTAGCGCCGATGTTGACGGCAATCCATTCGCCGATCACCGGGTCCGGGAAGCCATGAATATCGCCATCGACCGGGAGGCCATCCAGCGCTCGGTGATGCGGGGCAACTCGCAACCCGCCGGCGTCATCGCGCCGCCGTTCGTCTACGGCTATTCCGAAGAGCTTGATCAGCTGCCCAGGGTTGATCAGGAGCGTGCCCGCGAGTTGCTGGCCGAGG
Organism: Natronocella acetinitrilica; assembly: GCF_024170285.1. NCBI lineage: Bacteria > Pseudomonadati > Pseudomonadota > Gammaproteobacteria > Chromatiales > Ectothiorhodospiraceae > Natronocella > Natronocella acetinitrilica. The sequence goes on from NZ_JALJXV010000004.1 coordinate 25,103, forward strand.
CGGGCTACCCGGACGGTTTCCGTGTCTCGCTGCATTGCCCGAATGACCGCTACGTCAATGACGAGCAGATCTGTCAGGCGGTGGTCGGCATGTTGGGGCGGATCGGCATCAATATCGACCTGGTATCCCAGACCCGGTCGGTGCACTTTGCTGAACTTGCCCGGCAAGAGTACGACTTCTACATGCTGGGCTGGGGCGTGCCGCCCATGGATTCGGAGTACATCTTCAACTACCTCTACCACACCAAGCAGGACAACCTCGGTACCTGGAATTTCACCGGGTTCTCCAACGAGCGTGTGGACGAATTGACCCGCGCCATGGCCCGGGTGACTGACGAGGAGGAACGTGAAGCCGTGGTCAACGAAGCATGGGAAATCGTGCACGGCGAGATCATCTACCTGCCGCTGCATCACCAGATGCTGACCTGGGCCATGCGGGAAGACATCGACTTCCAGGTGCAAAGCGAGAACACACCGCACTTCAAATACTTGCGGTTTATCCGATAGGTTGGACGCCGCCATGGACGGCGGCCCGACAGACTGATCCGGACGGTCCATGCTCGCATTCATCATTCAGCGAACGCTGCAGGCGGTGTTCGTCATGCTTGTGGTGGCGCTGATTGCCTTCTCCCTGTTCTATTACGTGGGCGACCCGGTGCTCAACATGCTGGGTCAGGAGGCCACCGAGACTGATCGGGCGCAGTTGCGTGAGCGCCTGGGCCTCAACGATCCGGCGATCATCCAGTTCATGCGATTCGTGGGTAATGCCGCGCAGTTCGAGTTCGGCATCTCCTACCGGTCGGCGCGGCCGGTTACCGACATGATCATGGAGCGACTGCCGGCGACGCTTGAGCTGGCCATCATTTCCGCCATTTTTGCCGTGGTGCTGGGCATTGCCCTTGGGGTCTACACGGCCCTGTACCGCCGCAGCTGGTTGTCCCGTGTTGTGATGACCGTCTCGCTGATCGGTGTCTCCCTGCCCACGTTCCTCATCGGCATCCTGTTGATCTACCTGTTTGCCGTCGAACTGGGCTGGCTGCCGGCATTCGGCCGTGGTGAAGTGGTGCGCATCGGTGACTGGTGGACCACGGGGCTGCTGACCCAGAGCGGTCTGCGCTCACTGATATTGCCGGCAATCACCCTGGGCCTGTTCCAGCTAACCCTGATCATGCGACTGGTCCGGGCGGAGATGCTGGAGGTGATGCGCACCGACTACATCAAGTTTGCCCGGGCCCGTGGGCTCACCCGGCGGGTGGTCAACCTGCAGCATGCCCTCAAGAACACGCTGATCCCGGTGATCACCATCATCGGTCTGCAACTGGGCACCATCATTGCCTTCGCCATCATCACCGAGACGGTATTCCAGTGGCCGGGTGTGGGGGCTCTGTTCATCACTGCCGTGCGCTTCGTGGATATTCCCGTCATGTCCGCCTACCTGTTGCTGATCGCCCTGGTATTCGTGGTGATCAATCTGGTGGTGGACCTGCTGTACTACGCCGTGGATCCGCGGCTGCGCGTTCGGGGAGGTAGCCGATGAGTACCGTCGGCAGTCGCGAGGAGCAGGAGCTGCGGGCAGCCGAGACGCAGCGCCCAGGCCTGTTGCGGCGTATGCTGGCCAGCGATGTGTTCTACTCCTATCGGCGTCAGCCGGTGGTTATCGTCGCGAGCCTACTGACCCTCATCATGTTTGCCGGTGCGCTGTTTGCACCCTGGATTGCTCCACAGAACCCGTTCAACCCGGCGGAGCTGGAGTTGATCGACGCCTTTACCGAACCGTTCAGTACCTCGGATTTCACCGGCAACTACTATCTGCTCGGCACCGACAGCCAGGGCCGGGACGTGTTCTCGGCCATCCTCTATGGCTCGCGGATCTCGTTGCTGGTGGGTTTCTCGGCGGTGCTGTTTGCCTTGCTGATGGGCACGGGGCTTGGGCTCTATGCCGGGTATCGGGGCGGCTGGCCGGATGCACTGATCATGCGCATTGCCGATGTTCAGCTCACGTTCCCCTCCATACTCATGGCGCTGCTCATCTTCGGTGTGATTCGCGGCATCCTGCCGCGATCCATGCACCAGGAGGCGGCGATCATTGTCCTGATTGTCGCCATTGGCCTGTCCGACTGGGTGCAGTACGCGCGGGCGGTGCGCGGTGCGACGATGGTGGAGAAGGGCAAGGAATACATTCAGGCGGCCCGGGTCATCGGCCTGCCGCCGCGGATCATCCTGATTCGCCACCTGCTGCCCAATGTGCTGCGGCCGGTGCTGGTGATTGGCACCATTGGCCTGGCGCTGGCCATCATCGCCGAGGCGACCCTGTCTTTCCTTGGTGTGGGCATGCCGCCTACCCAACCCAGCCTGGGCACGCTGATTCGCGTCGGCCAGGACTACATGTTCTCCGGTGAGTGGTGGATTCTGCTCTTTCCCGGCCTGGCGCTGCTCATACTGGCGCTTTCGGTCAATCTGCTAGGCGATTGGTTGCGCGATGTCCTCAACCCGAAACTCCGCTGATCAGGCGCTATTGTCGGTGCGCAACCTGCGGGTGGAGTTTCCGACCCGCCATGGCACCCTGGTGGCGCTTGATGACGTGTCCTTCGACATCGCACCCGGCGAAGTCCTGGGGGTGGTGGGGGAGTCCGGCGCCGGCAAATCCATGACCGGCAACGCCGTGATTCGCTTGCTGGAGCCGCCCGGGCGCATTGCCGGCGGTGAGATCAGGCTGCGCGGCGAACGCATCGACGATCTGCCGGAAAGTGCATTCCGTCGCTTGCGTGGACGGCGTATCGGCATGATCTTCCAGGACCCGCTGACCAGTCTGAATCCGCTGTTCGCCATCGGCGACCAGATCGTCGAGACCATCCGCGCGCATCTGCCGCTCACCGAGAAGCAGGCCCGGGCCCGGGCGCTGGCGTTGCTGAAAGAGGTGGGTATTCCGGCGGCGGAGAACCGCATCAATGCCTATCCCCATGAGTTCTCCGGTGGCATGCGTCAACGGGTGGTTATTGCCCTGGCGTTGGCCGCCGAGCCGGAGCTGGTGATCGCCGATGAGCCCACCACGGCGCTGGATGTCTCCGTACAGGCACAGATCCTGGCCTTGTTGAAGCGACTCTGCGCCGATCATGGCACCGCCGTGATGCTGGTGACCCACGACATGGGGGTGATCGCGGAGACCGCCGACCGGGTCGCCGTGATGTACGCCGGACGCCTGGCCGAGATCGGTCCGGTGGATGCGGTTATCCGTGAACCGCGCCACCCCTACACCCAGGGCCTGATGGAGTCGATTCCGTCCATGCACGAGACCCGTCAGCGCTTGCACCAGATCAACGGGTCCATGCCCAGGCTGGCGGCCATACCCGCAGGCTGTGCGTTCAATCCACGATGCCCCCGGGTCATGGAGCGCTGTCGCCGTGAGGTGCCAGGGCTGCGTCAGGCTGGCACATCGCGGGCGGCATGCTGGCTGTATCAGGGGGATGTCCCGTGAGCGCGCAGGAACTGTTGCGGGCCGAGGGTATCGCGCGTCATTTCGACGTCTCCCGCCCCTGGCTGAACCGCGTGCTGGAGCGGCAGCCCCGACTCATGCTGCGGGCCGTGGATGGGGTGAACCTGTCCATCCGCCGCGGTGAGACCGTGGCGCTGGTGGGGGAGTCCGGCTGTGGCAAGTCCACGGTGGCGCGACTGATCGTGGGCTTGTACGGGCTCACTGCCGGCAAGCTGTTTTTCGACGGCAACGACATCACCGGGCTCAGCCGCCTCAGCGGTCGGCGCGCCGCTGCCATCCGGCGCCGCTTCCAGATGATCTTCCAGGACCCTTACGCCAGCCTGAACCCCTTGTGGCGGGTGAGTTCCATCATTGCCGAACCGCTGAAGTTCTTCGACATCGAGACCTCCGCTGCAGGGCGTCGCCGCCGGGTTGGTGAGTTGCTTGAACAGGTAGGGCTCAGTGCCGCGGACGGGGCACGATATCCCCACGAGTTCTCCGGTGGCCAGCGCCAGCGCATCTCCATTGCACGGGCGCTGGCCAACGAGCCGGAGTTCCTGATTTGCGATGAGCCTACCTCGGCACTGGATGTCTCCGTGCAGGCGCAGATTCTGAACCTCATGAGCGATCTGCAGGAACGCCATGGTTTGACCTACCTGTTCATCAGCCATGACATGGCGGTGGTCAAGCACATGGCCGACCGGATCGCGGTGATGTACCTGGGGCGTATCGCAGAGATCGCATCGCGGGAAAAGCTGTTCCAGACTCCCCGGCATCCCTACACACGCATGCTGCTCACAGCCGTCCCCTCATTGACCAAGCGGGATCGGACACGCACGGGGATCGAGGGCGAGGTGCCCAATCCCGTCAATCCGCCATCCGGCTGCAGTTTTCACCCGCGCTGCCCGTTCGCCAACGAGCGTTGCCGTCGCGAATTGCCTGAGCTCAGGTCGGTAGCCGGTGGTGGGGAGGTCGCCTGTCATGGGGTCGAGGAAGGGCGGATCGGCGCTGTGAGTGAATCCGTGACTTCTTGAGAGCACTGGTCGGCCAGCTGATCCTGCAGAAACTCATGCAGTGGCTTCGGCATGCCGTAGAGGTAGCCCTGGAAGTAGCGACAGCCCCGTTCCAGCAGAAAGTCCCTGTGCGCGGGCGTTTCCACACCCTCGCCCACGACCTGCAGGCCAAGATGCCGGGCGACGGAAAGAATGCCCTCCACCAAGGCCGCGTCGTTGGCATCCGTGGGTGCATCCTGCACGAAGGTGCGATCAATCTTCAGTTCATGCAGGGGCAGGCGTTTCAGGTAGGCCAGCGACGAATACCCCGTGCCGAAGTCGTCCACGGAAAAGCGCACGCCCAGGGTCGACAGTTCCGCCATCTTGGCAGCCGTATCAACGATGTCCTCGATCACCAGAGACTCCGTGACCTCCAGCACCAGCAACTCGGGGTCGGCGCCGCTTGCCTCCAGCCAGTGTTTGATGCCGGATACCAGTTCGGGCTGGCGGAACTGCCGTGGGCTGATGTTCACCGCCAGGCGGAGACGCTGGCCGTGATCGGTCAGTGTGCGTGAGAGCTGCGCCGCCTGCCCCAGCACCCAGTCGCCGATCTTGATAATGAGGCCGGACTGCTCGGCCACGGGGATGAAGGCGGCGGGTGAGATGAGTCCTCTCTCCGGATGGCGCCAGCGCAGCAACAACTCCGCACCGATGCGCACGCCGTTATGATCCACCTGGGGCTGCAACCAGACCTCAAGCTCATTGCGTGCAATCGCATGGCGCAGGTCCCCTTCCAGGGCAAACCGGTCCTGGGCGGCCTCGCGCATGGCCGGCACAAAAGCGGTCACGCCATCGCGACCCAGTTGCTTGGCGCGATACATGGCGGTGTCCGCCTCGCGGAGCAACTCATCGACCCGGTCATCGGGTTTGGGAAAGGTGGTGTAGCCCACGCTTGCCCCGAGGTGATAGTTGAGATCGCCGATGCGGAAGGGTGTGCTGAGTGTCTGCCGCAGCTTGTCGGCCACTTGTCGTGCCTGGACACTGGCCTGGCAGCTCTCATCCGCAAGGTTTACCAACACGATGACGAATTCATCGCCACCGAGGCGGGCCACGGTGTCCTGACGCCGTAACTCTGCCTGCAAACGCGCCGCGACGGCGATCAGCAGGTCATCACCCACCGCATGACCGCGGGCATCGTTGAGCTGCTTGAAGTGATCCAGGTCAATGAACAGCACGGCACCGTAGTTGCCGCTACGCCGGGCGGCATCCAGTGCCTGGCCGAGCCGGTCCTGCAGTAATCGGCGGTTCGGGAGAGCGGTAAGCGGGTCGAAAAAGGCGAGTTTGCGGATCTCGCTCTCCGCCTGCTTCCGGGCACTGATGTCCTCGCCGACAACCACCAGCTGCAGTAGATGACCATTGTCATCCCGAATCGGGGTGAGGGTGACGGACTCCCAGTACTGCTGACCGTTCTTGCGGTGGGCCTGGTACTCGCCCTGCCATTCTGCAAAGTTGCGAAAGGCGTCAGCGCAGGTGTCGTTCTCGGCATGGCCGAATCGCTGAACGATCAGCGTTTGCATTGGCCGGCCGACCACGTCGGCGCTGGTGAAGCCGGTTACATCTTCGAACTGCTTGTTGATGTAGCGGACGATGCCGTCGCCATCGGTAATCAGAATGTGGCTGGAACTCTGATCCACGGCCCTGGACAGCGAGCGCAGCGTGTCCTGATCCCGCCGGCGCTCAACGATCAGGCTGGCCATGGAGGTGGCGAATTCGATGAGATCGAATTCGCGCTCGCCCGGTGCTCCAAAGGACTCCGGGTAAATCGCAAAGGTGCCCAGCAGCTCGCCGCCGGAGTCGAAGAATGGCGTTGACCAGCAGCCGTGGAGCCAATCGAAGCCGGCCACCTTGTGTCGCACACCCTGCCACAGCGGATCGGTTCGAATGTCCGTGACGATCACCGATTCCCGCCGCGCCGCTGCTGTGCCGCAGGAGCCCGACCCCTCGCCGATGGGTGTGCCGTCAACCAGTTGGTTGTAGGTGGGGGGCAGGCTCGGAGCCGCCCCCTGACGCAGGATGCCCTGGGCGTTGTCCGCCAGCAGGACGCTGCAGCGGATTCCCGGGGACTGTGCCTCCATGAACAGCAGCATTTCTTCCAGCAGGTGGGTCAGGGGCTGGTCGGTGGAAATCCGCTCCAGGAGTCGGGCCTGGGCCTGATGCCGTTGCTCCAGGCGTTTGCGCTCTGATATATCCCGGGCAATACCCTCAATGGCTTCCGGCAGGCCATCGGCACCCTCTACAAGGCTATCGCTGAGCTCCAGCCAGACCAGATGGCCGTCGCGATGAAAGCAGCGGATCACCAGGGGATCGCCCATGCCAGAGGCCCGCTGCAGGTGCCGCTCCAGCATGGCCCTGTCGTCGGCGTGGGTCATCCGGAATACGAGGTTGGGATCAGCAGCGTAGTCGGCCGCTATGTAACCCAGCATCCGTTCGACAGCGGGGCTGATGTATTCCACATGGCCTCGCTTGCGGAGGCTGAAGCGGTAGATGATGTCCGGCGCGTTTTCCGCCAGGCGCCGGAAGCGTGCCTCGCTGTCGCGCAGCGCAGTTTCGGTGCGTTTCTGCTCCGTGATATCGCGGCCCACTGAGACGATTTCGCAGGGTCGACCTGCTTGATCCCGCACCGCGTTGGCTGACCAGGCAAACCAGCGCCAGCCGTCGCAAGTCTTGCCTCGCTGCTCCAGGTAGACCCGGAAAGGCGGCTCAAGGATCTGCTCCATGGCGCGGAGCGTGGACTCGCGATCCTCCTCATGGACAAGCGGCATGAAGGGCTTGCCCAGCAAGTCCGCCTCGGCAAGACCAAACGTGCGGCAGTAAGACGGGCTTGCGAACAGGTAGTTGCCTTGCAGATCGACCTTTAGGACAAGTTCGTTCTGGTTGGTTACCAGCAGACGGTACTTTTCTTCGCTGTCCCGCAGGCGCCGCTCGACGTCCGCCCAGTCAGCGGACGTTGCCGCTGTTGCGCACCATGGGTCGGCGGCGACCGTCCTGGAACGGAGCCCCTTGTCGCCTTTATCGGCCATGCCTGTCCTCGAACTCGCCTGCTGTGCCGTTTTGGTTACATTTTTGTTTTGACCCTCAAGTATCGGTCAAAAAATGACCAGATGCTGCGATAGGCTGCACAGTTTGTCCGCATTTCAGTGACTTCAATTCGTCGGATCGATGCCCCGCAAGAGCCGAAGCACGCTGGAGAAATCAAGCCCACCGTTACCGCTGGCCGAGTGAGCGCGGTACAGCGCGCTGGCGAGAGAGCCCATGGGCAATGACACGTTCGCCTTCAACCCCGCATCCATGGCAAGACCAAGATCCTTGACGATGAGATCGGTGAGGAAGCCGCCTTCATAACCACGACTGGCCGGACTGGTCTCCATGACGCCAGGCCACGGGTTATAGACCTGAAGCGCCCAGTTATTTCCGGAGCTCGCCTTCATGATCTCCGAGACCAGTGCCGGGTCGAGGCCGTTGGCATCCGCCAGGTTCAACGCTTCGGCGGTGCCAATCATGAGTACGCCAAGCAGCATGTTGTTGCACATCTTGGCGATCTGTCCGGCACCGCTGCCGCCGGCATGAAAGACCGCCTTGCCCATGGTCTCCAGGACTGGACGGACGGTCTCCACGGCGTCGGCTGGCCCACCACAGATGAACGTAAGCGTGCCCGCCGCAGCGCCGGCGACACCGCCGGAGACAGGGGCGTCAATGAATGTCAGGCCCTGCTGCTCCGCCGCCGAAGCGACTGTACGGGCTTCGTCCGCCGAGATGGTGGAGCAGTCCACCAGCAGGGTGTTGTCGGCGACCACCTGCAGAATGCCGGCTTCTCTCAGGTATAGCCCGTGGACGTGCTTGCCGGCAGGCAACATGGAAATCACGATCTCCTGGTCGCGGGCCGCCGCCAGGGCCGAGTCCGCTGCAGTGGCGCCCTCGGCGACCAGGGTCTGCACGGGGGTTCTTTGCAGGTCGAAGACGGTAACCGCATGCCCGGCCCTGATCAGGTTGCGGGCCATGGGCGCGCCCATGTTGCCGAGACCGATGAATCCGATGCGCTTCATGACAGCTCCTCATTTTTCTGGTGATGGGGTTCCCGGGCCAGGTGGCCCAGCAGGCGAATTGCGGTATCCATATCCGTGCCCCAGGGCCGGGAGCAATTGATACGGCAACAGTCGGCGTAGCGTCGACCGGTGGAAAACAGCGTGCCGGGTGCAATCAACACCCCGGCGTTGGCGGCGTGTCGTTGAAAAGCCTCGCTATCCAGGCCGGGCACTCGCACCCAGATGACGTAACCGCCGGCAGGGTTGGTTACCTCCGTGCCTGCCGGGAAGTACTGATCCACCAGATGGACAGCGCGGCTGATGTTGGTCATGTAGCTGGCCCGAACACGCCGCAGATGTCTGTCGATGCCACCACCCTGTAGCAATTCCGTGAGTGCCCGTTGAGCAAGACCCGGCGCCGCAAGCTGGCCGGCGAACTGCAACTGGCAGAGGCGCTCGCTCAGGCGAGGTGACGACACCCAGCCCACGCGCAAGTCCGGAGCCAGGGTCTTGGAGAACGAATTGCAGTAGACGACCCGGTCCGCCTGATCGAATGCCCGGACTGGCAACGCTCGCGAGCCATCGTGGGCCAGATCGCCGTAGACATCGTCTTCGACGATAGTGAAGTTGTGGCTACCCGCCATGGAAACCAGGCGTTGCCGGTGAGATTCGGGCATGCAACTCCCTGTCGGGTTACTGTAGCTGGGTACCAGCACGCAGGCGCGAATAGGCCAGTTGTCCAGCGCCATTCGCAGTGCTTCCAGGCTGAGCCCCGTCTCCGGGTGGCTGGGTATCTCCAGTGCCTTGAGTCGATGGGCCTCCAGCACCTGCAACAGACCGTAGTAGGTGGGCGACTCGACAGCAACCAGGTCGCCCGGCGCGCAAACTGACTGCAGGGCAAGGCCAAGCGCCTGCTGGCAGCCACCGGTGATGACAATGTCGGCGGGGTCTACCGGGCAACCGTTGAGGTGCATGCGGCGGGCGATTGCCTGGCGCAGGGGTGCGTGACCCGGCGGAAAGTCATACAGGGCGTCATCCGGACCACGGCGTCGTGCAGCGCTGACCAGTGCCTTGTTGACGAGCCGCAGCGGCAACTGTTGCGCATCCGGCATGGCGGCAGCCAGCGACAGCATGCCCTCGGACTGCCCACCCCGGAGCAGTTGCAGCACTCTGTCCTGCCCGTCAATCGCCTGGGGAGAAGGGGTGATGTCTGCCTGCGGCGCGGGAAGCGATCTCTTTCGCGACGCTCGAACATAGTAGCCGGACCGCGGCCGTGCCTCGACGCGGCCAAAGGACTCCAACTGCTCCATTGCCCGCAGAACTGTGGAGACGCTCACAGAGAACTCCCGTGCAAGCCGTCGTACGCCAGGGAGTCGCTGCCCGGCCTGGTAGACCCCATCATCCATCCTCTCGGAGAGGGTATCGGTCAGGTGTTGGTAGCGTGTGCGGTGTCGATCCGGTGGCGTCATGCAACACAGTTCCAGCAGATTAGGCATAACAGATGAGTCAGACACTAATCTGTACTGGTTCAAAAATCCATATTCTGAATCTGTATTGTTTGTGGCTGGCGGGATAGGCTCACTGAACAGATCTTTGCCGGGAGTGGATGATGACCGCGGAAATGACCATCTGGAAGAACGGCGTGCTGGTGGAGCCGGCGCAGGCGGTGGTGTCGGTGCTCGATCACGGTTTATTGTATGGCGATGGCGTGTTCGAAGGTGTGCGCTATTACAGACGAACGCCGTTCCGTCTGGAGCGTCACCTGCGGCGCCTCGCCCGATCTGCCGCAGGTATCGGGCTGACAATTCCCTATGATCTGCCGGCACTGGCTGCCGCCGTGCAACAAACTGTGGATGCCGCGGACCCGGAAGACGGCTATCTGCGAATCGTGGTGACCCGGGGCGAGGGTAGCCTGGGGGTGAATCCGCAGGGCTGTGAGCGACAGACCGTGTTCATCATTGCAGCCCAACTCGCCGTTGTACCGTCGGATCGTGTCGAGCAGGGGGTGCGGGCTATCACCGCCAGCCTTCGGCGCCTGCCGCCGGATTGTCTGGATCCGCGAATCAAGAGCCTGAATTACCTCACCGGTGTGATGGCCCGTGCCGAGGCCAACAGGGCGGGTGCCGATGAAGCACTGCTGCTCAACCGCAACGGCCATGTGGTGGAGGCGAGCGTCGCCAATCTCTTCGTGGTCCGGGGTGACACACTCTGTACGCCGCCGGTCACGGATGGAGCGCTGGACGGGATTACCCGGGCAACGGTCATGGAGGTGGCGCCTGCCTGTGGTTTGCGGGTAGCAGAGCGCAGCCTGACGCTGGTGGATGTGTACGACGCTGATGAGGCGCTTCTGACCGGGACCGGAGCCGGCCTGTTGCCCCTGCGGGAAGTCGATGGTCGGTTGATCCGCACCTGCCCCGGGCCCGCATTCCGCAGCCTGCAATCGGCCTACCGAAACCTGGTGGCAGCGGAGAGCGCAGCGGCAGCGCCGCTCGCCCTTGCCTAGCCACACAAGGCTGGCGTATGGTCCTTGCGATTCCGCGACATTCCAACGGCAGCGGGTAATGGAGGGCTGTTCATGAAAATCCTGGTGCCCGTCAAACGGGTCATCGATTACAACGTCAAGGTGCGGGTCAAGGCCGATGGGTCGGGCGTTGAGACCGCCAACGTGAAAATGTCGATGAATCCCTTCGACGAAATCGCCGTGGAAGAGGCGGTGCGGCTGAAAGAGGCAGGCGCTGCCGAGGAAGTGATCATTGTCTCCCTCGGTATCCAGCAGTGCCAGGAGACCATCCGCACGGCGCTCGCCATGGGCGGTGATCGCGGCATCCTGGTGCACACCGATGCCGAACTCCAGCCCCTGGCTGTCGCAAAGCTTCTGAAGGCACTGGTTGATCGGGAGTCGCCAGAGCTGGTGATTCTGGGCAAGCAGGCCATTGATGATGACGCCAACCAGACCGGACAGATGCTCTCGGCACTGCTGGGCTGGCCCCAGGGCACGTTTGCATCCCGGGTCGAAATCGCCGATGGCGAGGCAAAGGTGACCCGTGAAATCGACGGCGGCCTGGAGACGGTCGCACTGTCGATGCCGGCGGTGATTACCGCCGATCTGCGGCTCAACGAGCCGCGTTACGCCAAGCTGCCCAACATCATGAAGGCGAAGAAAAAGCAGCTCGACGCCCTGACACCGGATGAGCTCGGCGTGGATATCGCTCCGCGCCTCAAGACCCTCAAGGTGAGCGAGCCACCGAAACGGCAGGGCGGCAGCAAGGTCGCCAGCGTCGATGAGCTGCTGCAGAAGCTGCGCAATGAAGCGAAGGTGATCTGACATGTCAGTACTGGTGATTGCGGAACACGATAACGGACAACTTGCCCCTTCCACGCTGGCGACGGTCACAGCCGCCCTCGCAATCGATGGCACGGTAGACGTCCTCGTCGCCGGTCATGGCTGCAGTGCAGTTGCAGAGCGGGCGGCGACGGTTGCGGGCGTGGCCCGGGTGCGTGTCGCCGACGCGCCGCACCTCGACCACTGGCTGGCTGAGAACCTGGCACCAGTGATCGTCGGCCTATCCGACGATTACCAGCACCTGCTGGCGCCGGCGAGCACCTTTGGCAAGAACCTCATGCCCAGGGTCGCCGCGCTGCTGGATGTGCAGCAGATCTCGGATATCACGGTGGTGGAGAGCGCCGACACCTTCGTTCGACCAATCTATGCCGGTAACGCCCTCGCCACGGTGCAGTCCACAGACTCCATCAAGGTGATCACGGTGCGCCCGACGGCTTTCGACAAGGCTGCGGCCGAGGGCGGCAGCGGTGCCGTCGAGCCCGTTGATCCGGGTGCGGATTCCGGACGCAGTCGCTTCGTGGATCAGCAACTTACCGAGTCAAGCCGGCCTGAACTCACCGCCGCAGGCGTGGTGGTTTCCGGTGGACGGGGGCTTGGCAGCGGCGAGAACTTTCGCCTGCTCGAGGAGCTTGCCGATACCCTTGGCGCGGCCATTGGCGCCTCTCGCGCGGCGGTTGATGCCGGTTACGTGCCCAACGATTACCAGGTGGGCCAGACGGGCAAGGTGGTGGCACCGGATCTCTACATCGCCATCGGCATTTCCGGCGCCATCCAGCACCTGGCAGGCATGGAGGGCTCCAAGGTCATTGTCGCCATCAACAAGGACGAAGACGCCCCCATCTTCGAGGTGGCGGATTACGGCCTGGTAGGGGACCTGTTCGAACTCGTTCCGGAGCTGACCCAGAAGCTGAAAGGTTAAGTGGTGCGTTACGGCCTTCGGCCTAACGCACCCTACGAGAGGCTTGGATCGCGCACGGGCCATCGTAGGGTGTGTTAGCGCGCAGCGCGTAACGCACCACAGCGGCGTTTCAATCAAGCACCGAGGCGTCCGTCTGCGCCACCGCATCCCCGGCCAGTACCGCTGGCAAGAGACCGCCCGCTCTCGGCAACAGCTGCTCCATGTAGAACCGCGCCGTGACGATTCTGGCCTCGTAGAAAGCCTTTTCCCCGGTACCGCTTTCCAGCGCTGTATGGGCCCGCCGCGCAGCGCGTGCCATCAGCCCACCGGCAATCACGTAACCCGCCTGCATCAGGTAGGGCACCGCTGCGGCGGCGGAAGCCGCGGGTTGTTCCCCATGGTGCGCCACGACCCAGTCCGCTGCCGTCTCAAGCCCGTTCAGCGCCGTGGAGAGGGCTTCGCACAAATGCGGTAATCCCGGAATATCCCGCAGAGCCTCGGCGTCTCCACGGAACTCATGGATAAGCGCCTTGATGGCCTCACCCCCGTCGCGATGGGTCTTGCGGCCGATCAGATCATTGCCCTGGATTGCCGTGGTGCCTTCGTAGATCGGCGTGATCCGGGCGTCGCGGAAATGCTGGGCCGCGCCGGTTTCCTCCACGTAGCCCATGCCGCCGTGCACCTGCACGCCCAGGGAGGTGAGTTCCACGGACAGTTCCGTACACCAGCCCTTGACGATGGGAATCAGCAGATCGGCCCGGGCGCCGAGCGTGGCGCGTTGGTCGCCGTCTGCCGCTTCCCGGCCCAGGTCCATGCACCATGCGGCGTAGTAGCAGAGGCAGCGCATTGCCTCCACACCGGCCTGCATGGTGAGCAGCATGCGGCGTACGTCAGGGTGGTGGATGATCGCCTGCGCTTCACTGCTGCTGGAACCCGCCGGCCGCCCCTGCACGCGGTCCCGGGCATAGGCACGGGCCTGCTGCAGGGCGCGGTCGGAGATCGACAGGCCTTCCACCCCCACCTTGTGGCGGGCCTCGTTCATCATGGTGAACATGTACACCAGCCCCTGGCCCTCCTCGCCCACCAGGTAGGCCACTGCACCGTCTTTTTCGCCGTAGGCCATGGTGCAGGTGGGGCTGCCGTGGATGCCGAGTTTATGTTCCGTGGAAACGCACTGTACGTCGTTGCGCTCGCCAGGGTCGCCACCGGCAGTGGGCACGAACTTGGGAACGATGAACAGGGAAATCCCCTTCACCCCCGGCGGTGCGTCCGGCGTACGCGCCAGCACCAGGTGAATGATGTTCTCGGCGCAGTCGTGCTCGCCCCAGGTGATGTAGATCTTCTGGCCGAAGAGCCGGTAGTGGTCACCCTCGGGTACCGCCCGCGCCCGCACCGCAGCGAGATCTGAACCCGCCTGGGGTTCGGTGAGGTTCATGGTCCCTGTCCACTCGCCACTCACCAGCCTGGGCAGATACAGCGCCTGCTGCTCGCTGGTGCCGTGGCGGTGGATGGCCTCGATGGCACCGGCGGTGAGCATGGGGCAGAGGGCAAAGGCCATGTTGGCCGCCTGCCACATCTCCTGGGTCACCGTGGCCACGCAGCCCGGAAGCCCCTGGCCGTCGAATTCCGGGGGGCAGGACAAGCCGTTCCAGCCATTCTCGACGTATTGGCGATAGGCGTCGGGGAAGCCCTCCGGTGTTGTGACCGCGCCATCGGCCAGGCGACAACCCTGCCGGTCGCCAACGCGATTCAGCGGCGCCAACACGCCACCGGCAAAGCGCCCGGCCTCTTCCAGCACCGCATCCACCAGATCGGGGCTGGCCTCGGACCATGCCGGCAGGACATGAATCGCCTCGTAGTCCAGTAGCTCCTGGAGCACGAAGCGCATGTGGCGAAGCGGTGGGTTGTAATCATGCATGGCGAGGTTCCGGTCGATGCGGCCAAGGATGGTCAGAGCATGCCAAGGGACGCGGCGACATACCACCCGGGATTGTCATGCCAAGGCGTGATACCGCGCCATGTTGACCGAGTCGTGCCTGGCGAGCCGGCTAATCGCCGGTGAACTCGCCTTGCCGCTTCTCCAGCAGGGCACGAACCGCTTCCTGATGGTCCTGTGTAGTGTGGGCGATGGCCTGGTAGGCGGCTGACAGCTCCAGCAGGCTGTCGAGACGTGTGAGCTGGGCTTCCCGCAACAATCGCTTGGTCATCCGGGTGACCTCCGGCGGGTTGACCATGATGCGTTCCGCCAGAGCCCGCGCTTCCGCCATGAGGGCGTCGCCGGGCACGACGCGATTCACGAGTCCCCATTCCAGCGCTGTCCGGGCATCCACTGGATCGCCGGTCAGCGCCATCTCGCTGGCTCGTGCAAGCCCTGCGACCCGGGGCAGGAACCAGGCGCCACCGTCGCCGGGGATGATGCCCACCTTGATGAAGCTTTCGGCAAAGATGGCGCTCTCGGCGGCCACCCGCAGATCACACATCATTGCCAGATCACAGCCAGCGCCGATGGCGGGGCCGTTGACCGCCGCGATGGCGGGGGGCTCAAGGTCGAGCATGGCCCGGGGAATGCGCTGGATACCGCGCCGGTATGCGTTGCGCACCTCGGCGGGCTTGCCGGCGAACATGTCGGTGCGGTCGCGCATGTGTTTGAGGTTGCCGCCGGATGAAAACGCCGTGCCCGCGCCGGTGAGGATGACAGCGCGGACGCTGGCGTCCCCATTGATGCGGTGAACCGCATCCTCGATGGCGTCGATCATGTCCGCCTCGGATACGGCGTTTCGGGTCTCGGGGCGGTTCATGGTCAGTGTGACCAGGTGACCATCGTTCTCGAACAGTAATGGCTCGCTCATGCTTGATCCTGTCTCAGGCCGTTTTCCCGGAGCCGGGCTCGCTGCCCAGGTGACGATACGTCTCGCGAAGGCGGTATTTCATCAGCTTGCCCGAGGGCGTCCGGGGCAGGGCGTCGGTGAATGCGACGTGGCGTGGGCACTTGTAGCCTGCCAGATGCTGCCGGCAGTGGCTGATGATCTCCTCCGGCGAGATCGACACGCCGTCCCTGGTCACGATCACCGCCGTGACCGCCTCGATGAAGCGGGCATCGGGCACGGCGACCACCGCCGCTTCGCGCACCCCGGCGAGCCGCATGAGAACGTCTTCCAGCTCTGCCGGATAGACGTTCTCGCCGCCGGTGCGGATCATGTCCTTCTTCCGGCCGGCGATGCACAGCAGGCCGTTGTCGGTGAGTCGTCCGAGATCCCCTGTATGGCACCAGCCATCGGTGAAGCTTTCGCGGTTTGCGTCCGGCCGTTGCCAATAGCCCTCGCAGACCACCGGGCCGCGAATCCAGATCTCGCCTTCCTCGCCGGGTCCGGCCTCGCTGCCGTCGTCGTTACGCAGCGAGATCTCGGTGAACGGCATGGGCCGGCCGACGCTTTCCGGGTGTGCCAGGGTCTCCTCGCCGGTGGAGCAGGCCGCAATAGGGGTGCCTTCGGTCAGGCCATAGACCTGGATGATCTCGATCCAGGGGTAGCGCTCCTGCAGCGTACGAGTAGCCCAGGGCAGCAGCGGGTCGCCGCCGGAGAGTATGCGTTTCACGCTGGACAGGTCGTAGCCCTGATGATCATCCAGCTGTGCCAGTTCGTAGATCATGAATGGAAACAGGAACAGGTCAGTCACCCGCCGGTTGGCGACGATCTCCAGCACCCGGCGTATGGAAAAGCCGCCGCTCTTCAGCACCACGGCGTGGCCACCAACGGCCAGTGCGGCGCTGGTCAGATCCTCCACCGCGCCCACGTGGTACATGGGCCCGGTCGTCATGCCCACCGTGTGTTCGTCGAGCCCCCATTGCATGGCCTGCATGGCGGTGAACCAGAGGGTATTGGCATGGCGCCAGACGGCCCCCTTGGGCCGGCCCGTAGTGCCGGAGGTGTACATCAGCATGGCCGGTGCGTCGGCGGTGGGCCTGGGGCAATCGGGCTCTTCGGCGCTACCTGCATCCAGCATGGTCCAGGCCGCGGCCCAGTCGGGCCGGGGTTCGCCGCTGTCGCTTTCCAGCGCGATGAACCGCCGTACCGGCAGGTCGTCGCGAATGCCGCCGATGGTCTCCGCGAAGGCACTATGAAAGCAGAGCACAGTACTGCCGGAATCGTTGATGGCGAAGTGCAGTTCGTCCGCCGTGAGGCGGAAGTTCAGGCGCACCGCAATGGCGCCGATGCGCATCACGGCGAGGTAGGTGGCCCAGTATTCCAGGCAGTTGTGCAGCAGAATGCCCACCCGGTCGCCGGGTTGTACGCCATCGGCAAGCAGCGCGTTTGCGTAGGCATTGACCCGGCCGCGCAGCCGGTCGTGGGTCCAGGTGTCGCCATCCTCGAAGGACACCGCGGGTCGGTCGCCGTTGATACGACGACATGGCCATTGGCTGCGTCGGGTAATGAAACCGGTTTCCATGGCAGCCCCCCTCAGCCCTCCGTAGCCCTGGCCGCGAGTGCCCGGGCAACCCGTGAGGCGGGCTGCTTGCCAAGTTGCTCGCAGATCCATCGGCCGGTGGCGGCCAGCGCGTCCATATCAACCCCGGTATCGATGTCCATGCCGTTCAGCATGTAGACCACGTCCTCCGTCGCCACGTTACCCGAGGCGCCCTTGGCGTAGGGGCAACCGCCCAGTCCGGCGACGGCACTGTCAACCGTGGCGATGCCCAGCTGCAGTACCGCGAACAGATTCGCCAGCGCCTGGCCATAGGTATCGTGGAAGTGCGCGGCCAGGTGTTCCATGGGCACGCGCTCGGCTACGGCAGCCACCATGCGCTGGGCTTGCAGGGGCGTGCCCACGCCGATGGTGTCGCCCAGCGAGATCTCATAGCAGCCCATGCGGTAGAGCGTGTCCGACACATGTGCGACCACTTTCGGCTCGATGGCGCCCTCGTAGGGGCAACCGAGCACACAGGAGACATAACCCCGCACCCGCACGCCATGCGCCTGGGCTGCTTCCATGACCGGCGCAAAACGCTCCAGGCTCTCGTCGATGGAGCAGTTGATGTTCCTGCGGGAAAAACTCTCGGAGGCCGCGCCGAACACGGCGACCTCGTCCGCACCCGCCGCGACGGCGTTTTCGAAACCCTTGAGGTTGGGGGTGAGCACCGGGTAGCGCACACCGTTCCGGCGTTGGATGCCCCGCAGTACGGTGTCGTGATCCGCCATCTGCGGGACCCACTTTGGCGAGACGAAGGCCGTGGCCTCCACCGCCGGCAGGCCGGCATTGGCCAGGCGGTGGATCAGCTCCAGCTTGACGGCGCTGGAGACCGATCCCGGTTCATTCTGCAGGCCGTCCCGGGGGCCGACCTCGACAATTCGCACATGCTCAGGTAATCCCATGGTCATCACCTCAGGATTCTGTTTCCGTTGACCGCTGCTCCCGACCCGCGCGGGTCTGCGCCAGTACCGTGGGGGTGATTTCCATCACTGTCTCCCCGTGCTGGTTCGTGCAGCGCCAGCGGGCCTTGAAAATTCCCTGGCCAGGCCGCGAGCGGGAGGGCCGGACGGCGAGAATCTCGATGTCCAGTGACAGAACGTCACCCGGCCGCACCGCCTTGCTGAAGGTCAGGTTCTCCACGCCGATGCCCACCTGTCCGCCGCTCATCTGCAGGTCGGAGCGCATGGCCATACCCATGATCATAGCCGCCGTATGCCATCCGCTGGCGGCAAGCCCCCCGAAGAAGGACGACTTTGCTGCCTGCGGATCCACGTGGTGGGGCTGCGGGTCGAACTCGCTGGCGAAGCGGATGATGTCCGTCTCGGTCACCGGCCAGGTGGGCGCCCGGAAGCGCATGCCGGGTTGCAGATCCTCCAGGTACATGGGGCCATGCTGGAACGTCTCCGCCACCGCTCAGTCTCCGCTCACGATGGCCAGCAGCTCGGCACCTTCGCTGACCTGGTCGCCCACTGCGTAGTTCACGTGCTCCACAACACCGTCGGCGAAGGCGCGAATGGTGTATTCCATCTTCATCGCCTCCAGCACGAGCAGGGCGTCGCCCTCGGAGACATGATCTCCCGCACTGACGTTGACTGCCAGAACGAGGCCGGGCATCGGCGCGGTCAGGCTGCCTTCGCTGAGCTCATCCTCCATGCCGGCGATCAGCGGATCGTGGACCACCAGTTCCCGGGTGTCACCGCCCACTCCTGTGGTCAGTCGCTGTCCGTCGCGCAGAACCATGGCATCCAGATGCACGCCATCGAGCTCCATGCGCAGCCGGCCGTCTGCGTTGAGTGTGCCGTTGGCACGTACTTCCCCGTCGGGTAATTCAAGCAGGAAACAGTCGTCCCGGTAGTGGGCGATGACCTCGACATCCTGCTCTCCATCCATGAAGTGCAGCGTGTGGTAATTGTCGCTGTTGGGCCGCCAGCCGTCGGTGAGATGCCATGGCGACCAGGGGTCGCTGGATGCTGCCGCGCGGATCTCGGCCTGCTGGTCCACACTGAGCAACTCGAACAGGGCCGCCGCCGCCAGGATACGGCTGCTTACCGGCGAGGCGGCTGGAAACAGCTCTTGGCGGTGTGTGTCGATGAAGCCGGTATCGACACCGCCTTCGGCAAAGGCGGGATGCGCCGCGACCCGTGCAAGGAAAGCCGCATTGGTCACCGTGCCCACGACCAGGTACTGTTCCAGCGCGTGTTGCAGCCGCCGGAGCGCCGTTGTGCGATCGTGATCCCAGACCACCAGCTTGGCGATCATGGGGTCGTAGTGCACCGAGATGGTGTCCCCCTCGCGCACGCCGGTGTCGATACGCACATGACGGCTTTCCGCCGGCGTGCGCAGATGGGCAATGGTGCCGGTGGCGGGCAGGAAGTCCCGCGATGCATCCTCGGCGTAGATGCGGGCCTCGAAGGCATGACCGCTGATGGACAACTCCGCCTGATTGCTGGGCAGGGGGCCACCGGCGGCGACGGTCAATTGCCAGGCCACCAGGTCCTGTCCGGTGATGCACTCCGTGACAGGGTGCTCGACCTGCAAGCGGGTATTCATCTCCATGAAATAGAAGGCACCGGCGGCGTCCATGATGAATTCCACCGTGCCCGCGCCCTGGTAGCCGATGGCTTTCGCAGCCGCGACGGCCGCTGCGCCCATCTCGGCGCGGCGCCCTTCGTCGAGCCCGGGGGCCGGCGCCTCTTCGATGACCTTCTGGTGGCGGCGCTGGATGGAGCAGTCCCGTTCGAACAGGTGCACCGTGTTGCCATCGCCGTCGGCAAAGACCTGCACCTCCACGTGGCGCGGCCCCACCAGGTATTTCTCCACCAGCACGTGTTCATCACCGAAGGCGGATGCTGCCTCGCGCTTGGCGGCTGCCAGTGCCTCTGCGAAATCCTCGGGCTTGTCTACCCGTCGCATGCCCTTGCCACCGCCGCCGGCCGAGGCCTTGATGAGCACCGGATAGCCGATGTCATCCGCCGCCGCAGCAAGCCGCTCCGGTGCCTGATCGTCGCCGTGATATCCGGGCACCAGCGGCACGCCGGCTTTCTCCATGATGGACTTCGCGGCACTTTTCGAGCCCATGGCCTCGATCGCCGCCACCGGCGGCCCGATGAACACGATGCCGGCCTCGGCGCAGGCTTTGGCGAAGCCCGCGTTTTCCGAGAGAAAGCCGTAGCCGGGATGGACGGCCTGGGCCCCGCTTTGCCGGGCGACCTCCAGGATGCGGGCGCCATTCAGGTAGCTTTCCCGCGCCGGCGCCGGGCCGATCAGCCAGGCCTCGTCACATGCATGGACGTGCATGGCATCGGCGTCCGCTTCAGAGTAAACGGCCACTGTTGCAACGCCCATGGCGCGGCAGGTGCGGGCTACCCTGCAGGCGATTTCCCCGCGATTGGCGATCAGTATCTTGTCGAACATGGGGCTCTTCCTTCAGAGGCAAGCCGAGCGCGAGACGTTCCCGGGGCAACGCCCAAAACGATACCTCCGGCGTCAGGCGGCTGGCCGGGGTTACCGTTCCGGACCGTCAGCGACAGGGATGTCGCTGTCGAGCCTACAGGGACGTATTCACGGCGTGTCCGGAACAGTAACCCCGGCCAGCCGCCGATCGAAGCCCGCTTCGCACCCGCCATATTCAATTCCATGACGGTTTCCGCTTCTCGAGAAACGCCCCCAGCCCTTCCTGGCCCTCCGGGCTGACGCGAATGTTCGCAATCCGTCGGGAGGTGTCCTCGATCATGGTCTCGTTCACCGGACCGCGGCTCACATCCCGGGCCAGGCGCTTGGCGGCGGCCATGGCCAGCGGACCATTGCCGCGCATCTGGTCGAGCAGGGTGTTGATCCGTGAATCCAGGGCGGTGTCGGCGACCACTTCGTGGACCAGGCCGAGTCGATGCGCCTCCCGGGCGTCGAAACGCTCCGCCGTCACAAAGTAACGCCGCGCTGCCCGCTCACCGATGGCTTTCACCACGTAGGGTGAAATCGCCGCGGGGATAAGCCCGAGCCGCACCTCGGAGAAGGCAAACACCGCGGCCTCCGATGCGATGACGATGTCGCAGGCCGCCACCAGTCCCACGCCACCGCCAATGGCGGCGCCATGCACCCGGGCGATGGTGGGCTTTGCCAGGCCATCCAGGGTGCTCATCAACCCACCCAGCGCCATGGCATCGCGATAGTTCTCCTCGCGGCTGTATTCCGCCATGCGCTTCATCCAGTTCAGATCCGCGCCCGCCGAAAAGCTCTTGCCGTTGCCGGACAGGATCACAACCCGCACGGCGGGGGATTGTTCGAATTCCTGCAGTACCGAGGTCATCTCGTTGATGAGCGTGTCGTCAAAGGCGTTGTGGCGCTCCGGCCGGTTCATGGCCAGGGTCGCCACGCCGTCGTCAATGCTGGTGAGTATGCTGTCGCTGGTCATGGTGCACCTACATCCGGAACAGGCCGAAGCGGGTTTCTTCCACCGGGGCATTGAGGCTGGCAGAGATGCCAAGACCCAATACCCGCCGGGTATCCGCCGGGTCGATCACGCCGTCATCCCAGAGTCGCGCCGTGGCGTAGTAGGGGTGCCCCTGGTGCTCGTACTGCTCCCGAATCGGCGCCTTGTAGCGCTCCTCCTCATCTGCAGGCCAGTCCTCACCCTTGCGCTCGAGTATGTCCCGCCGGACCTGGGCCATGACGTTGGCCGCCTGCTCGCCCCCCATTACCGAGATGCGGGCATTGGGCCACATCCAGAGGAAGCGCGGCGAATAGGCGCGGCCGCACATGCCGTAATTGCCGGCGCCGAAGCTGCCGCCCAGAATCACCGTGAACTTGGGCACCCTGGCGCAGGCCACCGCCGTGACCATCTTGGCACCGTCCTTGGCGATACCGCCGGCCTCGTATTTGCGGCCCACCATGAAGCCGGTGATGTTCTGCAGGAACACCAGCGGGATGCCGCGCTGGCTGCAGAACTCGATGAAGTGGGTGCCCTTCAGGGCGGACTCGGAGAACAGCACGCCATTATTTGCAATGATGCCCACCGGGTAGCCGTAGATGTGTGCGAAGCCGCAGATCAGGGTGGTGCCGTATAGCGCCTTGAATTCATCGAACTCCGAGCCGTCGACGATGCGGGCGATCACCTCCCGCACATCGTAGGGCTTGCGGGTGTCGTCGGGGATGATGCCGTAGAGTTCCTCGGGATCATGTAGCGGCGGACGTGCCTCACGAATGTCCATCTGCAGGTGTTTGCTGCGGTTGAGGTTGGACACGGCACGCCGGGCAAGACCCAGGGCATGGGCGTCATTCAGGGCGTAGTGGTCGGTGACGCCGGAGGTGCGGGAGTGGACGTCGGCGCCCCCCAGGTCCTCTGCGGATACCACCTCGCCGGTGGCCGCCTTCACCAGCGGAGGGCCGGCGAGGAAGATCGTGCCCTGTTCTTTGACGATGATGCTTTCCTCGGCCATTGCGGGCACATAGGCACCACCGGCGGTACACGAGCCCATGACCACGGCGATCTGCGGTATACCCATGGCCGACATGTTGGCCTGGTTGTAGAAAATGCGACCGAAGTGATCGCGATCCGGGAACACCTCATCCTGGCTCGGCAGGTTGGCACCGCCGGAATCCACCAGGTAGATGCAGGGCAGGTGGTTCTGCTGAGCGATCTCCTGGGCCCGCAGATGTTTCTTGACCGTGATCGGGTAGTAGGTGCCGCCTTTCACCGTGGCGTCATTGGTGACGATCATGCACTCCCGGCCGGCAATGCGCCCGATACCCGTGATGATGCCGGCGGAGGGCACTTCGCCCCCGTACATGCCGCCCGCCGCCAGCTGCGACAGCTCCAGGAATGGCGAGCCGACATCCAGCAGGACCCGAATGCGGTCCCGGGGCAGCAGTTTGCCACGGCTTACATGGCGCTCACGGGCGCGCTCACCACCGCCCTGACGCACGGTCTCGACCCGCGCCCGCAGGTCATTCACCAGGGCCTCCATGGCCGCCCGATTGGTGGCGAACTCCTCGGAGCGTGGATTGATCTTGCTCTTGATCACGGACATGGCTCAGGCCGTCTCCCCGAACAGTTCCCGACCGATCAGCATGCGCCGGATCTCTGATGTTCCGGCGCCGATCTCGTAGAGCTTTGCATCCCGCAACAGCCGGCCGGTGGGGTATTCGTTGATGTAGCCATTGCCACCCAGGGCCTGAATGGCCTCCAGGGCCATCCATGTGGCCTTTTCGGCAGCGTAGAGGATGGCGCCGGCGGCGTCCTTGCGGGTGGTCTGGCCGCGATCGCAGGCCCGGCCCACTGCATACACGTAGGCCTTGCAGGCGTTCATGGTGGTGTACATGTCCGCCAGCTTGCCCTGCATGAGCTGGAACTCGCCGATGGGCTGACCGAATTGCTTGCGCTCGTGAATATAGGGAATCACCGCGTCCATGCAGGCTGCCATGATGCCAAGCGGACCTGCCGCAAGAACGGCGCGCTCGTAGTCCAGCCCCGACATCAGCACGCGAACGCCGCCGCCCAGTTTGCCGAGGATGTTCTCCTCCGGCACTTCGCAGTCCTGGAACACCAGTTCGCAGGTGTTGGAGCCGCGCATGCCCAGCTTGTCGAGCTTCTGGGCGGTGGAGAAACCGGCCATGCCACGCTCGATGATGAACGCGGTAATGCCCCGGGAACCGGCCTCGGGGTCGGTCTTGGCATACACCACCAACGTGTTCGCCTCCGGGCCGTTGGTGATCCACATCTTGTTGCCGTTGAGAACGTAGCCGTTGCCGGACTTCACGGCGCGCAAGCGCATGCTCACCACATCGGAACCGGAACCGGGCTCCGACATGGCCAGTGCACCCACATGTTCGCCGGAGATCAGCTTCGGCAGGTATTTCTGCTTCTGCGCCTCGGTGCCGTTGATCCGGATCTGATTCACGCAGAGATTGGAGTGGGCGCCGTAGGACAGCCCCACACTGGCCGAGGCCCTGGAGATTTCCTCCATGGCCACCATGTGGGCCAGGTAGCCCATGCCGCTGCCGCCGTACTCCTCCTCGACAGTAATGCCGAGTAGCCCCATGTCGCCCATCTTGGCCCAGAGGTCCGTCGGAAACGTGTTGCTGGCGTCGATGTCCGCAGCCCGTGGAGCAATCTCCGCTTGCGCGAAGCCGGCGACGGCATCGCGCAGCATGTCGATGTCCTCGCCCAGCCCGAAATCGAGAGTAGGGAACTGGATCATGGTTGCAACTCCTCGCTGGCGGCGCTGGCCATCACGGCCAGGACTTGAAGTTTACGTATACGTCAACCTGCAGGCGTGAAAAAACGTCAACAGGGCATTCAGGATGCGGTCGGCGCATCGCGCTTTTCCCGCTCCTGGTTCTCGAGCAACTGCTTGCAGTGCTCGTAGGATTGCGTCAGCTCCCGCAGGGTTTCCTCGAGATCGTGGCGCTGCCGAATCAGTTGCTGCCGTTTTTCCTCCAGCACGCCGAGGTAATAGCGCAACTGCTTCGATTCTCCATGGGCCTGATCATACAGATCGAAGGTTTCCCGGATCTCGCTCAACGTGAACCCGAGGCGCTTGCCACGGAGTATGAGCTTGAGCCGTGCCCGATCCCGACGACGGTACAGGCGTTTCGCTCCTTGCCGGATCGGCGACAGCAGGCCCTCGTCCTCATAAAACCGGATGGCGCGCGTGGTAATGCCGAACTCTCGGGCAAGTTCCCCGATGCCGTAGGTCGTGCCCGACAGGGCACTATCCGCGCTGACTTCCCGGACTTCGTTCATCCTGTAGACTTTCCAACTTTCTGCGCATTGATGCCGCACGGAAAAGACAAATTTGCCTCCCGGAGGATTCTGCAATGCAAGCCCGTAACCCGCAGTTTCGAGAGCGCGTCATCGAAATCATTGAACGGGCTGACTTCATCCAGCTTCTTGGCATGGAGTTTACCGATGCCGGCGCCGGCTGGTGCGAAACCCGCATGCCCCTGGCAAACCGCCACCGGCAACAGGATGGCTTCGTGCACGCTGGCGTCCAGGCAACCATGGCCGACCACACGGCGGGTTGCGCGGCCTTCACGCTGATCGATGCGGCGCATCATGTGCTTACCATCGAGTTCAAGATCAACCTGCTGCGGCCCGCGTTGGGTGAGGCGCTGATCTGTCGTGGCGAAGTCCTGCGTGGCGGTCGCCGCGTGATTGTGGCCGAATCGGCGGTCAGCGCGCGCGCGGCGGATGGCAGCGAAACGCTGTGCGCGAAGGCAACGGTCACCCTCGCGGTGGTGAACCCGGCTGAAGCAGGGTCCTGAGCCGTTCATCGTGCCAACCCGTAGAATTGCCGATTCGGCCCCATGCCGGTATGGCTCGCCAGACGATTGGACATGGCGAACAGTGCCGTGATTGCACCGATATCCCAGATTTCATCGTCCGAGAACCCCGCTTCCCGCAGGCCATCCAGGTCGCCGTCCTCCACCAGCCATGGGCTCTGTGCGAGCTTGAGTGCATAGTCCAGCATGGTCCGCTGGCGCAGCGAGATATCCGCCTCGCGGTAGTTGAATGCGATCTGCTCGCCAAGTTCTGCCCGTTTGGAACGAATCCGCAGGAATGCGCCATGGGACACGGTGCAATACAGGCACTGGTTGGCGCTGCTGGTTGCCACCACGATCATCTCACGCTCGGCCCGGGTCAGCCCCTCGTCGCTTTCCATCAAGGCATCGTGGTAGGCGAGGAAGGCACGCAGTTCGGCCGGGCGATGGGCCAGCACAAGGAAAACGTTCGGCACGAAACCGAGTTTTTCGTTGACGGTCTCGATGCGCGTCCGCAGGTCCTCCGGCAACGTCCTGAGGGCCGGCACGGGGAATCGGGACAGCGCCCGTTCCGTCACGGTTTCTGCGGCTTTCTCCGTCATGCTCGACTCTCCTCGCCGCCACTGCCTCAAGCGAGCCAGCGTTTGCGGCGGCGATAATGCTTCACGTTGTGATAGTCCACCTTGCCAGCCCCGCCGAGATAGAACTCCTGCACGTCGGGGTTCTGACGCAGCACCTCCGCCTTGCCGTCCATCACCACATGCCCGTTCTCGATCAAATAGGCGTGCCGGACGATCTCAAGCGCCGCTGAGGCGTTCTGCTCCACCAGCAGGACGCTCACCTTCTGCTGCTGATTGATTTCGCGAATGATCGCAAAGATCTCCTGGACCAGCAGCGGGGCGAGCCCGAGGCTTGGCTCGTCCAGCATGATCAGTTCCGGTTCGGTCATGAGGGCGCGGCCGATGGCGAGCATCTGCTGCTCGCCCCCGGACAGGTAACCGGACTTGGTGCGCGCCCGTTCCTTGAGTCGCGGGAAGTAGGTGAACACCTGTTCCTTCAGCTCGTTGAATCGTTGCCGGCTGCCGCGGCTCGGGAAAGCCGCCAGCAAGTTGTCCTCCGGCGTGAGATGCTCAAAGATCCGCCGTCCTTCGAGCACGTGGACCATACCCAGGGCGACGCGAGCCGGAGCCCCCAGCGGCAGGATGTTCCGCCCCTGGAACTCGACAGTGCCGCGGGTCACCGCACCGCGCTCCGGTGCCAGCAGACCGCTGATGGTCTTCAGCGTGGTGCTCTTGCCGGCGCCATTGGCTCCGAGCAATGCCACCATGTCTCCCTTGCCAACCTGCAGTGACACGCCCTTGATGGCGAGAAACACCTTGTCGTACACCACTTCGACGTTACTCATGGTGAGCAGGTTGTCGGTGGTGGCCTCCGGTTGTGCCTGTGCGGCTTGATTGCTCATTGCTGCATCCCGGTGTTGTGAGTGCCAGTTCCAGTTCGCGGCTTCCCCGGAGCCACGGCGCCCATGGATCCGGGGAAACCGCCCCGCCGGAGCGGGGCGGCAGAACGACTAGCGGCCTTCGCGGAAGCCGGCTGCGTCTTTTTTGATTTCTTCCCAGACCACGTCCTGGTGAGCGTTGAACCAGTCGCTCACCGCTTCCCAGGCCTGGCCGTTCCACTGTGACACGCGGCCGTAGCCACCGCCCTGGTGGTCTTCCGACGACAGGGTGACTGGCGGCATCATGCCTTCAGCATCGTACTCGGTGACCATTTCCAGGCCCTGGCGCAGCTTGTCGCCGGTCAGGGGGGCACCGAACTCTTCCAGTGCGATGCGCGCACCTTCCACCGCCACCGCCATGGTGGCGACACCGATGTTGTAGTACGTGGTCCCCACGTTCTCGCGAGGTCCGGCGCCATGGCCGGGCTCGACTACATGCTCCATGATCCGCTGCATCACCGGGTAGTCGGTGCCGGTACCCACTGCCTCGAAGCGTTTCAGGCCAACGGCCCGGTCAGCACCGATGGTGCGGGCGTCGGTTTCCGCCATCCACACCACGGAGTAGACGTTTTCCACCGGGATGCCATTACGAATGGCCTCCCGCACGGACACCGCCTGACCACCACCGGCGCCCCACAGGATCACGTGATCCGGCCGGAAGCGGCGCACGTCGGACCAGGTGGCCGACTGCTCGTTACCCGGGCTGGGGTAGGCAAAGGTGCGGACCTCGAAGCCCTTGCGCTCGGCCAGCGCCTGCATCACCGGCACTGGCTCGCGGCCGAACGGAGAGTCGATGTACACGTGGGCAATACGCTTGCCCTCGAGCCCACCGGCTTCCCGATCGATGTAGTCCAGCAGCACGGTAGCCTGGGACCAGTATGTGGCCATCATCGGGAACACGAACGGGAAGGTGGTGCCATCGCTGGCGTCGCCGCGGCCATGCAAGGCCGTGATCATGACGACTTCATCATCCAGCACGCGGTTCACGGCTGCCCGCGACACCGGCGTGCTCAGGAAGTCCACCAGCACAGCACCCTCACGACGTGCGCGGTTGTAGGCCTCAATACCCCGCTGGGGTTCGTTGCCGGTATCGCGGATCAGCAGTTCGATCTGCTGGCCACCGATGCCGCCCTCGCGGTTTATCAGCTCGACATAGTCGCGCTGCCCCTGGTTGTATTCGTCCGTCACGAAGGTGTAGACCGCCGTGAAGTCCTGCAACAGTGCAAACTTGATTGTATCGTCCGCCTTCGCGGCCCCTCCGAGGCCGAGAGCCGCGATACTCGCGGCACCGACCAGGCCTTTCAGCAAGCTATTCATTATCCGCTCCTCCTACCTACTCCAAAGTTCCCGCGAACGGGGATCCACCGGTCCGACCCTCCTAGCTTTGTGTGTGCCGGAATGGCCAGACCAGAAAATACTTGCGCAAGTTGTCGTAGATCTTCGCCAGACCCAACGGCTCGAACAGGATGAAGCCGATGATCAGCGCGCCGTACACCATCAACGGTATGTGGGCAAGCAGGTTCGACGACACCGACAGCCAGCCCATGATGGACATCCACGCCACCACATTGGTGAGAATGATCGGCAGCAGCAGCACGAAGCCCGCACCCATGAAGGCACCGATCACGCTGCCCAGGCCCCCCACCAACACCATGGCGACCAGCTGGATGGACACATTGAAGCCGAACTGCTCCGGCGTGACCGCCTGGTAGTAGCAGAAGGCGAGTACCGCACCGCTGACACCACCGAGGAAGGAGCTGGTGAAAAACGCCAGCAGCTTGTACTTGAACGGGTTGACGCCGATCACGGAGGCAGCGAAGTCCTTGTCGCGTATTGCCACCAGCGCACGGCCGAAGCTGGTGCGCTTGATGTTGAGTACCAGCAGGGTGACGATCACGACCCACAGCAGGGCGCCATAGTACATGGCGGTGTCACCCTGCAGCGGCACGAACAGGAGCCTGACATCGGGCGTGCTGAGGGTGGCCTGGGCGCCGCCGGAGATGGCCGGCACGTTGATGATGGTCCAATCCACCAAGTATTGCATGGCCAGTGTCGCCATCACCAAGTATAGCCCCTTCACCCGAAGGGCAGCGGCGCCGAAGATGCAGCCGATCACTGCCGCCATCAGTCCAGCGCCGATCAGCGCCAGCTCGAAGGGCACGCCGGCCCGTGTCAGGTGGATGCTGGTGTAGGCGCCGATGGCCATGACCGCGGCGAAGCCGAAATGCAGCTGGCCGGCGATGCCCATGAGCAGGGTCAGGGACAGGGCAGCCGCGCTCCAGATCAGCCATGGCAACATGTAACTGGTCAGGTACAGGTCTGACATGTAGAGGGGGGCCGCCAGGGCCAGGCCCAGCAGCAGGTAGACCACGCGCCGGTCAGTTGGAATCGGCCAAAGCGCGCGGGCGGTCTGGTATCGGGTGTGATGGACGCCGGACAGTCGGTAGAACATGTGGTCAGACCCTCTCGATGTCTTCGCGGCCGAACATGCCGTGGGGGCGGAACATGATGGTCAGCAGGATGATGAGCGAGGTCACCACGTCACGGGTGCCACCGCCCACCAGGGGGTCGACGTAGCCCGGGATGACGCTGCCCAGAATGCCGACGATCAACCCGGCGACGAGCACCCCGTAGATGCTGTCGAGACCGCCGAGGATGACCACCGCGACGGCCGGGAACAGCAGGGTGGACAAGGTCCAGTCGACACCCTGCACCGAGCCCCAGAGGGCGCCGGCAGCCACCGCAGACACGCCGGCCAGGCCCCAGGAGACGCCGATGGCCTTTTCCACGGAAATGCCCACGGACCAGCTCGATACATGGTCGTCGGAGACGGCCCTGAGCTTGGTCCCCAGACGGGTGCGGAAGAACAGCAGCGAGAGCCCGACCATGATGGCTGCGACGATGCCGCCGATCAGGTAGGCGCGATTGATGAAGATGTCGCCGATGATGATGGGCATCAGGTCGATACCGAGATCGAGGCTCTTCGGCGCCGCGCCAAGGAGCCCCGGCCCCAGGCCCCGCAGGAAGATCTCCAGGCCCAGGGTCAGCATGACGATCATGATGATGGGCTGGCCCACCATCTTTCTCAGCAATACCCGCTCGGCGAGCAGCCCGAACAGGAACATGCCGATGCAGGCCAGGGCGATGGCGATGAACACGTTCATGCCGGTTACGCTGGCAAGCCACCAGATCAGATAGGCGCTGATCATTACCATGGCGCCCTGGGCCAGGTTCGGCACGCCGGCGGACTTGTAGATCAGCACAATGCCAAGCGCCGTCAGGCTGTACATCAGGCCGGTCAGACCACCGTTGATCAGCAATTCAAGAAAGTAATAGATGTCCATGCCTTACCGCCCTCCGCCGATGGTCACATCGGATACCGCAAGATGCCGTTTGAGCACGCCGGATTCCCCGGTTTCGTAAGTGATGCTTGCCTCGTAGTCGACGCTGTCATCACCGGCATAGATGGCATTGATGATGGGGGCATAATTTGCGTCGATCACATTCCGGCGCAGCTTGCGGGTGCGGGTCACCTCGCCGTCATCCGGATCGAACTCCTTGTGCAGGTTGACGAAACGCCTGAGCCGCAGTCCCTCTGGCAGAACCTCGTTGACGTGGGCCAGCACCCCCCGGATCAATTGGTACACCTCCGGCTTCTGGGAGAGATCGGCGAAGGAGGTATAAGGCACACCGTTTTCCTCGGCCCAGTGGCCCACGGCACTGATGTCGATAGCCACCAATGCCGCCAGGTAGTCGCGTTGCTGGCCGAGCACGCAGACATCCTTCACGTACTGGCTGAACTTGATGCGGTTCTCGACGTAGGTGGGAATGAAGCGCTCGCCGGCATTGGTATAGACCACCTCCGAGACGCGGCCCAGCACCACCACCTGGCCATCATCCTCGATGATCCCCGCATCGCCGGTGTGCAGCCAGCCATCCTGCAGCGTTTCAGCGGTGGATTCCGGCTTGCGGTAATAACCGTCGAACACGTTATCGGCGCGCATCAGGATCTCGCCTTCATCGCTCAGCTTGATCTCGACGCCGGGGAACGGCTTGCCCACGGTGTGCAGCTTGATGGATTCCGGATCCTGGGCCGCGGACAGGGCGCAGTTCTCGGTCTGGCCGTAGAACTGCCGCAGGTTCAGCCCCAGGGCGCGGAAGAACAGGAACACGTCCTCGCCGATGGCCTCGCCGGCGGTGTAGGGGCGCTGGACACGCGCCAGTCCAAGCTGATCCTTGATCGGGCCGTAGACGAGAAATTCACCGAGGGCGCGCCAGATACGCTCTCCGGTGCCGGGGTCATGGCCGTCGAGACGGCGACGTTCCAGTTCGACGGCGAATGGCATGAAGCGGTGGTAGAGCCAGCGCTTGATCCCGGTGGACTCGTCGATCCCCACCTGAATGCGGGTCAGCATGTTCGACCAGGCACGGGGCGAGCTGAAATACAGCGTCGGTGCGATTTCACGCAGGTCATGCAAGGCCGTTTCCTGGCGCTCGGGGATGTTTACCGAGAACCGCAGCACCAGGGCTGCGCCGATGGAGAAGATGAAATCGCCCACCCAGGCCATGGGCAGGTAGGCCATGTGGACTTCGCCTTCCTCGAAATACCCCGCTGCCGCCGCATTGCGGACTCCCGACAGGATATGTCCATGCTTGAGCGGGATACCCTTTGGTGCACCGGTGGTCCCGGAGGAATGCAGCAGGACAGCAATGTCATGCACGCTGGCGCGGGAGAGCAGGTCATCCCGTAGGGCGGGTTCGTCTTTCAGGCGCTGCCGTCCGCGTTCCACCAGTGCCGTAAAGGCGATGACACCTGCGGGTTCCTTGCCGGCCAGACCGCGGGGATCGTCATAGATGATCTGTTCCAGTGCGGCGTAGCCGTCCTCGCGAATGCCCAGCAGCTTGTCCACCTGCTCCTGGTCTTCGGCCAGCGCGAAGCGGATGTCTTCACGCTGCATCTGGCCCATGATTTCTTCCGGCGTGGTGTCCGGATAGGCCGGTGAAGGCACCGCACGCAGCATGATGGCGCCAAGCATGCCGAAATACAGCGTCGGCCGGTTGTCGCCCACCACCAGGATATTGTCCTCCGGGCCGACACCGAGTTCTGCCAGGCCGGCGGCGAAGCACAGCACCCGATCAAGATAGTCTCGCCAGGTGTACTCCTGCCAGATGCCGCGTTCCCGCTCCCGCATGGCAACCTGGTCGCCATGTTTTTCGGCATTCTGGCGGAGCAGGTTGATGAGGTGGTCGTCCGTCTTCCACTCGGGATGCAGTTGGGCGGAATCGGTCTCTGTGACTGGCTGCTTTTCAGGCTGCATCGTCTTTCTTCCCGATGTAAGCCGCCACCACGGCGGGATCGTTGATGGCTTCGCGGGCAGGACCTTCGGCGATCTTCTCGCCGTTGTTCAGCACCACGACGCGGTCGCAGATGGCCGTTACCACGTCCATGTGGTGCTCGATCAGTAGCACCGTCAGGCCCAGGGCTTCCTGGGCATCGAGGATGAAGCGAACCATGTATTCCTTCTCCTCCTGGTTCATGCCCGCCATGGGCTCGTCCAGGATCAGGAATTTCGGCTCGGCGCAGAGTGCCCGGGCGAGCTCCACCCGTTTCTGCATGCCCAGCGGGATCACGTCCACCGGCTCATCGCGCACGCTTTCCAGCTGCAGCAGGTCGATGATTTCCTCGACCTTTTCCCGATGGGCGATTTCCTCTTTCTGTGCCCACCACCAGTAGAACAGCGAGGCGAGGGCGCTGGGCCGCATGAAGATGTGTCGGCCCATGAGAATGTTGTCCAGCACGCTCATGCCCTTGAAGAGCGCAACGTTCTGAAAGGTGCGGGCGATGCCCTGCATGGCAACCTTGTGGGGTTTGAGCCGATTGATGGGCTCGCCGTAAAAGCGGATCGTGCCCTGCTGCGGCGGATAGAACCCGGTAATGGCGTTGACCAGCGTGGTCTTGCCCGATCCGTTCGGGCCGACCAGCCCGAAGATCTCGCCCTGCCGGATTCCGATGGAGATGCTCTTGACGGCCTGAAGACCGCCGAACCAGCGGCTCACATCCTCGCAGACCAGTACCTGCTCCGGGCTGGCGTTCTGCTTGTCGACCATGACGCCTCGGCCTCCTCCTAGCTTGTTGTTCCGCGGGCATGGCCATGGGCCACACCCTAGGCCAGCTGAATCAGCTGTCGTCCTCGATGCCCAATGCCTCCAGGCTCTCCCCGCGCAGCATGAACTTGAGCGCACGCCCGGTGCTGCCCGGGAAGCGCTCATAGACGCGAACATGCCGGGGAATCTTGTAGTGCGCGATGCGGCCCTTGCAGTGCTCGCGAATGTCTTCCGGCGTCAGCGTCTTGCCGGGTTCAAGCCGCAGGCAGGCGCAGAGCTCTTCGCCCATGCGTTCATCCGGCACGCCGACCACCACGGCCTCGGACACCGCGGGATGGGTCAGCAGGAATTCCTCGACTTCGGCGGGATAGATGTTCTCGCCACCGCGAATCACCATGTCCTTGATGCCGCCGACGATCCTGCAGTAGCCGTCCTCGTCGATCTGCGCCAGATCCCCGGTATGCAGCCAGCCATGCGCGTCAATGACCTGAGCGGTGAGCTCCGGGTTGTTCCAGTAGCCGCGCATGACGTTGTAGCCCCGGGTGCAGAGTTCGCCGGAGACACCGGGCGGGACGATGCGACCCTCGCTGTCGACGATCTTTACCTCGGTGTGCGGCCGTATCGTGCCCACGGTGGAAACACGTCGCTCCACGGGGTCGTCCACATCACTCATGAAGGACACGGGGGAGCTTTCGGTCATGCCGTAGGCGATGACCACCTGCTCCATGTTCATGTCTGTCATGACCTGGCGCATGGTCTCCACGGGGCAGGGAGCGCCTGCCATCACCCCGGTACGCAGCGTATCCAGATTCAAGGCACCGAAGCGCTCATGCTCAAGCATGGCCTTGAACATGGCCGGAACACCGTAGACCGCCGTGCAGCGGTGCTCGCTGATGGCTTCCAGGGTGTCGAGCGGATCGAAGGCCTCGCCGGGATAGACCATGGTGCTGCCGTGGGCAAGGCAGGCAAGATTGCCCATCACCATGCCGAAACAGTGGAACAAGGGCACCGGAAGACACACGCGGTCCGCTTCGCCGAGACGCAGGGTTTCACCGACGATATAACCGTTGTTGAGGATGTTGTGATGGGTGAGGGTCGCGCCTGCGGCCTTGCCACCGGTGGCATTGCTGAACTGGATGTTCACCGGATCATCGAACTGCACGGCCTCGGCCACCTGGCGGAGGCGTTTGCGGTCGTTTGCTTCCAGCGCGTCGGTCAGCCCATCGAAATTCAGCATGCCCGGTGTTATTTCATCGCCGAGACGGATCACCCAGCGCAATTCCGGCAGGGCGGTGCTGCGCAGCGATCCGGGCCTGGCGGTGTCGAGTTCCGGCATCAGTTCCCGGCACATGGCAATGTAATCGCTGCTCTTGAAGGCATCCTGAATGACCAGTGCCCGGGCACCCACCAGAGCCAGATGATCGGACACCTCGGCAGCCCGTGCGGCGGGGTTGAGATTGACCAGGATGAGACCGGCCCGTGCCGCGGCGAGTTGGGTCAGTGTCCATTCGACCCGGTTCTGGGCCCAGATTGCAATGCGGTCGCCTGGCTCCAGGCCAAGGCGAAGCAGTGCTGCACCCAGGTCATCGACGCGCGCATTCAGGCCACGCCAGGTAAGTTCGACGCCCTGGTTGCGATCGATCAAGGCGATCGCTTCCGGCCTGGTGGCGGCCTGTTGTGCCAGGCGTTCACCAAGGGTCTCGCCGATCAGGGAATGCGCCCCGACCCCGTGCACATAGCTCCGGGTGAGCTTCTCCATGTCTCCTCCATGGGTCCTGCGGCACGACTGTTTGTCATCGTCTGTGCGTCTTTTTGTTTGTCCGAATCTAAATGTCGTTTACGTAAGCGTCAACTTAAATTGATGTTGCAACGCAATAGCTGTATGAAGGCTGGTTTCAGGTTCACATGTTGGGGTAATTGGGGCCGTCGCCGCCCTGGGGAACGACCCAGTGGATGTTCTGGGTGGGGTCCTTGATGTCGCAGGTCTTGCAGTGAACGCAGTTCTGGGCATTGATCTGCAGGCGCGGGCCGTTGCCCTCGTCCACGATCTCGTAGACGCCGGCGGGGCAGTAGCGTTGCTCGGGGGCGTCGTAGCGCGCCAGGTTCACCTGGATGGGCGTGGAGGTATCCCGCAAGGTCAGATGGCTGGGCTGATCTTCCTCGTGGTTGGTGTTGGAGATGAATACCGAGGAGAGCCGGTCAAAGCTCAATTTGCCGTCGGGTTTGGGATAGTCGATGGGTGTGCACTCCGACTTCGGCCGCAATTGTTCGTGGTCGGCGTGGTTGGCGAATGTCCAGGGTGCCTTGCCACGGAGCAGGTAGGTATCGATGGCGGCATAGGCGAGGCCACCCCAGAGTCCCCAGCGGGCAAAGGCCGGGCGGATATTGCGGACCCGGTAGAGTTCATCCCAGATCCAGGACTCTTTCAGCGCTTCCCCGTAGCCGGCGATGTCCTGCCCGGCCTCGTCGCTGCTCGTCAGTGCTGCATAAACCGATTCCGCGGCTACCATCCCGGACTTCATTGCGTTGTGGGTCCCCTTGATCCGGGGGACGTTGAGGAATCCTGCCGAGTCGCCGATGAGGGCGCCGCCCGGAAAGTGGACTCTGGGCAGAGACTGAAAGCCACCTTCAACCAGCGCGCGGGCACCGTAGGAAATTCGCCGGCCGCCCTCGAACGTGCCGCGGATTGCCGGGTGGGTCTTGAAGCGCTGCATTTCCTCGAAGGGAGACAGGTAGGGGTTGGTGTAGTCGAGACCCACCACGAAACCGACGGCGACCTGGTTGTCCTCCAGATGGTAGAGAAAGGCGCCGCCGTAGGTGCGGCTGTCCATCGGCCAGCCGATGGTGTGAACAACCTTGCCGGGTTCGTGTTTCTCCGGGGCGACCTCCCAGAGTTCCTTGATGCCGATGCCATAGGTCTGGGGACTCGCGTCTTCGTCGAGTTGGAAACGTTCGATCAGTTCCTTACTGGCTGAACCGCGACAGCCCTCGCCGAACAGGGTTTGTCTGGCGTGCAGTTCGACGCCGGGCTCATGGTTGGGGCCGGGCGTGCCATCCTTCTGGATGCCCATGTCACCGGTGGCCACACCTTTCACCGAGCCATCGTCGTTGTATAGGACTTCAGCGGCGGCAAAGCCCGGGAAGATCTCCACGCCAGCGGCCTCGGCCTGCTCGGCAAGCCAGCGACAGACGTTACCCAGGCTGACGATGTAGCAGCCGTCGTTGTGCATCTGTGGCGGCGTGGGCAGGCGGCGGGCGCTTTTTTCGCCGAGTAGCAGGAATTCGTCGCGGGTTGCCGGAGTCTTGAGCGGCGCATCGCGATCGCGCCAATCGGGCAGCAGTTCATCCAGCGCCCGAGGATCGATCACGGCGCCGGACAGGATGTGGGCACCGACTTCAGAGCCTTTCTCGATCAGGCACACGCTGAAATCATCGTTGCCGGCCTCCATGGCCAACTGACGGAGTCGGATAGCCGCAGACAGGCCGGCGGGGCCACCGCCCACTATCAGCACATCGAATTCCATGCTTTCCCGTTCGGCGGT
Source organism: Natronocella acetinitrilica (assembly GCF_024170285.1). Lineage (NCBI taxonomy): Bacteria > Pseudomonadati > Pseudomonadota > Gammaproteobacteria > Chromatiales > Ectothiorhodospiraceae > Natronocella > Natronocella acetinitrilica. Next base: position 61,760 of record NZ_JALJXV010000004.1, read on the forward strand.
GCTCATCGGTTCCTCCAGTCAATAAAACGGCATGGCCCAAGCTCACGCAACGGTAAACTCGGGCCATGGAGACTGCAAGATCGGGCGGTGTGTGTGGCGTCAGCCGGTACTCTGTCTGTCCTTGCCGACGTCCGATGAGCCGGCGCTTTCCCGCAGGCAATGCTTGTCGAGCATGCGGTACAGCGTGAGCCGGGAGACGTCGAGCAGACGTGCAGCACGGGAGAGGTTGTCGCTGGAGTAGGCCAGCACCAGCATCAGCGCTTCCTTCTCCGCACGTTCGCGCGCTTCCTGCAGCGTGGGGAGTCGGTCTCCTGCGCGTTCTTCGATACCAAGATCCGCCGAACTGATGGTGCGACCGTCGGCCATGACGATAGCGCGCCTGACACGGTTGATGAGTTCGCGGACATTGCCTGGCCAGGGGTGGCGGAGCATGGATTCCTCTGCCCGCACGCTGAAGCCCTTGAGCCTTGGCTGGCCTTCGCTCCTGAAGCGCTTGAAGAAATAGTGCGCCAGGCTGAGGATATCGAGGCCGCGCTCGCGCAGCGTCGGCACCGGGACGTGCAGCACATTCAGCCGGTAGTAGAGGTCTTCGCGAAAGCGGCCTTCTGCAATGGCCTCTTCAAGATTCACATGGGTTGCCGCCACTACTCGTACATCCACAGGGATGCTTTCGTGGCCGCCGATGCGTTGGATGGCGCCAGACTGCAGAAACCGCAGCAGGTTGACCTGCTGTTCCAGTGGCAGGTCGCCGACTTCATCCAGAAACAGCGTGCCGCCGTTCGCCGCCTCAATCTTGCCAATCGTGCGTTTCTCTGCACCGAGAAAAGCACCCTGTTCGTAGCCAAACAGTTCCGAGCGCACCAGTGCTGACGTCAGTGCGCCACAGTTAACCGCGATCATCGGGCCCTGGCGGCGCATGGACTGCTCGTGTAGCGCCTGGGCCGCGAGTTCCTTGCCGGTTCCACTCTCGCCGGTGATCAGCACCGGTGCATTGGTCGCAGCAGCCCGCTGAATGACTTTCTGGAGGCGGCGCATGCAATCGCTGCGGCCCACCATCCGATAGCGCTGCGGCCGGGTGTCGCCGTTGATGCCAGTCTGCAGGCAGACCATCCCGTTGGCGCGGCCGATGGTGATCAAGAGCCGATTGCCCTGCACCGGCAGGGTATGGAAGTCGTAGAAATGGCGAACGATAGCCTGCTGGACCTCGGGGCGGGTCACATCTGACGACGGCACAAGGGCGACCCATTCCGTCAGGCCAAGCAGACCGGGCTCATCGGCCATGCGGTCCCAGATGTCGCGAGCGTCGTTGGTGAGGGTGACAAGGCCGACCTGGAAGTTATGACGACGAAGCTGTTTACGCAGGTCCTGTTCGGTTTTCGCAATTGTGATGGTCCAGCCCGATGCCCGAATGGTCTGGAGCCAGGGTTCCGCATCCGACTGAGACCCAAAGTAAATGGCCTTCTGGGCGTCGACAAACGGCTCAACGCCCGGGGCTGAATCATCCATTGCGGTGTCCCTTTTCTTTACACATCGCATATAGAGGCATTTAAGCCGACATCATGTCCTGTGTCCACATCGACCGGGCCAAATCCGGCTCTCGTGGGGCCAGGTTGTGATGCTGTGCACAATCCTGCTTCCCTATTGCGCCCCCATGGACGGCAGCCACAGGGAGATCTGCGGGAACAGGATCACCAGCACGGTCGCCAGCAACAGGATGGCGATGAAGGGTGGTGTGCCCTTGATGACATCGAAGTACGGCCTTCGGAATACGGCCATGGCGGTGAAGATGTCGCAGCCGAACGGTGGCGTTGCCGAGCCGATCGCCGCCTGGAGCACCACAACGACGCCAACGTGCACGGGGTCGAGCCCTGTGGCCTGCACCAGGGGGGCGAACAGGGGAGTGAGAATGAGGATCACCACGATCGGGTCGACGAACATGCAGCCGATGAAGTAGGCCACCGCGATCAGGGCCAGTGCGGCGGTGGGGTTGTCGCCGAAGGTGGCGACAATAGGTTGCAGGATCTGCTGCGGAATGCCGGCAGTGGAGAGCGCCTGGGAGAACGCATAGCCGGCAGCCACGAGGATGAAGACCACGGCGGTGATCATGCCGGTGGACAGGGCAATGGAGCCCATGTCCTTCAGCGACACCTTGCGATAGATGATTACCTCGAGCACGAAGGCATAGAGCACCGCCATGGCCGATGCTTCCACCGGGCTGAAAGTCCCTGTGTAGATGCCGCCGACCACCAGGATCGGGAACCCCAGTGGCAGGATCGCTCCCTTGAACGCATGCAGGCGTTGGCCCCAGCTGGCTTTCTCTTCGGGCTCGATGCCCATGAGGCGGGAGGCGATGTAGCAGTAGATCGAGATCATCACGAGGATCATCACGCCGGGCACGATCCCGGCAATGAACAGGTCGCCGATGGACGCGCCGCGGGCGATGACGCCGTAGACGATCATGCCGATGCTGGGCGGAATCAGCAGCGCTATATCGCTGGCGTTGATGATGAGCGCCACGGTGAAGCTGTCCTTGTAGCCTTTTTTCAGCAGTCGCGGTCGCATGGGGCCGCCCATGGCCACCACGGTGGCCTGGGTGGAGCCCGATACGGCGCCAAACAGGGTGCAGCTTGCAGCAGTGGTGATGGGCAGGCCGCCCCGCAGATGGCCACAGAAGGAGCTGACCAGATCCAGTAATCGGTTCGCGGTATGCCCCTTGGTCATGATGTCGGCGGCGAAGATGAACATGGGCACTGCGGCCAGCACCCAGTTGCTGACGCCGGTGATCATCCAGCTGATGCCCTGGTCCGGCCCGAAGAAGGTCATGTCGGTGAACATCATGAACAGCGTGGCCGCGATGATGGGCACCATCATGGGAAAGCCCATCAGCAGCAGCACGATCATCAGCAAGACTAGCCAGGTCAGCATGAAACGGGCCCTGTCATCGAGTGCATTCAGCGACCGGGGGTCGCATCGTCGTCCTTACTCTCAGCGTTCTCCCCGGTCCCGGGCTCCGGTTCGGCAGGCGTCGTCGGCGCAACGCTTTGCCCAGCCAACTCATCAGGCACATCGTCGTAGGCTTCCTTTTCGGTGAACGAGCGATACATCTCCCGGGTGGTCAGGTTGCGCAGCGCTGTAAGCCAGTACTGGATGCCGGCGAGGAAGAAGCCGATGGGCAGGACGATGTAAATGAGCCACAGGGGGATGTTAAGTGCCGACGTCGTACGGCCGCGGCGCTGGATGGTCTCCATGTAGCCCCAGGCCTCCCAGGCCAGGAAGAAGAGCATCGCGCCGGTCACCAGGCAGATCACCACGAGCAGGCTCTTGCGGGCCATCCCGGTGAGTTGGTCGTACAGCGCCGACATGGAGATATGGCGCGCACGCCGCACCGCGTAGCTCACGCCGACGAAGGTGATGAGAATGATCAGGAGTTCGGTGAGTTCGGTAACGCCAGGTATGCCGATTCGGAAGAAGGTGCGGCCCAGCACGTGGATCACCATGATCAGGGCCATGGCGATGACCGACCCTGCGATGATGGTCATCTCCGCAATTTCCAGAGCGCGGTCGATGCGCCGGATGATGCGCGTGATCAGACCACTCCCTGGGCGCGAGGCTACGCCCGATCCCGCCTCATCCATGCCCTCATCCCCACCGACTGGTTGCGCTCCACCCTTTTGACCATAACGTACATGTCTCTGTTTGCCCACCGCGTGGACAAGGTTTGGCCGTGTGTTAGGGTTAAAGAGGAGCCACCATAGCAGCTCATGTCCGCAAGCCTGCGAAAGCGGCACCGCCTCGGCAGACTGCCGCGTCGCCGGGATCGGACATGTCCTCGTCAACCACATTCGTCTGCCGGCCAGCGTCGGCGGTCGCAGGGCGCCGGGGCATTGCTGGGTGTGGCACGATCTGAACCGAGCTTTGCTTTTAAGGAGGTGCAGCATGCGATTGCATCGCGGAATTTGCGCTGCAGCATTGGGCGCGGCGATGGTGGGCAGCAGTGTGGCCCAGGCCATTGAGGCGCAGACCTGGCGATTCGGCCTCGAGGAAATCGAGGACAGTGTCCAGTACGCCTACGGGGCGCGATTTGCCGAGTTGATGGACGAGCGCACCGATGGTGCGGTGACGGTCCAGCTTTACCCGTATGGTCAGCTCGGCGGCCTTACGGACATCTACGATGCCGTTCAGAGCGGTGCCATACAGCTTGCCTTCGGGTCCGGTTTCCTCGGTGGCACGGTGCCGGAGAGCCAGCTGTTCAGCCTGAACTTCATCCTCACCGAAGATGAATGGACCAACACCCAGATCCTGAACTCCGATGAATTCCTGCGCAGCGAGGATTTCCAGGATTCGTTCCGGGATCGTGATCTGCACCCGCTGGCCATCGTGCCCGAGGGTTGGCAGGTGTGGACGGCGAATACCGAAATCCGCACACCGGATGATTTCTCCGGGGTCGCCATCCGCACCATGGATAACCGACTGTTGCGGGAAACCTACCAGGCCTACGGGGCCGATCCCACCACCATGGAATACGGCGAAATTTACAGCGGTCTCCAGTTGGGGCAGATCGAGGGCAATATCCAGCCGGTGTTCGCCCACCAGGAGATGAGCTTCTACGAAGTTCAGGATTACATGATCTTCGCCAACCACAAGGAGTTCATCGCCACCTTCATGGGCAACCGTGATTGGTACGACGGACTGTCCGACGAGCTACGTGAAATCGTCCATGAGGTCACCGCGGAACTGGTGGAGTACATCCATGACGTGCAGCAGCAGCTCAATGAGGAACGGCTGGATATCATCACCGATAACAGTGATATTCAGATCATCGAGCTGACCAGCGATGAGCGGGACGCGTTCCGCGAACTCAGTATGCCGGTCCGTGACACTTTCGTGGACATGGTCGGCGAGCGGGGTGAGCGTCTGCTCGAACGTCTGCTTGAACTCGTGGAAGAGCACGACGAGAGCTGATCCGACCTGATACGCCCGCCACACGATGGTGGCGGGCGTATCCTCCAAACCGAGGTGGCTGTCCATGGCGGCGCTGGAATCGAGAATGCTGGAGCTAGGTACCGAGGCGCCGGATTTTCGTCTAGCCGGCACCGATGGCGGTGTGGTGGCCCGCGATGACTTCGCCGACGCACCTGCGCTGCTGGTCGTCTTCATGTGCAACCACTGCCCGTTCGTTAAACACATTGCTCCGCAGCTCGCCAGTTTTGCCAGGGAATACATGCCCCGTGGCCTGGCCGTTGTCGGCATCAACAGCAACGACGCCGAGCGGTACCCGGATGACAGTTTCGATGCCATGGTTATCGAGAAGGCGCGGGCCGGGTATCCCTTCCCCTATCTGTACGACGCCGACCAGACGGTGGCCAGCGCCTATCAGGCGGTTTGCACGCCGGATTTTTTTCTCTTCGATCAGGATCGTTGCCTGGTTTATCGTGGCCGTTTCGATGGCAGCAGACCGGGAAGCCAGACACCCGTGACCGGAGACGATCTGCGGGAAGCAGTGGCAGCGTTACTGTTGGGGCAGGAGCTGCCCACGGAGCAGCACCCCAGCATGGGCTGCAGTATCAAGTGGAAGCCCGGTAACGAACCGGGCTGAGGGCCCAGGCAGGTCAGACCCTGTAACGGCCCCGCAATACTTCGTTGGCGTCGAGTTGGCGAATCTCTTCTTCCGTAGGCAGTTGTGGTCGGTCCCGCTGCCGATCAACCACACACAGAAAACCCAGTGGTTCATTCCCCGTTGCGTGAAACTGATGCAAGCAGTGGGATGAAATGTAAATGCAATCGTGCAGCCCGATCGGTTCGATCCGGTCGTCCAGTATCACTTCACCCTCGCCGCGAATGATGACCACCGAGTGCGGGTGTTCATGATGTTCCAGTGAGGAGTAACCGCCCGGCTGCACTTCAAAATAACGGGTGAGGAAGTTCAGCCGCTCTTCTCCAGCTCCCTCGCCCATGAGGGTCTGCCGGGTGATATCCCGAAAACCGGTGCCTTCGGTCTTGTATTCCCGAAGCGGCACATCCCAGCGGTATTTGTCAGCGCGGATTATCTTAGACATTAGCGTCCCAGTGCGGTCAGTAGGCGTTTTGAGGCGGCGGTGACGTCGCCCTGGGCGTAAAGGCTGCCACCGATCAGCACTATGGTATCGGCGCCATAGCGCTCGATCCAGGCGGGTGCATCACGGACGTTCATGCCTCCCCCGGGCGTTGGGGCAGCCGCCCGAAGACCGCCGAGGGGCCGTCGCAGCCGATGATTGATCGCCTCGCAGGTGTCCACGGAGAAGCCGAAGCGACCCCCGGCGTTCGGGTAGATCGAGGCATCGGCGCCGGCGATTCTAAACAGATCGCCCAGCACCAGGGCGGGATCAAGACCATGATCCGACTGGAAGTAGCTGCCGGTCAGCGCCGGGTGGGCCATCACCGCAAGGCCGAATTCATCCCGCGCCCAGCGGATGCTGTCTATCCCGCAAAGCCACGGGCTCAGGAGCACACCGAAACAGCCGGCATCCCGCGCGGCAGCGAACCGCTCGCCCAGCAATCTTGCCGGCGCTGTGGCGTTGGGAAAATAGACGGCGCGTTTCCCGGTCTGCTGATTGGCGCGCTCGATGGCCGCCTGGCAGGCCGCCAGCCGCTCGCGGTAAGGGGCGCCCGGCTGATTGGCGATACCGTGATCATCCTTGATGATATCCACGCCACCACAGGCGAATGCAAAGGCCAGCTCCGCGAGCCCCGATGGTGACAGGCCAACTGGCTTGAGTGCCGTGCAGGTCAGGGGAAGCCCCCCGGGGACGTCCAAGTGCCGACGCAGCCCTTCTATCCCATGGCCTGGGCCGCCGAACGCCTTTAGCATCGCTACCGGCCAGTCGATGTTCTCGATGAAGATCCCGCTCTTCAGGGAAATGTTGCCGAACAGTGTGTTCAGCAACTGACTGAGTTCTTCTCCTGCCAGGGCCGGATTGTAGGCGATGCGGCAGCGCCAGAGATTCTCGTCGAGTTCACTCAGGCTGAGGACTTCGCCCACCCATTCCTCGCGTATGGCATCGCTGACGCAGTCGCCCGCCAGTTCCACCGTCTGTTCCAGCGCAATTCCTTCGGCCTTCACGGAGGCGCTCTCGCCGGCCACGCAGCGAAGGCGGTATTCGACCACGAGGGTCGATTGCACCGGTGTGTGCTCATTGGAGATCGGATGAGTCATGATTGGTGTTTCTCAGGTGGGCGCGTGCTCGATTCGTTCCGCGATACGGACCTGATTGCCGCCTGCCTGCACCGCCATGAGTCGCGCACTGTCTACGGCCGCCAGGAGTTCATCGGCACCTTCGGCCTGTTCCGGGTAGGCGGCAACGCCGATGGACGCGGTTGGCGAGGATACGGCCTGATGGCCCCGTTGTACGGTAAGGGCGGCGATTATCGGCAGCAGTTCCTCCGCCCGTCGGCGGGTGTTCTGCAGATCGGCTTCCGGCATCACCACCAGAAACTGTCCGCCTTCGGTGCGGCAACAGATGTCCGATCCGCGAAACGACGCCTGCAACAAGCCGCCCATGGCCTGGAGCAAGCGGTCGCCGTTGACAGTTCCATGGCGCTGGTTGAAGCGACTGAATCCATCGAGATCAATCCCGATCAGCCCCAGGGGCTTGCTGTTGCGGCGGCAGCGGTGGAATTCCCGGGGAAGGGTGTCCGTCAGATAGCGACGATTGAACAGCCCCGTCAGCGGATCGCGCATGGCGCGGCTACGGGCCTTGATGCGCAGGCGCAGCCCGGCGAGGGCGAGCGCGGCTACCTGGGTGGCGCCGCGGCAATCCGCCGGCAGGCTGCTCAGGGGCCCGTCAGGTTGCCAGATTCTCACTTCTCCCAGTTCCAACCCCAAGGCGTGGAGCGGCAGGCTGATCACCTGTCCCGCGGGACAGTTCTGCAACTCCTCCAGCAGCAGTGCCGGGCGTTTGTCCTCGACATGGCGGTGCAGACCCTGAACGCTGTCAACCCATTGCCGGTCGGGCTGCCACACGCCGACCACGTTCGGGAGTTCGCCGTCCTCATGCTGCAGGAATATGGAGCCGCAGTGGTCTGGGGCCAGGGCGCGAAGCCCGGTGCACAGGGTTTCAATGACGCGATCGGTACCAGCACTGGTGGCGATGCGCACGAGGATGTCTGCCGTCGATGGCTCGCCGCCATCGGCCTGGTTGGCCCGGGTGGCCTGGGCGAGCGCGCGCAGTTCGTGGATGGCTGCCTGTGCACGGGCCTGCGCCGCCTCCAGTTCACCGAGCAGCCGTTGCCAGTCATTCACGCCATGTTGCGACATCTAGTGCACTGTCCTCACGAATCCTGGTTGTCCGAATCGCGTTTCTCTCCGCCAACCGCACGGTTGTAGACCCTGATCGCGGTGAACGGTGACATCATAAACAATAGCGCACCAATGATCGCGACCACTGCTTTGCCCCAATCCGGCATTCGCGGCGCGAGCCAGGTAGCGGCGTAGTACAAGGCGACAATGTAGAGCCCCACCACGGCGGCGGCCAGGAGAACCGCGATGAGCGTCCGCGATCGCTGCACCATGGCTCAGATGTCGAACTCCTCGTTGCCATCCGGGTGGCTTTCGGCCAGCAATGACCAGATTCGGCCGAGAAATGGCCAGGCAACCAGGGACTGGGTGAAGCGCATGGTGGAATTCTGACTCGCCTCGATGAGCGAACGGCGCTCGACTTCTGCACTGATGCCGGTGAGTTCCATGATCTCGTCCTCGAGACGCTGCATGGCTTCACTGGGCATGATGCCATCCACGTGGATGACGTTGACCTTCCGCCCCCAGTACGAGCTGGGAACGCTGGCCAGCATGAATGGCTGCGCATCGAGCTGCGTCAGCCCGTTCAGGTTCACCGGCAGGTTGAGGGCCGGCAGCGGCAGATCCGTTGGGCTGACGATGATTTCCATGTGGTAGCAGTTCTCCGGCAGGCTGCCGTCGAAGTGCTGATGGGCCAGCGCCGAGAGATGACTGTCATGAATCTTGATGACGACATCGGCGCTGGTTTTCTGAAAGTCGATCCACTGTTTATAGGCGTCATCCCGGCGCTGGATCTCGTTTTCCAGTTCGCTTGGGTTGTGGCCGCGGAAGTAGACGTCACGCTCGAATTTCCAGCGCCATTTCACATCGCGATCCGAGTCCACGAACAGAGTGAAATCGAACAGCGGCAGGTTCTGATCATAGAGGGCGTGCAGTCCTTCCACGACCACTACAGGGGCCGGGCGGACAATTTGCGGAGAATCGAAGCAGCCAGTGCTGTGGTTGTAGATAGGGATCTCCACGGCCTCGCCGCGGCGCAGCGCTGAGAGATGCTGGTGCATGAGTTCCAGATTGTTGGCGGAGGGGTCCAGCGGCAGTCGGCCGCTGATGCGGCGCTGGGCGCGATCTTCCAGGTGGTAGCCGTCCAGCGCGATGGAGGTCACCATATCATTGCCGATCAGTCGCCGTATGCCATGGGTATAGGTGGTCTTCCCGGAGCCGCTGTCTCCGGCCACGGCCAGCATGATCGGCCGCTCCGCGTGCTGCAGCTGCTCACGCAGGTCGACCCGGCCGGCCAGGTAGCCGCCGATGGATTCATTCATGGCTGGGAGCTCCTCCACACATGCACCGGCCGGAGAGGCCGCTGCTTCCCCGGGGGAGACAGTCAGGCGTTCTCTGGCTGATGCGCTCATTGTGACCGCCGCCGCCGCCCTGTCAATCGTCGCCGGCTAGGGAAGCGCTGAGGTATTCACGCCGCCGCGTTGTCGCAAGCCACGAACGAAAACCGGACTCGAGCGCGGCAGCGTGAATACTTCACCGCTTCCCTAGAGGTCGAGGATGACAGCCCATCGCGCCTTGAGCGACAATCGGGGCTTTCCCGGGAAGGAGTTGCTTCATGAGCCTGCGCACTACTGATCTCTGCGATGCCCATGGCGATCAGGTCATCGCGCTGAGCCCGTTGTTCCAGGATTACGGCGGCAAGCGTGAATGGCACGGCCAGATTGCCACCGTCAAGGTTTTCGAGGACAACTCTCTGGTTCGTGCTGCCCTGGAAGAGCCGGGCCAGGGCCGTGTGCTGGTGGTGGATGGCGGCGGGTCCATGCGCTGCGCACTGCTTGGCGACCAGATGGCGGATCTGGCGTTGCGCAACAACTGGGCCGGCGTTCTGGTCTACGGCTGCGTTCGTGACGCGGCTGAGTTACGGGACATTGCCGTGGGCGTCAAGGCACTCAACACGCATCCGCAGCGCAGCGTGAAGAAGGGCGTCGGTGAACGGGATGTCCCGGTCACGTTCAGCGGTGTGACATTCTCCGCTGGCCAGTGGCTTTACGCCGACGAGGATGGCGTGATTGTATCCGCCGAGGCGTTGCAGCCAGTGGAGGCCTGAACCTTGGGTGGGCAGGAATCCGTACGCCTCGATAAATGGCTCTGGGCCGCGCGTTTTTTCAAGACGCGTCGTCTGGCGACGGATGCCGTGACCGGCGGCAAGGTCGAGGTTAACGGCGGGCGCGCCAAGCCGGCGCGGGGCGTACGGGTGGGTGACGAGTTGCAGATTCGCAAGGATGCCTACACATTCGTCGTGGAAGTGCGCGACCTTTCGGAGCAGCGTGGCCCGGCCAGGGTGGCGGAAACCCTCTATTCGGAGACTGCCGAAAGCCAGGAGAAGCGGGAGGCCCTGCGCCTGCAGTTGCGGGCCCAGTCAGCCGCGTTCCCGCAACCGCGTCAGCGCCCGGAGAAGCATGACCGCCGTGAGCTGACACGATTCAAGCGTGGCGAATAAGCAGCCAGCCGTTGCGGGGCGATCAGTGGAAGTCTCTCGAGCGTGTTTGCAGTCCGCCAAGCAGCGCGCTCAGGTCTTCGAGTCGCCCCGCCACCAGGTGGCACACCGCGCCCCGTCGTTCCCAATGCCCTACAACGCCCAGCAATTGTGACGTCAACAGCGTCTTGCGCTGGGCGTCGCCTGTCTTCCGCCAGACCACCAGGTTGATATGGCCGGTTTCGTCTTCCAGGGTGACGAAGGTCACACCCGCTGCGGACCCCGGCCGCTGGCGGTTGATGACCAGCCCGGCAGCCCGGACGAGGCTGCCATGGGGCAGGGTGCGCAGTGACGCCGCGCTCTGGTAGCGCCGCCGTCGCAACGCTTCCCGGAGCAGTTCCAGCGGATGGGCTTCCAGGCTGAGCCCGAGGCTGGCGTAGTCGGCAACCACGGTTTCACCCAGGGCAGGCCGCCCCAGGGCGGCTGTGCCGTCCGCATCGCCGCTACGCTGCAGCAGTGGTGCGTGCTGGTCCACCGCCAGCACCTGCCACCAGGCCTGCCGGCGATTGCCCGCCAGCGAGGCCAGCGCACCGGCGCGGGACAGCGCCCCCAGGGCCTTGCGGTCGAGTGCGGTGCGCTCGGCCAGGTCCGCTACACTGCGGAAGGGTGCGATACGGCGGGCGAAGACGATTCGGGCCGCGGCTTCCGCCGCCAGCCCGTTCACGAGTCGCAGCCCCAGTCGCAGTGGCACCCGGCAGGGTGTCGCTTCAGCGGCGGATGTCGTGCCTTCCAGGGTGCAATCCCAGTTGCTGGTGGCAACATCCACTGCACGCACCTCAACGCCGTGCTCACGGGCGTCCCGGATCAACTGCGCCGGGGCGTAGAAGCCCATGGGCTGACTGTTCAGCAGGGCGCAGGTAAACGCTGCCGGGTAGTGGCACTTGAGCCAGGCCGACACATAGACCAGCAGTGCGAAACTGGCGGAATGGGACTCGGGAAAGCCGTACTCGCCAAAGCCCTTGATCTGATTGAATATCTGCTGGGCGAAGGCGTCCGGGTAGCCGCGCTCCCGCATGCCGTTGCGCAAGCGCTCCTCGAAGTGGCCAAGCCCGCCGCGGCGTCGCCAGGCTGCCATGGATCGACGTAACTGGTCAGCCTCTTCCGGGCTGAATCCGGCGGCCACCTCCGCCAGCTTCATCACCTGCTCCTGGAAGATCGGTACGCCCAGGGTGCGCTCGAGAACACGACGCACCTCTTCGCTGGGGTAGGTGATCGGCTCCAGGCCATCGCGGCGGCGCAGGTAGGGATGCACCATGTCCCCCTGGATCGGCCCGGGGCGGACGATGGCCACCTCGATGACCAGGTCGTAATAGGTTCGCGGCTTCATGCGGGGCAGCATGGCCATCTGGGCGCGGGACTCCACCTGGAACACACCCATGGAATCCGCTTGCTGCAGCATGTGATAGATGGCCGGGTCTTCGGTGGGTACGGTTGCCATGCTGAGCACCCGGTCATGGTGGTGACGGAGCAGGTCGAATGCCCGTCGAATGGCCGAGAGCATGCCCAATGCCAGCACATCCACCTTGAGCAGGCCCAGGGATTCCAGGTCGTCCTTGTCCCACTGGATCACGCAGCGGCCGGGCATTGCCGCGTTTTCCGTGGGCACCAGTTCCGACAATGGGCCGCGGGAGATCACGAATCCACCCACATGCTGTGAGAGATGACGGGGGAAACCCAGCAGTTCCCCGGTCAGGACCAGCAGTCGATGGATGACGGGGTTGTCCGGGTCGAAGCCGGCTTCCCGGATCTGCTCCGGGGCGATCTGCCGGCCATCCCACCAGTGCATGTTGTCTGCCAGCTGGTCGAGTTGGGTAGGATCCAGGCCCAGGGCCTTGCCCACGTCCCGAACGGCGCTGCGCGGGCGGTAGCTGATCACGGTGGCAGCCAGTGCGGCGCGGTGACGGCCGTACTTGCGGTAGATGTACTGGATCACCTCCTCGCGCCGCTCGTGCTCGAAATCCACGTCGATATCCGGGGGCTCGTCCCGGGCCCGGGAGATGAAGCGCTCGAACAGCAACTGGCTGCTGGCGGGGTTGACCGCGGTGATGCCGAGGGCAAAGCATACGGCGGAGTTGGCCGCGGAACCGCGGCCCTGGCAGAGAATGCCCTGTTGCCGGGCCCAGGCCACCACATCATGCACGGTGAGAAAATAGGGCTCGTAACGCAGCTCGGCGATCAGTGCGAGTTCACGGTCGATCTGCTGCTGAACGGCATCCGGGATGCCACTGCGCCAGTGGCGGCGGGCACCGGTCAGCGTCAACCTCCGCAGGTGCTCGGCGGCAGTATGGCCGGCGGGCACCAGTTCGTCCGGATACTCATAGCGCAGCTCGCCCAGCGAGAACTGGCAACGCTCTGCGATGCGGCAGGTTTCCGCGAGCAAGGTCCGGGGGTAGAGGCGTTCCAGCACCTGCAGCGGGCGTAGATGTCGCTCGCCGTTGGCCAGGGCGTCCCGCCCCAGGGCGCTTACCGGCCGGCTCAGCCGGATGGCGGTGAGTGTGTCCTGCAGCGCGCGACGGCCGCGGCGATGCATGTGCACATCCCCCGTTGCCACCAGGGGCAGACCGACAGCGGCGGCAACTGCCCGCAGGTGTTGCAGGCGTCCGGCGTCATCGGGGCCGCAGTGCAATTCCACAGCCAGCCAGCCCCGCCCTGCAAAGTTCTCGGCGAACCAGGTGGCTTCTTCCTGTTGCAGATCGGCGGCTGGAATCAGCAATGCCAGGCAATCGGAGACCCGGCCAACCAGGTCTGCCCGGTCAAGCCGGTATTCACCCTTGGGAGCACTGTTCCGGGCCAGACTGATCAGGGCGCACAGCTGCGCATAAGCCGTCCGATCAGGCGCCAGCAGTACCAGTGTGGGGGCATCACGCAGGCGAAACTCCGCGCCGATGATCAATTGCAACGGTTTATCCCGGGCGGCATTGTGGGCACGGACCACGCCGGCCACCGAACACTCGTCGGTGATGGCAAGGGCCTGGTAACCCAGGGCGACGGCCTGCTCCACCAGTTCTTCCGGATGGGATGCGCCGCGCAGGAAGGTGAAGTTGCTCAGGCAGTGCAGTTCGGCGTAGGGCATGGGTCGGATAGTCAAAGACCATGGCAGAGTACTGTATAAAAATACAGTTATTCAGTCCATGGTTTTTGGCTCCCCGCCAGCGCCCGATTCACTCACCACCGACAACAACGAAGAGTCAGACCATGGCGCAAACGACACCTGATCGATCGATTCCATCGCTCTACAACCAGGCGGAGTCCGGACCGCTGAAGGGCATGAATGTCCGGGTGACGATGATCGCCGTGGTGGTCATGGCAGCCGCACTGATTGCCGGCGCCTTCTACACCGAGTACACGGCGCGTGCGCTCGGTGCGGCGCGACAGACACTGAATCCGTTTCTCGAATGGTATTACGTGCTGTTGGTGGCTTTCCTGCTGTTCTTCATGGTCTGGCTGGGAGTGGGGCGTTACAAGAATGTGCGCCTGGGGCGGGATGATGAGCAGCCGGAGTTCACCTATTTCTCCTGGATCTCCATGCTGTTTGCCGCGGGCACCGGTGTGGGCATCCTGTTCTGGGCGGTGGCCCAGCCCATCCTGCAGTTCCAGGGCAACCCGTTCGTCGAAGAGGGCATGAGTGCTGAAGCGGCAACGGTGGCCATGCGCCTCACCTATTTCCACTGGGGGCTCAATGGTTGGGCGATTTTCGCATTCGTGGCGCTGGTGCTCGGCTATTTCGCCTTCCGCCATGACCTGCCGCTCACCATTCGCTCGGCGCTTTTTCCTTTCCTGGGGGAGCGGATTCGCGGTGGCTGGGGGGATCTGGCGGACACCCTCGCCGTTTTCGGCACGGTATTCGGTATCGCCACCACCCTGGGCCTGGGCGTGCAGCAGATGAACGCTGGCCTGGGGGCGGTATTCGGACTGGAGTCTTCAGTGGCACTACAGCTCGTCGTGACGGCGGGCATCATGGGGGTTGCCACCGCGTCGGTGGTCTCCGGTGTACAGCGCGGCGTGCGCGTGCTCTCCGAGTTCAATGTCTGGCTCAGTATTCTGGTGGTGCTGTTCCTGCTCGTGTTCGGACCGACGCAGTATCTGATCGGACTGACCATCGAGTCTGCCGGTGACTATCTGCAGAATCTGCTGGGTTTGACCTTCCACACCAACGTGACCCGCGGCAGCGACTGGCAGGCGGAGTGGACGGTGTTCTTCTGGGGATGGTGGCTGGCCTGGTCGCCATTCGTCGGCATGTTCATTGCGCGGGTGTCCCGGGGGCGCACGTTCCGGGAATTCGTCATGGGCGTGCTCCTTGTGCCCACGGTCATCACCATGGTGTGGATCGGGCTCATGGGTGGCACGGCCTTGCACCACGAACTGTTCGGTGATGGCGGCATCGTCGAAGCGGTGGAGCACGACGAGGCGGTTGCCCTGTTCGTGACGGTGCTGGCCATGGACCTGGGTGCGCTGTCGTTGGTGGCCTCCGGTGCGCTGGTAGTGCTGATTGCCACCTATCTCATTACTTCCGCCAACGCAGGGACCCTGGTGATCAATACGATACTGGCAGGGGGCGATGCCAACCCGCCCACGGCGCATCGCATACTCTGGGGTGTGGTGCTCGCCTCCCTGACGGGGGTGCTGCTCATTGCCGGCGGGCTGGAGACCCTGCAGTCCGCGGTCATCATGGCGGCTCTGCCATTCTCCGTAGTCGTCATGGTGATGATCGCCGGCCTGTTGCGGGCATTGAACGGGGAACGTTTCGCCTCCCGGCGCGGGCGGCGCAGTGAGGCGCTGCATGAGCCCTGGGTCGGGACCGATGATGCGGGACGCGCAGTGCCCCGGGAGGTGGAACTGGAAGCCACCGTGGAGCAGCCGGCGTTGGAAGAGGGCGGTGAGCCTGAAAAGGTCAACTCTCCCTAGGCAAAGAAGCCGTGCAGGAACCAGCCGCCGGGTGCCCGCCGCTCGCGGTAGATCCAGAGCAGGGAGCCGTTGGGGGCGAGGGCCGTGTAATAGTCACGGGTGATGTCCTGGCCGTCCCACCAACCGCTTTCCAGGCGCTCGGGGCCGACTCTCAGCGTCAGGGGCCCGTTCCAGCAGGGCCTCCCCCGATGCTGTTCCAGTAGCTCGGGTGTCCGCAGCAGCCATAGCGGTCGATAGGGGTCGGCGTACTGTTGTACCTGTTCGCCGGCGGTCGGGGTGCTCCAGGCCTTTTCCGGACGGTGATCGGCCCTGGTACCCAGACCGGTCACCGTCCGCTCTCCGAGCCTGGCACTGAGCCGCTCGGCGAGTTGCCGCCAATCGCCTGTCGGGCGGGTATCCTGTTCCACCAGCAGATCCATGGCTTCCGGCGGCAAGGGTCGGATGTCCGTGGTGACGAGTTCCAGTGCCGTGACCGGGGCAGGCAGCGCCTGCCGCTCAAGCCTCTCGCGACAGACGCGCAGCAGGCGTTGTACATCCCGGGTCTGTTGAAGAAAGCCGATCTGCAGTGTGGTGACGCCTGCCCGGGCATGTTCCAGGCGCAGTGAGATTGTCTGTACGCCACACTCCATGCCCCGCAGCTGACCGCAAAGCTCCCGCAGCAAGCGCTGCAGCGCAAACAGGATGGCGGTGTTGTCGTGGGCTTCGGCGGGTAGTTCCAGGCGCCCCTCGTAACGTTGTGGGGGCTGGAACATGGGGCGCGGCTCCGGGCGCTCCCCCAGGGCGCGCTCAAGCTCGAGTAGCAGTGATTTGCCCAGCCGGCGACCCAGCCCGCCCCGGGGCAGGGCAAGGCAGTCCTCCAGGGTCTGCAGGCCGAGACCCTGCAGCGCCTGCTGTTGATCGATGGTCAGGGGAAGCAACCCCCAGGGCAGGACCCCGATGCGCTGTCGCAAGGTAGCCCGATCGATCACCGGCCGACCATCTCTGGCTTTTGCAAGCAGCCAGGCGCCGTTTGCCGTGGGCGCAATTCCATTGCAGGCCTGGTAGCCAAGCTCGATCAATTCTCCGGTGATGCGTTGTCGCAATCGTGGCAATCCGCCGAATAGTCGCAAACTTCCGCCAATCTCCAGGAGCAGGCCATTGGGGGGTTGCAGGCTGACCTGCGCGGTGAATTGCAGACTCCAGGCGGCCAATTGCTCCAGGGCCTGGCGCTCGGCGTCGGTATCCGCCATCAACAGCTGCAAATGGGGCAATAGCGCGATGGCTGCCTGCTGGCCCATCCCTTCGCTTACACCGGCCGCCTGGGCGGCGGCATTGCTCTGGATAACACGCTGCCGGGCTATCACCACGCAGGCAGCGTCGTCAGTGCGTCCGCGATTCAGAACATCCAGTGCAAACTGTGGAAAATGGAGTGCAAGCCAGAGCATGGCATCGAGTCGGCATAGTTGTCGTCCGGGCTAGAGCAGCCATGCACGGGGCCGTGCATGGCTGTTTTCACAACAACAACGGCGACGGTCAGGAGGTATGCAGATGCCGTCCTGGCCTAACCAGCCGCAGGCGATTGCGCGGCCGCGGGTTGTCGCCCAGAGGTAGTGGTAGCTGGGGGCGCTCGGATGGATTGTCGGGCTGCTTGCCGCTTTGCAGCGGCTGCAGGCTCACAGGATGACCATCGTGTTCCATTGTGGCGGGATAGGCCGTGGTTTGCGCATGCTCGGCCGCCACGGGCAGAACCCGTGTCCGGGGTTTGTCGAGATCAAGTTGCAGGCGCTGCCCGCCATGACTGCCCCGCGCCTTGAGCACATGCAGCTGCGTGCCCTCCGCGCGCCCTTCAAGATGTAAACGGATGGCTGCCGGCGAGGCCTGTTCTGCAGCGGCCGCAGGCCGGAACAGGATGCCCCAGGTGGCACCGGCTTCCGCGGCGAGTTGCAGCCGCCGGATCTGCCGCTCCGCCAGATGCTGCGGCCAGACCAGCACAGCGGCGCAGGTGCCGGAACGCAGCGCCTGCTCTACAGCCCAGAGGGCATCATCACCCCGGCGCGGGTGCACCAGCAGCACGCGGGAGAGATCCATACCCTGGGCGGCCAGGGCCGGTGCATAGGGGATATGGGGTGGTGCGATCATGGCGATCCAGCGACCGGAGCGGCTGAGACGGGCCAGTGCCGGCATCAGCAATCGCAGCTCCCCCAGCCCCTTGTCGTCATGCAGGATTTCCGTCATGGCCTGATCCTGCCAGCCACCGCCTGGCAGCACTGCATCCAGCTCGGCGAAACCGCTGGGAATGCTGTGGGTCAGTGGCCTGGCATCGGCGCTACGCCAGATACCCGGTTGCTGGAGCAGTTCATGCAATGCATCGTTCATGACGCGCCTCTTTATCGTGATCGCATGTCCGGCATCCGGCCGGGGAGCTGTGCGCCGTGTGTCGCAGCGTTGCCTAGGGATATATCAGTGTCTCCCTAGAGCGGCATGCCGTTGCGAATCAGACCAACACCCAGCCCTTCGATAACCAGCGGCTCCTTCCGCAGATTGACTTCTATTGGTTGGAAATCGGGGTTCTCCGGCAGCAGCCAGATCGTATGGCCGTCCTTGCGGAACCGCTTGACGGTGACTTCGTCCTGCAGCCTGGCCACCACGACTTGTCCGTTACGCGCTTCCCGGGTGCTATGGACGGCCAGCAGATCGCCATCCATGATGCCGGCGTCCTTCATGCTCATGCCCCGTACAGCAAGCAGGTAGTCCGCCCGGGGCGTGAACAAGGCCTCATCGACCCGGCATCGCCCCTGGATATGCTCTTCCGCGAGTACCGGGCTACCGGCTGCAACCTGACCGATAATGGGTAGGCCGGTGTCTTCTTCGGGCAGGTCGTCATCCGGCTGTAGCAGACGGATGCCGCGGGATGACCCGGCCAGCAGTTCAATGGCGCCCTTGCGTTCCAGTGCGCGAAGATGGCTTTCCGCCGCATTGGGTGAACGGAAGCCCAGGCCGCGATTGATATCCGCGCGAGTAGGCGGGAAGCCATGATCAGTAATGAAAGCCCTGATGAACTGCAGGATTTCCAATTGTCTGGGGGTGATCTCGCGCATGGTGCCTCCGGTTGTGCTGTATAGATTTACAGCAGTTGAAAGTGGTGGTCAAGTATACAGTTGTAAGGAATGGATGGGTGACTGACGGGAGTTGCCGGGGTGTGAACGAATAGGTTAGCGCGGGCCCCCGGCCTTGCGTACAATGCGCCCCTTCCCGGAGAGGAGGGTCTCCCAGGAATGGTGAGTGTTACCGATGATCTGAGCGATCTGTTCGCTCGCGGCGAGGTCAGTCTTGACCTCTGGCTGGATAATGTCGGCCTCTCCGCCAATGGTGAAGAGGGCAGGCTGCTCGCCTCGACGTGGCAAGTGGTTCAGTCAGCCTGTGGCACCGCGTGCCGGCCCTCCGGCGAGAGCTATTTCGAGCATGCCCTGTCCGTGGCCACCATCCTGGCCGGCCTCAAGCTCGACGCGCATACCATTGCCGCGGGTATGCTGCATGATCTGCCCGAGTTGGCCGGTGATCACTGGCTGGCCATTCGCACCGAGTGTGATCCTGATGCCGTGGCCCTGGTCGAGGGTGTCGAGCGGATGGATGTTGTCCGCGAGCTGCGTGGTCAGGTAGAGGCGTCCCAGGACGAGGGCACCCGCACCGAAGCACTGCGCAAGATGCTGCTTGCCATGGCGGAGGACATCCGCGTGGTGTTCATCAAGCTTGCCGAGCGCCTGCACGACCTGCGCACCCTGCGTAATCGTCCTGAATCCGTGCAGTACGAAATCGCCCGTGAGACCAGCGATATCTACGCACCGCTGGCCAACCGTCTGGGGATCTGGCAGGTCAAGTGGGAAATGGAGGATCTCTGCTTCCGTTACCTGGAGCCGGTGACCTACAAGCGTGTTGCCAAACTGCTGCGTGAGAAGCGGCAGGACCGGGAGCGTTACATCCGCCAGGTCATCGATGACCTGGACAAGGCCTTGACCACTGCCGGCATCGAGGCGGATGTGGGGGGCAGACCCAAGCACATCTTCAGCATCTGGAAAAAAATGCAGCGCAAGGGGCTCGATTTCCACGAGCTCTTCGACATACGTGCGGTACGGGTGCTGGTGCACGACGTGGCCGCCTGTTATGCCACCCTGGGTGTGGTGCACAGCCTCTGGAAACACGTGCCCAGGGAGTTCGACGACTACATCGCCACGCCCAAGGAAAACAATTACCAGTCCTTGCATACCGCCGTTATCGGCCCCGAGGGCAAGACGCTGGAAGTGCAGATCCGCACCCACGAGATGCACGAGCAGGCCGAGCTTGGGGTGGCCGCGCACTGGCGCTACAAGGAAGGCCGCCCCGGCGGCAGTGACGAGCGTTTCGAGCAACGCATCGCCTGGCTGCGGCAATTGCTTGAATGGGGACGGGAGGAGAACGGCGCCGAGGACTTCATCGATCGCTTCAAGGCCGAAGTGTTCGAGGACCGGGTCTACGTCATCAGCCCCCGTGGTGACGTGATCGACCTGCCGCGGGGGGCCACGCCCCTGGATTTCGCCTATCACATCCACAGCGATATCGGTCATCGCTGTCGTGGCGGCAAGATCAACGGTCGCATCGTGCCCCTGAACTACGAACTTCGGAACGGCGATCAGGTGGAAATACTGACGTCCAAATCCGGTGCGCCGAGCCGCGACTGGCTCAACCCCGCGCGCGGGTATTTGCGGACATCCCGTGCCCGGGGGCGGGTGCGCAGCTGGTTCAAACAGCTGGATTTCGACAAGAACGTCACCGCTGGCAGGCAGGAGCTCGAACGGGAGTTGCACCGGCTCGGCCTGCAGGACGTCAACCTGGAGAAGCTGGCGCAAAAGACGCGCTTCCCCAAGGTGGACGACTTCCTCGCCGCCATCGGTCGCGGGGATGTGACCGCGGGCCAGGTGGCCGGGCTGCTGGGAGAGCACGTGCTGCCCAAGCGCACCGAGCCTGCGCTGGTGCCCCGGGAGTCCAGTCTCGAAGGCGGCGGTGGCGACGATGTCAGCATCTACGGTGTAGGCAATCTGCTCACCCGCATGGCCGGCTGCTGCAAGCCCGCGCCGGGTGATGCCATCATCGGTTTCATTACCCGCGGCCAGGGCGTGACCATTCATCGTCGTGATTGTCCGACCATCCGCGAATTGATGGAAATCGAAAGCGAACGCCTCATAGAGGTAAGCTGGCGTGGCCGGGCGGAGCAGAAATATCCGGTGGATATCCAGATCGACGCCTACGATCGCCAGGGCCTGTTACGCGATATCACTGCCATACTCACCAATGAAAAGATCAACGTTCTCGGGGTGAATACTTCCACCGGGCGTGATGATCACCGGGCCCGCATGACGTTGACCGTGGAAATCGGCGATGTCACGCAGATGAGTCGCCTGATGGATCGCATCGCTGGCTTGCGCAATGTGGTGGATGTCTGTCGCCGCCGTCCCTGAAAGGCGCTCTTGGCAAGTTGCCTCCCTATTGACTATAAGTCTCCTGTGGTCGGCCCGGGAGCGCCTGATGACTGCCTTGGAGCATGATGTGTATAAACACCCTGCCATGGAGCAAGGCGAAGGGGGGCGTGGTAACGAGGTTCTGCAGCTGGCGAGACGCATTGCCGAGCAGGCCCTTCGTCTGGATGAGCCTGCCTGGGATCGTCTCGTGCTGCGTGCGCTGATGGAACTCACCAGTGGCGTTGGTGCGCTCATGGTCTGGCACGGTGCCCGGCGTAGCGGTTATCCCCACGACGTCGTCTACCGTCTTGGCGATATTCCCCCTGACTATCAACCTGGCGAGTCACCACAGGTGGTAACGCTGGTCGAGCTTGATCCCGACCTGCAGATCGGCCCCGCGCTACTGCTGATTCCCCTGCACGCCGAGGAGCGCAGCCTGGGAGCCATCCACCTGATGCTGCCACATCGGCATCATGTCGATGTGCCGGAATCCGCACTTGCCATGCTGGGCGGGCTGATCGGTTACGCCCGCCTGCAGGTCACCCCAGCCGGTCTTTCCGGTGCGGGTCAGGTCCCTGATCCGGCGACCCTGCCTGCGTCCTTTACCGATCCGGTTACCGGGCTGTTCACCACCGGCCATTTTCATACCACACTGACTGCGGAACTGGAGCGCGCGAGCCGCTACGGTGATTGCCTGAGCCTGTTGCTGATGCGTTTTCAGGACGATGTGGATGGTCTGGACAGCGCCGATCGCGAGCGCTTGCTCGCTACCTGGGGGATCATGCTGCCGGGGCTGCTGCGGCGCATGGACCACGCCTTTGCCCTGGAAGAGGACACCTTTGCCGTCATTCTGCCCCGCTGCCAGGAGCGGGGGCTGCGGTTGCGGGGTGAAGCCCTGCAACAGGCGTTCGAGCGGCTGGTCGGGCAGTGGGATGGTGCCGCCGAGTGCCGCCTGCGATTGTGTCAGGGTGGCGCGGAATATCAGCGTGGCGAGCCCGCAGCGGCGTTGCTGGAGCAGGCTGTAATGAGCCTGGCGCATGTCTGCGAGACCGGCGGCTCGCGCCTGGTCATGCTGCGCCACCCGCTGCCAGAGGACGATTCCTGAACCGGCCTCCCGTGTCGTGGACAGGTTTCCGGCCAATCAAGTAAACTATCCGCAATCAAGTGAGATTTCAGTCGCGGGAGGGCATCGATCGAGCCCTCCCGTTTTTGCGCGTGTCTGACGGGAGGGGCTGTTGAACACACCGGCAATATTGGCGCTGGCCGACGGCAGCGTGTTTCGGGGCGAGGCCATCGGCGTTGAGGGAGCGGCTGTCGGCGAGGTTGTCTTCAACACCGCGATGACCGGCTATCAGGAGATCTGTACGGATCCTTCCTACAGTCGTCAGCTGGTCACGCTGACCTACCCCCACGTGGGCAACACGGGAACGACACCGCTGGATAACGAATCCGATGGTGCGCAGCTCGCCGGCCTCATCATTCGCGATCTGCCGCTGCGGGCAAGCAACTGGCGTAATACCCAGACCCTGGATGCCTGGTTGGCCGAGCAGGGTGTGGTCGCCATTGCCGGCATCGACACCCGCCGACTGACGCGCCTGCTGCGCGAGAAAGGTGCCCAGAGTGGTTGCATCATGGCCGGCACGGTGGATGAGGCCGCGGCCATTGAGCAGGCCCGTGGATTCCCCGGCCTCAAGGGCATGGATCTGGCGCAGCATGTCTCGACCCAGAAGCAGTACGACTGGCGCCGTGGCGGCTGGCAGCTGGATGACGGGCTGAGCGACGGCAGCGAGAAGGCGGATTCAGATCTGCCCTGGCACGTGGTCGCCTACGACTTCGGCATCAAGCAGAACATCCTGCGCATGCTGGTGGATCACGGCTGCCGGGTCACCGTGGTGCCGGCCCGCACACCGGCGCAGCAGGTGCTCGCCATGCAGCCGAGCGGTGTTTTCTTCTCCAACGGCCCGGGTGATCCGGAGCCCTGCGATTACGCCATCAAGGCGATCGCCGAGATTGTCGATAGTGGGGTGCCGAGCTTCGGTATCTGTCTGGGGCATCAACTCCTCGGGCTGGCCAGCGGCGCACGCACCATCAAGATGAAATTCGGCCATCACGGCGCCAACCACCCGGTGCTGGATGTGGAAACCGGCCGGGTGATGATTTCCAGCCAGAATCATGGCTTCGCCGTTGACGAGCAGTCCTTGCCGTCGACACTGCGCACCACGCATCGCTCCCTGTTCGATGACAGCCTGCAGGGGATTCATCGCACGGATCGGCCGGCCTTCGGCTTTCAGGGGCACCCGGAAGCCAGTCCCGGCCCCCACGATGTGCGCCCCCTGTTTGCCCACTTCGTCGAACTGATGCGCGAACACCGCGCCTGATCCGCAAGCCCGGAACGGTCGAGGAACAAGCGAGATACCATGCCCAAGCGTGAAGACCTCAAAAGCATACTGATCATCGGTGCCGGCCCCATCATCATCGGCCAGGCCTGCGAGTTCGACTATTCCGGGGTGCAGGCCTGCAAGGCCCTGCGCGAGGAGGGGTACCGGGTCATCCTGGTGAATTCCAACCCCGCTACCATCATGACTGACCCGGAAACCGCGGATGCCATCTACATCGAGCCCATCACCTGGCAGGTGGTCGCCCGCATCATCGAGAAAGAGCGCCCGGACGCCGTGCTGCCCACCATGGGCGGGCAGACGGCGCTGAACTGCGCCCTGGATCTGGACCGCCACGGCGTCCTCGAGCGCTTCGGCGTGCAGATGATCGGCGCCTCGAAGGAGGCCATCGACAAGGCCGAGGACCGCGACCTGTTCCGTCAGGCCATGGCCAGGATCGGTCTGGAGACAGCCCACGCCGAGATTGCCCATTCCATGGAGCAGGCGCTGGACGTGCAGTCACGCATCGGTTTTCCCACCATCATTCGGCCGTCGTTCACGCTGGGTGGTTCCGGTGGTGGCATTGCCTATAACCGCGATGAATTCGTCGAGATTTGCGAGCGCGGACTGGACCTTTCTCCGACCAACGAGCTGCTGATCGAGGAGTCGGTGCTGGGCTGGAAGGAATACGAGATGGAGGTTGTCCGCGACAAGGCGGATAACTGCATCATCATCTGCTCGATTGAGAACCTGGATCCGATGGGTGTGCACACCGGCGACTCCATCACCGTCGCGCCGGCCCAGACCCTGACCGACAAGGAATACCAGATCATGCGCAACGCCTCCCTGGCGGTGCTGCGTGAAATCGGTGTGGAGACCGGTGGCTCCAATGTGCAGTTCGCCATCAACCCCGAAGACGGCCGCATGGTGGTCATCGAGATGAATCCGCGGGTGTCGCGCTCCTCGGCGCTGGCCTCCAAGGCCACCGGCTTCCCCATTGCCAAGGTTGCCGCCAAGCTGGCCGTGGGCTACACGCTGGACGAGCTGCGCAACGAGATTACCGGGGGCGCGACGCCGGCGTCTTTCGAGCCCACCATCGACTACGTGGTCACCAAGATTCCACGCTTTACCTTCGAGAAGTTTCCCCGGGCCGAGGCGACGCTGACCACGCAGATGAAATCCGTGGGCGAGGCCATGGCCATCGGCCGAACCTTCCAGGAATCATTCCAGAAGGCCCTGCGCAGCATGGAAACCGGGCTGGAAGGCCTGGATCCGCGCTTTGATCCCCAGGCCGAGGACGTTCAGAGCCAGCTCCGCGAGGCCCTGCTGCGGCCCCGCCCGGAGCGTATCCTTCACGTGGCGGATGCCTTCAGGGCCGGCTTGACCGCGGAACAGGTGTTCGAGCTGACCGCCATCGATCCGTGGTTTCTGACGCAGATCGAGGATCTGGTGCAATGGGAATCCCGCGTTCGGCAGATCGGCCTGCAGGGCATGGACACCCATACACTGTTCAGTCTCAAGCGGCGTGGATTCTCCGATGCGCGGTTGGCCCGACTCGTTGGTGCCACCGAGGCGCAGGTTCGTGGGCGTCGACACGAGCTCGGCGTGCGGCCCGTTTACAAGCGGGTGGATTCCTGTGCAGCCGAGTTTGCCGCCACCACGGCCTACATGTATTCCTGCTACGACGAGGAGTGCGAGGCGGCACCGTCCGACCGGCGCAAGATCATGGTGCTGGGTGGCGGGCCGAACCGTATCGGCCAGGGTATCGAGTTCGACTACTGCTGCGTCCATGCCGCCTTCGCCATGCGTGACGACGGCTATGAGACCATCATGGTCAACTGCAACCCGGAAACCGTCTCCACCGATTACGACACGTCCGATCGCCTGTTCTTCGAGCCGCTGACGCTGGAAGACGTGCTGGAGATCATTCACACCGAGCAGCCCGAAGGCGTCATCGTACAGTACGGTGGACAGACGCCCCTCAAGCTGGCCCGGGATCTCGAGGCCGCCGGCGCACCCATTATCGGTACGACGCCGGATTCCATCGACCTGGCCGAGGACCGGGAGCGGTTTCAGCAGCTGATACAACGGCTCGGCATCCAGCAGCCGCCCAACCGCCTTGCCCGGACCGCCCACGAGGCCTATCGCCTGGCGGCGGAAATCGGTTATCCGCTGGTGGTGCGGCCGTCCTACGTGCTCGGTGGCCGGGCCATGGAGATCGTCTACGGCGAAGACGAGCTCGAGCAATACATGAATGAGGCGGTGAAGGTCTCCCACAACAGCCCCGTTCTCCTCGATCGGTTTCTGGACGACGCCGTGGAGGTGGATATCGACGCCATCTGCGACGGCGAGCATGTGCTGATCGGCGGCATCATGGAGCATATCGAGCAGGCCGGCGTGCATTCCGGGGATTCCGCCTGCTCGCTACCCCCCTACAGCCTGTCGCCGGCCCTCCAGGATCGCATGCGCGAGCAGGTGCGCGAGTTGGCCCGGGCGCTGAATGTGGTCGGGCTGATGAACACGCAGTTCGCGATCAAGGGCGACGACATCTATATTCTGGAGGTCAACCCGCGAGCATCGCGCACCGTCCCCTTCGTCTCGAAGGCGGTGGGGATACAGCTTGCCAAGGTCGCGGCACGTTGCATGGTGGGCCAGAGCCTCGTGGAGCAGGGCGTTACCGAAGAGGTGATTCCCCGTTTCTATTCGGTGAAGGAAGCCGTGTTCCCCTTCATCAAGTTCCCGGGGGTCGACCCGATTCTCGGGCCGGAGATGAAATCCACCGGCGAGGTCATGGGCATCGGGCATGACTTTGGCGAGGCCTATGCCAAGTCCCAGCTGGCAGCCGGTGTTGATCTGCCGCGAACCGGCAAGGTTTTTGTCAGTGTGCGCGACGCCGACAAGGCGGGTGTGGTCGAGGTGGGCCGGGGTCTGATGGATGCCGGGTTTTCCCTGGTGGCGACCCGGGGTACCGCGGAAGTGCTGGCGGCAGCGGGAATCGACTGCGACACCATCAACAAGGTTCGTGAAGGGCGTCCGCACATTGTCGACGCCATCAAGAACGGTGAGATACAGCTCATCATCAACACGACGGAAGGGCGCCAGGCCATTGCGGATTCCTACTCGATCCGCCGCGAGGCGCTCCACAACAAGGTGAGTTATACGACCACCATTGCTGGTGCGCGGGCCACGGTCATGGCACTGGCGCACCCGGATGCGACGGAAGTCAACCGTCTGCAGACATTGCACAAGGAGGCGACGGCATGAGCAAAGTGCCCCTGACCGTACGCGGCGCGGAAAAGCTGCGCGAAGAACTGAACCGACTGAAGTACAAGGAGCGGCCGCGCATTACCGAGGCCATCGCCGAGGCCCGGGCCCATGGCGATTTGAAAGAGAATGCCGAGTATCACGCGGCGCGTGAGCAGCAGAGTTTTGTCGAGGGCCGCATTCAGGATATCGAGAGCAAGCTGGCCAACGCCCAGGTTATCGATGTGACCCAGCTGAATGCCGGTGGCAAGGTGGTATTCGGCGCCACGGTGGATCTGGTGGATGAGAATTCCGGCGACGAGTACAGCTACCGCATCGTGGGAGAGGATGAAGCCGACATCAAGGCGGGTCTGATTTCGGTGCAGTCACCCCTGGCTCGCGCCATGGTGGGGAAGGAAGAGGGAGACATCGTCACCGTCGAAGCGCCCGGCGGCACCCGGGAATACGAGATTGTGGGGGTGCGCTACGAGTAGGCGCGCAGCGTCGCGGGTTATTCAGGGGAGGGCGAGGCGTCGCTTCTTCTCGATCCGGGAGCGCCGGAACAGCAGGGCGATCTTGCCCACGGCCTGCACCAGGCTTGCGTCGGCCTTGAGGCAGATCGTCTCGATGTGCGCCCGACGCTGCTCGCGGTCATCGGCGACGACCTTGACCTTGATCAGTTCATGGTCGTCCAGCGCCTGGTCTATTTCCGCCATGACATTATCAGTCAGCCCGGCATTGCCCATCAGTACCACCGGCTTGAGCGCGTGGCCGAGTCGGCGCAGGTGCAACTTCTGTTCATCGGTGAGTTGACGCATGGCGAATAACGAGTGTCGTCCGGAGCAGGAAACGGCGCGGAGTGTAGCACGTGACCGTCCGCCTGCGCAGCAGATCCTGTTCCCCGGCGTCAAGCTCGATCTGGCGGTGATTCTGCTGTTGCTGGTCTGTCTCTGGTTCGCAGTGAGCATTGCCGGACTCGATCACATGGCGGCGTTGTCCGTCCTCCTGTTGGGGAGTTGCTCCGGCGCCCTGTGGCTAGTCTGGCGGATCCGCCGCGCGCTTCGGGCAGCAGAGCGTGGCCTGCAGCAGAAGCGGGAAGACTTCGATGGCGCGTAGCAAGAGCAGTGGGCGTTGGCTGCACGAGCATTTTAACGATGCCTACGTGCGCGAGGCACAGAAGCAGGGGTATCGCTCCAGGGCTGCGTTCAAGCTGCTGGAGATCCAGCGTAAGGACCGCCTGCTGAAGCCCGGCATGCGTGTCGTTGACCTGGGGGCTGCTCCGGGTGGCTGGACCCAGGTCGCCGCCCGGGAGGTGGGTGCCGGAGGTCTGGTGGTGGCCCTGGATATACTGGCCATGGATCAGGTGGAAGATGCCCGCGTGATTCAGGCGGACTTCACAGAAGACGCGGCCCTCGCCGCTCTCGACCAGGTTCTGGGAGGGCAGCCGGTGGACCTTGTACTTTCGGATATGGCCCCCAACATATCAGGTGTCAAGGCGGTGGATCAGCCTCGGGCGATGCACCTTGCCGAACTGGCGCTGGACTTTGCCGACAGTCATCTGAAACCTGGCGGCGATTTTCTGGTCAAGATATTTCAGGGCGAGGGTTTCGATGAATACCTGCGCCTGGTCCGACAGGGCTACCGGAAGGTCCTGACACGCAAGCCCGCTTCTTCTAGGGGTCGCAGCCGGGAGATGTATCTGCTGGCCCGTCAAAAGCAGGTGTAGTACGGTTACGCACACTGCACGGTGCATTAGGCACCAGTCTTCCGGCCTGTCGTCGGGAGCCAACGACCGAGGTTTATCGCCTTGAACGATATGGCAAAGAATCTCATCCTCTGGGTGATTATCGCTGTTGTCCTGATGTCCGTCTTCAGTAGCTTCCAGGAGCGGACGACGACGGCCAACAAGGTGACGTATTCGGATTTCCTCGCGCAGGTTGAGCGCGGCGGCATTCGGGAAGTGACCATACAGGGCCAGGACATCAAGGGTGTCACCACGGGTGGCGAGTCCTTCCGTACTTTGAGCCCGGAAACGGACAACCGCGCGCTGATCGGTTCCCTGCTGGATAACAGCGTGGCCATCGATGCCCAGGAGCCGGAAGGCCGCAGCATGTTCTGGCAGATCCTGATCTCCTGGACGCCATTCCTGCTGCTGATCGCTGTCTGGATCTACTTCATGCGCCAGATGCAGGGCGGCGGCGGTGGTCGCGGGGCCATGTCGTTCGGCAAGAGCAAGGCAAAGATGATGACCGAGGAACAGGTCAAGGTCACCTTTGCCGATGTGGCTGGCGTGGAAGAGGCCAAGGAAGAGGTTGGTGAATTGGTCGACTTCCTTCGTGATCCTTCCAAGTTTCAGCGTCTCGGCGGAAAGATTCCCCGTGGGGTGCTGATGGTGGGGTCTCCCGGTACGGGCAAGACCCTGCTGGCCAAGGCCATTGCAGGCGAAGCCAAGGTGCCGTTCTTCAGCATCTCCGGTTCCGACTTCGTGGAAATGTTTGTTGGCGTGGGCGCCTCCCGCGTGCGGGACATGTTCGCCCAGGCCAAGAAGCATGCACCGTGCATCATCTTTATTGATGAAATCGATGCCGTGGGTCGGCAGCGTGGTGCCGGCCTTGGTGGCGGGCACGATGAACGTGAGCAGACGCTCAACCAGCTTCTGGTGGAGATGGATGGCTTCGAGGGTAACGAGGGCATCATCGTGATCGCGGCCACCAACCGGCCCGATGTCCTCGACCCGGCCCTGTTGCGTCCCGGCCGTTTCGACCGGCAGGTCGTTGTGCCGCTGCCCGATGTCCGCGGTCGTGAGCAGATTCTCAAGGTTCACATGACCAAGCTGCCGCTGGCCCGGGGTATCAACCCGGCAACGCTGGCCCGCGGCACCCCCGGCTTCTCCGGTGCCGATCTGGCTAACCTGGTGAACGAGGCTGCGCTGTTTGCCGCCCGTGGCAACAAGCGCGAGGTCGATATGGACGACTTCGAGCGGGCCAAGGACAAGATCATGATGGGTGCGGAACGCCGCTCCATGGTCATGGACGAAGAGCAGAAGCGTCTTACTGCCTATCACGAGGCCGGCCACGCAATCGTGGGCTTGCTGACGCCCAAGCACGATCCGGTGCACAAGGTCACCATTATCCCGCGGGGCCGCGCTCTCGGGGTGACCATGTTCCTGCCGGAGCATGACCCGCTTGGGTACTCCAAGGAGCAGCTCAATAGCAAGATCGCCGTCGCCTTTGGTGGCCGTCTGGCAGAGGAGCTGATTTTCGGCAAGGATTCGGTCACCACCGGCGCCCAGAACGACATCAAGGTCGCGACGGCCTACGCCCGGGATATGGTCACGAAATGGGGGCTTTCCGATCGGATGGGGCCGCTTGCCTACAGCGACGATGACGATCAGCCGTTCCTCGGCCAGCAGATGAGCAAGGTAAAGGCGGTGTCCGACGAGACCGCGCATGCCATCGACGAAGAGGTGCGTGCGATCATCGACACCAACTACAAGCATGCCCGGGAGATTCTCGCAGCGAACATGGAAACCCTGCATGCCATGTCCGACGCGCTCATGCAGTACGAGACCATCGATCGCAAGCAGATCGATGAGATCATGGCTGGTCGCCCTGCGGGGCCGCCTGCCCATGAGCAGGATCGTGGCGATGGCGGCGGCCGCAGTACGCCCAACGCGCCGACCTCCACGGACGATGAGCGCGATGATCGTGCGTCCGGTGGCGGCAAGTTGGGTGATCCTGCCGGCGAGCACTAGCACACCATGCCGCACGTAAATGGCGGGCGCTCGACCTCCGTGTCGGCGCCCGCGGTTCTTGATTGCGGGGGGAAAGTCCTGTCCCTGGACCGTCCCCGTATCATGGGTGTGCTCAACGTCACCCCTGACTCTTTCTCCGATGCCGGTGCCTACTTCAGCCTGGACGATGCCCTTGTGCAGGCCGAGCGCATGATCGCGGAGGGAGCCGACCTCATCGACATCGGCGGAGAATCCACGCGGCCGGGCTCCGACAGCGTCTCGGTCCAGCAGGAACTCGACCGGGTCATGCCAGTGCTTGAGCGCCTGGTGAGCGCCTTTGACGTTCCCGTATCCGTCGATACCAGCAAGCCCGAGGTCATGACCGAGGCCGCCGCATGCGGCGCTGGAATGATCAATGACGTGCTGGCATTACGGGGCGAGGGAGCACTGCACGCTGCCGTGGCCACGGGATTGCCAGTGTGCCTGATGCACATGCAGGGGCAGCCACGCACCATGCAGGACAACCCTCATTACGAGGATGTGGTGGGCGAAGTCATGGCATTCCTTGGTGAGCGGGTCGCGGCTTGCGCGGGTGCTGGCATGACACGGCAGCGGTTGATCCTCGACCCCGGTTTCGGTTTCGGCAAGAGCCTCGCCCACAACTACCGGCTTCTGAGGGAGCTTGGCCGTTTTGTCGGCATGGGGCTGCCGGTTCTGGTTGGTCTGTCCCGCAAGTCCATGCTGGGACGTGTGCTGGACCGCGATGTTGATGAGCGGCTATACGGCAGTATTGCTGCAGCCGTGCTCGCGGCCCGCGAAGGTGCTCGTATAATTCGGGTGCACGATGTCGGGCCGACGCGCGAGGCCATCGCTATTGTTCAAGCGACGCTGGAAGCCGAATCCCTGGCGGTCTAGACCGGCGTCTCCCAACGATTGACAGGACGTGAAAATGGGGCGGCAGTACTTTGGAACCGACGGTATACGGGGGCGGGTCGGAGAGTATCCGATTACACCGGATTTCGTGCTCAAGCTTGGTTGGGCGGTTGGTCGTGTGCTGGCGCAACAGGATCGTGATCTCGTCCTGATCGGCAAGGACACCCGCATCTCCGGTTACATGTTCGAGTCGGCGCTGGAGGCCGGTTTATCTGCTGCCGGGGTCGATATCCGGTTGCTTGGTCCCATGCCGACCCCGGCGATCGCCTACCTGACCAGCACTCTGCGTGCCGGGGCCGGGATCGTGATCAGCGCGTCCCATAACCCCCATGAGGATAACGGCATCAAGTTCTTTTCCGCCGATGGCGAGAAGCTCGATGATGCCACCGAGGAGCGCATAGAGGCACTGTTACAGGAGAGCCTGACCACGGTGAATTCCAGCGCCCTGGGCAAGGTCGCACGGTTGGAGGATGCGCCCGGCCGCTATATCGAGTTCTGCAAGAGCAGCGTCGAGCGGCAGTTGCGTCTTGACGGCATGCGCCTGGTGTTGGACTGCGCGAACGGCGCGACCTATCACGTGGGCCCGGAAGTCTTCCGCGAACTGGGTGCCGAAGTTGTGGTTATCGGCAACCGACCCGATGGTCTCAACATCAATGTCGATTGTGGCTCCACCAGTCCACAAGGCCTGCAGAAGGCGGTGATCGAGCACGGCGCCCACGCCGGTATCGCGTTTGATGGCGATGGTGATCGACTGGTCATGGTGGACGAGAACGGTGAGATCCTCGACGGTGATGAGCTTCTGTTCATTATTGCCCGCGGGCGCCAGCGTGAGGGCGCGCTGCGTGGCCCGGTGGTGGGCACATTGATGAGCAACCTGGGGCTCGAGCTGGCATTGCGTGAGCTGGGTGTCGATTTTATCCGTGCCAAGGTGGGTGACCGCTACGTACTGGAACAATTGAAGCGCGAGTCCGGCATTCTCGGTGGCGAGTCTTCAGGCCACATTCTCTGTCTTGATCGTACGACCACCGGGGATGGCATCATCTCGGCCTTGCAGGTGCTGGAGGTGCTCCACAGGGAGAACGTCTCGCTGGCAGAGGCCAGGGGCGGAATGACCAAGTATCCGCAGCACATGATTAATGTGCCAGTGGGGCGTGTGCGGGCTATCGACGACAACGCGACCATTGCTGACGCCGTGAGGCTCACGGAGTCGGCGCTTGGTGATCAGGGGCGGGTGTTGCTGCGGCCGTCGGGCACGGAACCGGTAATCCGGGTGATGGTTGAGGGACGTGATGCGGCCTCGGTCAGACAGCATGCGCAGACGCTTGCGGATGCGGTGAAGCGCGCACTGGCCTGAGTCGCCGGTCTGGTTATCTGCCCGGTTATCCTCGCCCTCCGTTGTGGCTGGTCCTGGAAAGCGTCAACACGGCGTTTGAATTGGTCATGCCGCGACGTTAAGATTCCGGCCTGTTTGCCGACGTGAGGGATGTTCATGCGTCAGCCGTTGGTCGCCGGGAACTGGAAAATGCATGGCTCCAGAGCCATGGCGCGGGCGCTATCCCAGGCGGTAGTCCGAGGTACGGCGGAGCTCGATGCCATAGAGGTGGTGCTGCTACCGCCCTATGTCCTGATTCCCCGGGTGTCCGAAGAGGTTGCCGACAGCGCCGTTGTGCTGGGTGCGCAGAATGTGGCAACCGCGCGTGAGGGCGCTTTCACGGGCGAGATTTCCGCTCCGATGCTGCGGGAGTTTGGCTGTCGTTACGCGCTGGTGGGGCATTCGGAGCGTCGTCAGCTATTCGGTGAAACCGATGCCCTGGTGGCCAAACGGGCGTTGGCGGCGCTGCAGGAAGATTTGCGGCCCATCGTCTGTGTGGGGGAAACCCTTGCGGAGCGGGAAGCATCGGAAACCGAAGACGTGGTGCTTCGGCAACTCGACGCTGTCCTGTCCGCCGTGCCAGAGGCGCAGCTGGGTCAAGTGGTGTTTGCCTACGAGCCGGTGTGGGCAATCGGTACCGGACGGACCGCAACGCCAGAGCAGGCCCAGGCCGTGCATGCCTTGCTCCGGGAGCGGTTGCACCGCCTGGGTGCGGAGATTGGTCGGCGCGCCAGAATACTTTACGGTGGCAGCGTGAAGCCCGGCAATGCCGGTGAGCTTCTTGCCATGCCGGATATCGACGGCGGACTGATCGGTGGCGCCTCCCTGGTAGCTGACGATTTTCTCGCCATTTGCGAGCAAGCGGCTTTGCGCCGCGAATGAACCGAACAGAGAGAGAGCCTGATGGGACAGATTATCCTGGTCATCCACGTGCTGATCGCCATTACCTTGGTGGTTCTGGTGTTGCTCCAGCACGGCAAGGGGGCCGACGCGGGTGCCGCCTTTGGCAGTGGCGCATCGGCCACCGTATTCGGGGCCCAGGGCTCGTCGTCCTTTCTGGTGCGCATCACCACGGCCCTGGCGATCGGTTTCTTCCTCACCAGCCTGACCCTGGCGATGATCGCGGCCCGGCAGTCCACCCCGGGGAGTGTGGCTGACCTGATTGGCGATGAGCCAGCGTCAGAGGTGGAAGAGGGAGCGCCCGGAGCGCCGGATGAAGATACCGATGAAGTGATCGAGGACGCACCCCCGCCGCCGGACGAATAATCGCTTTCCGGTTTGCTGCGGTGCGTCGGGATTGGTAGAATTCCCGAGGTTTCGGCGAGGGACCGTCCAGTTCAAGCAAGATGCGGATGTGGTGGAACTGGTAGACACGCTGTCTTGAGGGGGCAGTGGCGAAAGCCGTGCCGGTTCGAGTCCGGCCATCCGCACCATCTCGCCTTACCGGCGCCGGTAGTTTCTTTCCGGTAAGTCACTGTATTTTAAAGAATTTTTAATGGGTTTAGGTTGACACCGAGGCGGTGACTGCTCTACACTGCGTCGCCGTGTATGGGTGCCTTTCGGCCGCCCGATCGACGGAGTGACGCCCATGGTTGAGAATTATCTGCCGATCCTCCTGTTTGTCATCGTCGGGCTGGGCATGGGCGCTGTGCTCCTCGCTGCCGGGTTCATTCTCGGGCCAAGTCGACCCAACGACGAGAAGCTGTCCCCCTACGAATGTGGTTTCGAGGCATTCGAAGACAGTCGAATGAAGTTCGACGTCCGGTACTATCTCGTTGCCATCCTGTTCATCATCTTCGATCTTGAAATAGCGTTCCTTTTCCCGTGGGCAATTGTGCTCGACGAAATCGGTCTGTTCGGCTTTGCATCCATGGCCGTTTTCATCGCAATTCTCCTGATCGGCTTTCTCTATGAATGGAAGAAGGGGGCTCTGGAATGGGAGTAGAGGGCGTACTCGAGAAGGGCTTCGTCACCACGTCCGCCGACAAGCTCATCAATTGGGCGCGAACGGGTTCTCTCTGGCCAATGACCTTTGGCCTGGCCTGTTGTGCGGTAGAGATGATGCACGCCGGGGCTGCCCGCTACGACATGGACCGCTTCGGTATCATTTTCCGACCCAGTCCCCGCCAATCCGACGTGATGATCGTCGCTGGAACCCTGTGCAACAAGATGGCCCCGGCCCTGCGCAAGGTCTACGACCAGATGTCGGACCCGAAGTGGGTTATCTCCATGGGGTCTTGCGCCAACGGCGGCGGCTACTACCACTATTCCTATTCGGTTGTTCGCGGCTGTGATCGCATCGTTCCAGTCGACATCTACGTGCCTGGCTGTCCGCCCACGGCGGAGGCGCTGTTGTATGGAATCGTGCAGCTGCAGAACAAGATTCACCGGACCAATACCATCGCGCGCTGACGCAGAGGCAGAGGCAGACGCATGTCTGAGAAGCAGGAGCAACTGCTGGAGGGGCTCCGGGCCCGATTTGGCGATCGGCTCACCGGTGCGGAAACGGGGGTCGACATGGCCGCAATCGAGGTTGCGCCCGACCAGCTCTACGATGTTCTCAAGGAGCTGAGTGACAACCCCGATTGCCGGTTTGAGCAACTCACGGATCTATGCGGTGTTGACTATGCCGCCTATGGCGAGGGGGAGTGGATTACCGAGCAGGCCTCCGGTAGCGGCTTTTCCCGGGGCGTGCGGGGCAACAGTTTTGCCCGGCTCGGCCTGACCGGCATCTATGGTGTCGACGAGATCAAGACGAACACCGGGCGGCGCTTCGCCGTGGTGTACCACCTGCTGTCCATGTCCTCGAATGAGCGTCTCCGGGTTCGCACCTATTGCGAGGATGACAACTTTCCGGTTGTCGATTCCGTGGTGAGCATCTGGGCAGGGGCCAATTGGTTCGAGCGTGAAGCGTTCGATCTGTACGGGATCGTTTTCGACGGGCACCCGGATCTGCGCCGCTTGCTGACCGATTACGGTTTCGTCGGACACCCATTCCGCAAGGACTTCCCCCTGATCGGCAATGTAGAGGTCCGCTATAACGAGGAGAAGGGGCGCGTTGTCTACGAGCCTGTCTCCATACAGCCACGGGTGCTGGTGCCGCGCGTGGTTCGGGATGACAGCCGATACGCGGATCACAAT
Organism: Natronocella acetinitrilica; assembly: GCF_024170285.1. Classification (NCBI taxonomy): domain Bacteria; kingdom Pseudomonadati; phylum Pseudomonadota; class Gammaproteobacteria; order Chromatiales; family Ectothiorhodospiraceae; genus Natronocella; species Natronocella acetinitrilica. The sequence continues at coordinate 97,741 of NZ_JALJXV010000004.1, forward strand.
CCTCGGGAGGGTGCCGACAATGGCTGACATCCGTTCCTACACGATGAATTTCGGCCCGCAGCACCCTGCGGCCCACGGTGTTCTGCGCCTGGTGCTGGAAATGGAAGGCGAGGTCATCCGCCGGGCCGACCCACATATCGGCCTTCTGCACCGGGCCACCGAAAAGCTCGCCGAGAGTAAGCCCTACAACCAGAGCATCGGCTACATGGATCGTCTCGATTACGTGTCCATGATGTGCAGTGAGCACGGCTATGTGCTCGCCATCGAAAAGCTGCTGGGGATTACGCCGCCACCCCGGGCACAGTACATCCGTGTGATGTTCGACGAAATCACCCGGATCCTGAATCACCTGATGTGGCTGGGCGCCCACGGGCTGGATGTGGGTGCCATGACGGTGTTCCTGTACTGCTTCCGTGAGCGGGAAGACCTGATGGATTGCTATGAGGCCGTCTCCGGTGCGCGTATGCACGCCACTTATTACCGGCCTGGCGGCGTGTATCGGGACTTGCCGCAGCGTATGCCGCAGTACGATGCGTCGAAGTTTCGCAGCGAGGCGGATCTGAAGCGTCTCAACGCGGCGCGCCAGGGCTCGCTGCTTGATTTCATTGAAGAGTTTACCGAGCGATTCCCGACCTGTGTGGATGAGTATGAAACATTGCTCACCGATAACCGCATCTGGAAACAGCGCCTGGTGGGGATCGGCGAAGTCACTGCCGAGCGGGCCATGGAACTCGGCTTTACCGGCCCCATGCTGCGTGGCTCCGGGGTGGAGTGGGACCTGCGCCGCACGCAGCCCTATGAGGTCTATGACCAGCTCGACTTCGAGATTCCGGTGGGTACCAACGGCGATTGCTATGACCGCTATCTGGTCCGTATCGAGGAGATGCGCCAGTCGAACCGGATTATCCGTCAGTGCGTGGACTGGCTGCGCAGAAATCCGGGCCCGGTCATGGTGGACGATCACAAGATCGCCCCCCCGAGCCGGGAAGAAATGAAGGACGACATGGAGTCGCTGATCCATCACTTCAAGCTGTTTACCGAAGGCTACACGGTGCCCCGCGGCGAGGCCTACGCGGCGGTGGAGGCGCCGAAGGGCGAATTCGGTTGCTATATCGTGTCCGATGGTGCCAACAAGCCCTATCGCCTGAAGGTCCGGGCGCCGGGCTTCGCTCATCTGGCCGCCATGGACGAAATGAGCCGGGGCCATATGCTGGCCGACGTGGTGGCCATTATCGGAACACAGGACATCGTCTTCGGGGAGATCGACCGATGACAACAGACGTACAGGCTGACAACCTGCTTTCTGCGGATGTCCGCCGGGATATCGACCACTGGCTGGCAAAATTTCCGGAAGAGGGCAAGCGATCCGCAGTGATCCCGGCCCTGCACGCCGCACAGGATGCCAACGGCGGGTATCTCACCGAGCCCCTGATGGACGCCGTGGCCGATTATATCGGCATGCCGCGGGTGGCCGTCTACGAGGTGGCCACCTTTTACACGATGTTCGACCTGAGGCCGGTTGGCCGGCACAAGGTGAATATCTGTACCAACATCTCCTGCTATCTCATGGGCTCCGATAGCATCGTGGCCCATTGTGAAAAGAAGCTCGGTATCAGGCTCGGTGAGACCACGCCGGATGGCCGTATCACTCTCAAGATAGAGGAAGAGTGCCTGGCCGCCTGTGTGGGCGGCCCCATGATGGTGGTGGATGGCCACTACCACACCCATCTCAGCCCCGAGAAGGTGGATGAGATCCTGGACAAGCTGGAGTAAGCATGGTCAACGAGGTTTGCTATCAGACGCTGCAGTTCGACGAGCCGTGGACGTACGAGAACTACCTCAAGATCGGTGGATATTCCTCATGGCGGAAGATTCTCGAGGAGAAAATACCGCCAGAGGACATCATCGAGACCGTCAAGAAAGCCAATCTGCGGGGGCGTGGTGGCGCCGGTTTTCCTGCCGGCGTGAAGTGGAGTTTCATGCCGCGCAATGCCCCGGGGCAGAAATACCTGCTCTGCAATTCCGATGAGTCGGAGCCTGGTACCTGCAAGGATCGCGACATACTGCGTTTCAATCCCCACGCCCTGGTGGAGGGTATGGCGATCGCCGCCTATTCCATGGGTGTCACCGTGGGCTACAACTACCTGCGTGGCGAGTTTCATCATGAGCCGTTCGAGCGCTTCGAGCAGGCTCTGAAGGAAGCCTACGAGGCCGGTTTGCTGGGCAAGAACATCCTCGGATCCGGCGTTGACTTCGACCTCTATGGGCATATCGGCGCAGGCGCCTACATCTGTGGCGAGGAATCCGCCCTGATGGAATCGCTGGAAGGGAAAAAGGGGCAACCACGTTACAAGCCACCGTTCCCGGCGCAATTCGGTCTCTACGGCCGGCCCACCACCATCAACAACACCGAGACACTGGCCTCTGTTCCCGTGATCATGCGCAACGGTGCCGAATGGTTTGCCGAGCTTGGCAAACCCAACAACGGTGGCACCAAGATCTTCTGCGTTTCGGGCCACGTCGAGAAGCCCGGTAACTTCGAGATCCCGCTGGGCACTCCGTTCCGCGATTTGTTGCAGATGGCCGGTGGCGTACGTGGCAGTCGCAAGCTCAAGGCCGTCATTCCGGGCGGTTCGTCCATGCCCGTGGTTCCCGCCGACACCATGATGGAACTGGACATGGACTACGACAGCCTGGCCAAGGCCGGTTCCGCATTGGGCTCCGGCGGCGTGATCGTCATGGACGAGACCACCGACATGGTCAAGGCGATCCTGCGCATCAGCCAGTTCTATTACGCGGAATCCTGTGGTCAATGTACGCCGTGTCGAGAGGGCACCGGCTGGATGCATCGCGTCATCAAGCGCATCGTGCGCGGGCAGGGGCGCCCGGAAGACCTCGAGCTGCTGGAGGCCGCCGCCGGGCAGATCGCCGGACACACGATCTGCGCCTTTGGTGAAGCGGCGGCTTGGCCGGTGCAGGCGTTCCTCAAGCACTATCGCCACGAATTCGAGTATTACATCGAGCACAAGCGTTCCCTGGTGGACGCCGAGGCCGGAGCAGCCGCATGAATGCCAAGGTCGAGAACGATCAGGATTTCGTAACGCTTGAAGTCGACGGTGTTGAGATGCGCGCCCGCAAGGGTGCCATGCTCATCGAGGCGACGGATCAGGCTGATATCCATGTGCCGCGGTTCTGTTATCACCGCAAGCTGTCGATTGCCGCCAACTGCCGTATGTGCCTGGTGGATGTAGAGAAAGCGCCGAAGCCCTTGCCCGCGTGCGCAACGCCTGTGGCCGAGGGCATGAAGGTGCGTACACGCTCCGAACGGGCGCTGAAGGCGCAGAAAGGGGTCATGGAATTCCTGCTCATCAACCACCCGCTGGATTGCCCCATCTGTGACCAGGGCGGTGAGTGCGAACTCCAGGATCTGGCCATGGGCTACGGCCGTGGTGTGTCCCGCTTCTCCGAGCGCAAGCGCGTGGTCAAGGATGAAAACCTCGGCCCGCTTATTTCCACGGAGATGACGCGCTGCATCCACTGCACCCGCTGCGTGCGGTTTCTCGACGAGGTGGCGGGGCAGCCGGAGCTCGGAGGCATGGGGCGCGGCGAGCATATGGAAATCTCCACCCTGGTGGGCCATGGCGTCAATTCGGAGATGTCCGGCAACATCATCGATCTCTGCCCGGTGGGTGCGCTCACCTCCAAGCCCTACCGCTTTACCGCCCGTGCATGGGAGATGCTCAGCCATCCGGCCGTCTCGCCCCATGACTGTGTCGGCTCCAATCTGCAGATTCACCACTTGAACGGGCAGATCAAGCGCGTTGTGCCACGGGAAAACGAGTCGGTCAACGAGTGCTGGATCTCGGATCGTGACCGCTTTGCCTATCAGGGGCTTTACGCAGAGGATCGCCTGACCTCGCCCATGATCAAGCGCGATGGTCAGTGGCATTCGGTCGATTGGGAGACGGCTCTGGAAGAGGCATCCAGCCGCCTGCGTGCCGTTGCGGAAGAGCACGGCGCCGAACAACTGGGAGCCCTGCTGTCACCGTCCGCCACCAGCGAGGAAATGTATCTCCTGGGCCGTTTGATGCGGGGAATGGGAAGCCACAACGTGGATGCCCGGCTGCAGACCGGGGATTTTTCCGATCAGGCCGACCGCGCTACATTTCCAGGGATGGGCGTTCCACTGGCGGATATCGATCGGCTGGATGCCGTGCTGCTGGTGGGCAGCAATCCGCGCCATGACCATCCCATCGTCAATCATCGACTGCGCAAGGCGGCACTCGCCGGTGCTCGCGTTCATGTGCTGTATCCGCGCCAGCTCGACCTCAACTACAGCGTTGCAGGTCAGCACCAGGTATCGCCGGAGGAGATGGTGTCCGAGCTGGCGCTAGTGGCCAAGGCGCTGCTGGAGTCCAAGGGAACCGAGCCACCGAAAGGTCTCCATGACCTTATCGGAGACGTGGTCCTGGAGCAGCGCCATCGCGAGCTCGCCACAATGCTCGCCGAGGCCGGGAACGCGGCTCTGATGCTCGGTCCCCTGGTTGAGTCGCATCCAGGGGGCGGTGCCATTCGGCAGCTCGCCCATTTGATCGTGGAACTGGCGGCTGCGCGTATCTGCGTGCTGACCGAAGGGGCGAACCAGGCTGGCGCCTGGCTGCTCGGTGCAGTACCCCACCGGGAGGTCGGTGGTGCGGCATCGGAGCAGGTCGGGCTCGACGCCCGGGCAATGCTGGAGCAGCCGCGGCGCGGCTATCTCCTGCTGGGTCTGGAACCCGAGCATGATTGCTGGGATGGTGCCGCGGCCCTGGAGGCCATGAATCAGGCGCATACCGTTGTCGCCATGACAGGCTATGTCACCGACAGCATGCGCGAGTACGCAGATGTCCTGCTGCCCATCGGGCTATTTGGAGAGAGCTCCGGCTCTTATGTTTCCGCGGAAGGCCGTTGGCAGTCTTTCCCGGGTGTCGCCATGCCTGTGGGTGAAGCCCGGCCCGCCTGGAAAGTATTGCGAGTGTTGGGCAACCTGCTCAAGCTCGATGGCTTTGATTACAACGCGCCGGATGAGGTTGCCGAGGAAGCCCGGCGCCGCTGCGGAGAGCCCGAAGTACGTATGGAGCAGGCCTGGGTTGCGCCGCAGCAAGAGACATCATCTGCCGCAGCGCTGATGCGGGTCGGCACGGCGGGCCTTTACTCGGGGGATCCGCTGGTCCGTCGTGCGGCCGCACTGCAACAGACGGTGCAGGCCGAGACTGCTGGCCAGGTCCGTGTGGCTGCTTCCGTGGCGGAAGAACTTGGTGTCTCCGATGGAGACTCGCTGCAGGTGCAACAAGGTGCGTCGGTAAACACCATGGTTGTGCGCGTTGATGACACGCTTGCAAACGGCGTGGTCTGGGTCAGCCGCGGTGCAGCCGCGGCGGCTGGGCTTGGCGCTGCGGTTGGACCGGTGACGCTCGCTCGCGTATAACGGGCGCCGGTCCTCGTAGACGGGCATGGATTGAACCCGCTCGCCGGAAGCACTGATGGACGGGCTTCGGCGTGTGACAGGTAACTGGGGATTACGACAGCAATGGCGGTACTTACGGAATTGATCTGGACGCTGACGAAGATCATCGCGATCGTCGTTCCAGTGATCCTGTCAGTGGCTTATCTGACCTATGCCGAGCGCAGGGTCATTGGTGCCATTCAGTCGCGTAATGGCCCCAACCGCGTCGGCCCCATGGGCCTCCTGCAGCCATTTGCGGATGTCTTCAAGCTGCTGTTCAAGGAAGTCATCCTGCCGGCAAATGCGAACCGCTTCCTGTTTCTGGTCGCACCGCTGCTGTCCCTGATGCCGGCCCTTGCTGCCTGGGCGGTGATTCCCTTCAGCGAAGGCCTGGTGCTGTCTGACATCAACGCAGGTCTGCTTTACGTGCTGGCCATGACCTCCCTGGGTGTTTATGGGGTCATCATCGCCGGCTGGGCTGCCAACTCGAAGTATTCCATGCTCGGCGCGATGCGCTCGGCGGCACAGATCGTGTCCTACGAGATCGCCATGGGCTTTGCCCTGGTCGGCGTGCTCATGGCGGCAGGCACGCTCAACATGAGCGGTATCGTGCAGGCCCAGGCGGGCGGCCTGTTCCACTGGTTCTGGCTGCCGCTCCTGCCCTTGTTCGTCGTCTACTGGATCTCCGGCGTTGCCGAGACCAATCGCGCACCCTTCGATGTCGCCGAAGGGGAGTCGGAGATCGTCGCAGGCTTCCACGTCGAGTACTCCGGCGTTGCCTTCGCCGTATTCTTCCTGGCGGAGTACGCCAACATGATCCTGATCTCCGGGCTTGCGGTGATCATGTTCCTGGGTGGCTGGTATTCCCCCTTCCATGGCATGCCGCTGCTGGGCCCCCTGTTCGACTGGGTGCCGGGCATCGTCTGGTTCGTGCTCAAGATTTTCCTATTCCTGTATCTGTACCTCGCTTTCAGAGCGACTTTTCCGCGCTACCGCTATGACCAGATCATGCGGCTGGGCTGGAAGGTGCTGATACCGGTGACAGTGGTCTGGCTGGTGGTGGTCGCGTTGCTGATCCTCGCTGGCCTGCCGCCGTGGTTCAACTGATAGGTGGCGCCATGAGTTCGGCAATGAATGATTTCATTCGGACATTCTTTCTGGTGGAGCTTTTCAAGGGGCTGAAGCTGACGGGGCGCAATCTCTTCAAGCGCAAGGTCACGATTCAGTATCCGGAGGAAAAGGCTCCGCAGTCGCCGCGCTTTCGCGGGCTGCATGCGTTGCGCCGATACCCGAACGGCGAAGAGCGCTGCATCGCCTGCAAATTGTGCGAGGCGGTATGCCCGGCGCTGGCCATCACTATCGAGTCGGAGCCGAGGGAAGACGGCCAACGGCGCACGACCCGTTATGACATCGACCTGTTCAAGTGCATCTACTGTGGCTTCTGCGAGGAATCCTGTCCGGTGGACTCCATCGTCGAAACGCGGATTCACGAGTACCACATGGAAGCCCGGGGCGAGAACATCAAGACCAAGCAGGAACTGCTGGCCATCGGTGATCGATATGAGGCGCAGCTGGCAAAGGATCGTGCCATGGATGCGCCGTACCGATAGCACGGTACCAACGACGACGCGGAGACAGGGGCGTGTTTGGTGATTGAACAGCTGGTTTTTTACGTGTTTGCGGCGGTGTTGCTGTTCTCGGCGACCATGGTGATTGCCGTGCGAAACCCCGTGCATGCGGCCCTTTTCCTGGTGCTGGCGTTCTTCAACAGCGCCGTGCTCTGGATCATGGCCGGCGCGGAGTTCCTCGGCATTGTCCTCGTACTGGTCTACGTGGGCGCCGTGATGGTGCTGTTCCTGTTCGTCGTCATGATGCTGGACATCAACATTGCCAAGTTGCGTGAGGGTTTTATCAAGCACCTGTATATCGGCATTCCCGTGGCGGGTGTCATGGTGCTGCAAATGCTGCTGGTGATCGGCTCCGGTGCATTTGCCCCGGCCTCCATGCCGGAGGCGACCATGCCGATCCCCGAGGGGGCGGCCAACACGCCGCTGCTGGGCAGCGTGCTCTATACGGTTTACGTGCTGCAGTTCGAGCTGGCCGCCGTCATTCTGCTGGTGGCGATCATTGCCGCAGTCATGTTGACGCTGCGACGGCGGGAGGGGACCCGCCATCAGGATCCCGCCAAGCAGGTACGGGTGAAGCGTGAGGATCGCGTGCGCCTGGTTGACATACCCGGGCGGCGGAAGCCGGAAAAAGAGTAGCGATCGGGCACCGGAACAGGACACGACATGATCGAACTTTCGGACTATCTGGTACTGGGCGCCATACTGTTTGCGCTCGGCATGGCGGGCATCTTCCTCAACCGGAAGAATGCCATCGTCTTGCTCATGTCCATCGAGCTGATATTGCTGGCGGTGAATTTCAATTTCATTGCCTTCTCCACCTTCATGGGGGACCTCGCCGGGCAGGTGTTCGTGTTCTTCATTCTGACGGTGGCGGCGGCCGAATCCGCCATCGGGCTCGCCATCCTGGTGGTCCTGTTCCGCAATCGGGAGTCCATCAACGTGGGTGACCTGGACAGCATGAAGGGCTGATGCACATGGAGACGGTCTATCTCATCATCGTTCTCGCGCCCTTGCTGGGGGCAATCCTCGCCGGCTTCTTTGGCGCTCAGCTGGGCCGTTCCGGCGCCCACTCGGTGACGATTGCCGGTGTGGGCCTGTCCTGCCTGCTGTCGGTTTACGTCCTGTTCGGGCTGAGCACGGGAAGCATCCAGCCCTTTGATGGCACGGTCTATACCTGGATGCTCACGGACGGCATTCATTTCGAGGTCGGGTTCCTGGTTGACCGGCTCACTGCCATGATGATGGTGGTGGTGACCTTCGTCTCGCTGATGGTGCACATCTACACCATCGGCTACATGGCTGACGAGGAGCACAACTGGCCCTCCGACAGTCTTGCCGGCACCAACGCCTATCAGCGGTTTTTCAGCTATATCGCGCTGTTCACGTTCTCCATGCTCATGCTGGTCATGGCGAACAACTTCCTGCAGCTGTTTTTTGCCTGGGAGGCCGTCGGCCTGGTTTCTTACCTGCTGATCGGGTTCTGGCTCAATCGCCCCACTGCGGTTTTCGCCAACCTGAAGGCGTTCCTGGTCAACCGGGTTGGTGATTTCGGCTTCCTGCTTGGTATTGCTGCCGTATTGCTCTACTTCGGCAGCCTGAACTATGCCGAGGTGTTTGCGGCGGCGGAGGCTAATCCGAACCAGACCATGCAGATCTTCGGCGGGCTCGAGTGGCAGGTGGCCACTGTGGCCTGCATCCTGCTGTTCATTGGAGCCATGGGGAAATCGGCCCAGGTGCCGCTGCACGTCTGGCTGCCGGATTCCATGGAAGGCCCGACGCCCATTTCGGCACTGATCCATGCGGCGACCATGGTCACCGCTGGTATCTTTCTCGTTGCCCGCATGTCGCCGCTGTTTGAACTCTCTGAAGTGGCCTTGAGCTTCATTCTGGTCATCGGCGCGGTGACAGCGCTGTTCCTCGGGCTCATCGGTATCGTGCAGAACGACATCAAGCGGGTGATCGCCTATTCAACCCTGTCCCAGCTTGGCTACATGGTGGTGGCGCTGGGTGCGTCGGCCTATGCCGCAGGCGTCTACCACCTCATGACCCATGCCTTCTTCAAGGCGTTGCTGTTCCTGGGTGCGGGTTCCGTCATCATCGCCATGCATCACAAGCAGGACATGCGCGAAATGGGCGGGCTCAAGAAGTACATGCCCGTGACCTACTGGACCATGCTCCTGGGCACCCTGGCCCTGATCGGCTTTCCGGCATTCTCCGGCTACTTTTCCAAGGACGGCATCATTCTCGCCGTCGCCGAAGCCGATCGCGCAGGTGCCGGGTTTGCCTATGTCTGCGTCTTGCTCGGGGTGTTCGTCACCGCGCTGTACAGTTTCCGACTGCTGTTCCTGGTCTTCCATGGCAAGGAGCGCATGGATCAGCACACCCGGGAGCATTTGCATGAAAGCCCCCGGGTGGTCACGGTGCCGCTGTTGCTGTTGGCCGTACCGTCGGTGCTGATCGGGCTGTTTACGGTGATGCCCATGATGCTGGGCGACTGGTTCGGAGATGCCATCGTGGTTGCGCCCGGCAACGACGTGTTGGCATCCGTGGCGGCCAGTTACGGCAGCGCCTGGGCGCTGGTCGCGCATGGTTTCGTATCGGCACCGCTCTATCTGGCAGCGGCCGGCTTCCTCGTGGCCTGGTACTGCTACATCGTCAATCCGGAATTGCCTGCGCGAATCAGGCAGCGTTTCCCGTTGCCCTACAAGGTGCTCGAGAACAAGTACTGGTTTGATGAGCTGCACCTGAACGTGTTTGCGGGTGCCGGGCGCGGCATGGGGCGGTTTTTCTGGAAGGTGACCGACGCAGGTCTGATCGACGGCGTGCTGGTGAACGGAACGGCCAATGGCATCGGCCGCTTCGCCGCAGTGCTGCGCCGTACCCAGACCGGTTATCTGTACCACTATGCCTTCGTGATGATCATTGGTCTGCTGGTATTGCTGACCTGGTTCGTGTTTGGCGCCTTTTGATGCGTATGGTCCGCGTTACCCGTCGGGCGCCGTTGCGCTCCGGCCCGGACACCTTGAATTGCTGGTAAGGAATTAACGGATGTTGGAATCCTCCTGGCCATTGTTGAGCCTGCTGATCTGGCTGCCGATCCTCGGCGGTGTGGCGGTAGCGCTATTGGGCGATCAGCGCGCCTCTCAGGGTCGTACGTTGGCGCTGGTTGTCAGTGTCCTTGCCTTTCTATTCAGCCTGCTGCTGATCACGGGTTTCGAGCGCGGCACGGCGGCCATGCAGTTCGTGGAACTGCGCCCCTGGGTCGAGGCGTTGGGGGTGAACTACCACCTGGGCGTCGACGGTATCTCCATGCCGCTGATCGTGCTGACGACCTTCTCGACGCTCCTGGTGGTGATTGCCGGCTGGGACCGCATTGCCTACAAGCCGAGCCTTTACCTGGCCTGTTTCCTGATCATGGAAGGGATCGTGGTGGGCGTATTCAGCGCCCTTGATGCGATTCTCTTCTACGTGTTCTGGGAGGCGGTGCTGGTGCCGATGTTCCTGATTATCGGGATCTGGGGCGGCAAGGAGCGCATCTACGCCACCATCAAGTTCTTCCTCTATACCTTCGTCGGCTCGGTACTGATGCTGGTGGCGTTGATCTACCTGCAGTTCCAGGCAGGCAGCTTCGCCATTCTGGACATGTATGGGCTCAACCTCTCCCTGGGCACGCAGATCTGGTTGTTCATCGCCTTCCTGCTGGCCTTCGCGATCAAGGTTCCCATGTGGCCCGTGCATACCTGGCTGCCTGATGCCCACGTCCAGGCCCCCACCGGCGGTTCGGTCATCCTGGCGGCCATCATGTTGAAGATCGGCGGCTATGGCTTCCTGCGCTTCAGCCTGCCGGTGGTGCCGGAGGCAAGCCTGGAACTCGACTGGCTGATGATCGCCCTGTCGCTGGTGGCCGTGGTCTATATCGGTCTGGTGGCGATGATGCAGGAGGACATGAAAAAACTGGTGGCGTATTCCTCCATCGCCCATATGGGTTTCGTGACTCTTGGTTTCTTCATCATATTCGACATCGTCGTGCGCACCGGCGGTAGCGGTGCATTGCTGGCCCTTGGCGGCGGCATGGTGCAGATGATTTCCCATGGCTTCATTTCCGCCGCGATGTTCCTCTGTGTCGGAGTGCTGTACGACCGCATGCATACCCGCATGATCAGGGATTACGGCGGGGTCGCCCACCGCATGCCGGTGTTTGCCGGGCTGTTCGTGCTTTTCGCCATGGCCAACGCGGGTCTGCCGGGCACATCGGGCTTCGTCGGCGAATTCATGGTGATACTCGCCGCCTTCCAGGCGAACTTCTGGTACGCCTTCCTCGCCGGGATGACGTTGATCCTGGGCGCGGCTTACAGCCTTTGGATGATCAAGCGCGTCGTCTATGGCGAGGTTGCAAACGAAAAGGTCTCGGCGCTGCGGGATATCGACGGCCGCGAAAAGCTGGTGCTGGGGATGCTCGCCGTTGCCGTGCTCTGGCTCGGCCTGTACCCGGGGCCGCTGATTACGATCATGGAGCCGTCACTGGCGCAGCTGCTCGAGATCGTGGTCGAGAATGGCGTCAATTGATCAGGAATTGAAAGCCGCTGCGCGGTGTCGCGCGGCGCGGAGTGCTCAGAGGAATCTGTATGACTAATGTCGTGTTCGAGAAGCCGGATCTGCTACTCGCACTGCCGGAAATCTGGTTGCTCAGCATGGCGTGCGTCGTGCTCGTCGTGGATCTGTTCAGCAAGGATCGTGACCACGGGCCGGCATTTCTGCTGACGCAGTTCACTCTGCTGGCCGGCATTGTCATCACCTGGACCACCCAGTGGGGCATCGATGCCACCACGTTCAACGGCAGCTATGTGGCTGACTCCCTTGCCGCGGTACTGAAATCGGCTATCCTTCTGCTGACGTTCCTGGCCTTTGCCTATTCCCGCGACTACATGCGGGACCGTGGGCTGCTCAAGGGCGAGTACTACATGCTCGGCCTGTTCTGCGTGCTGGGCATGATGGTCACCGTCTCGGCGGGTAACCTGCTGACCCTGTACCTGGGCGTCGAGCTGATGTCCCTGTGCCTCTATGCCCTGGTGGCCATCGATCGGGATTCCCCCACCGCCTCGGAAGCGGCCATGAAGTACTTCGTGCTGGGTGCCCTGGCTTCGGGCATGCTGCTCTATGGCATGTCCATGCTCTATGGCGTGACCGGCACCCTGGATCTTGCCATCATCACCGAACTTGCCGGTGACATGGACGAGAATCGCCTGCTGTTCCTTTTCGGGCTGGTGTTCATGCTGGTGGGTGTGGCCTTCAAGTTCGGCGCAGTGCCATTCCACATGTGGGTGCCGGATGTCTATCACGGTGCGCCCACACCCGTGACATTGGTCATTGCCACAGCGTCCAAGGTGGCGGCGGTGGGGCTGTTCCTGCGGCTGATCGGCGAGGGGCTGCTGCCATTGCTGGACAGCTGGCAGCATATGGTCGTCATCCTCGCTGTGCTGTCTCTTGTCCTCGGCAACACCATCGCCCTGGTGCAGACCAACACCAAGCGCATGCTCGCCTATTCCACCTTCAACCATGTCGGCTTCATCCTCATGGGCTTTGTTGCCGGCACGCCCGAAGGCTACGGGGCCGCCACCTTCTACGCGGTGACCTATGCGCTCACCGTTGCTGCCGCGTTCGGTGTAATCATGCTGCTGGCGCGCAAGGGCTTCGAGGCGGACCAGATCACTGATTTCAAGGGATTGAACGAGCGCTCGCCGCTGTTCGCCCTGGTCATGTTGCTGTTGATGATCTCGCTGACGGGCATTCCCGGAACCGTCGGTTTCTATGCCAAATGGATGGTGCTGAAGTCCGTGGTCGAAGCCGGTTTCGTCTGGCTGGCCATACTCGCGGTCATCGGTGCCGTGGTGGGCGCCTTCTACTACCTCCGGCTGGTGCGTTACTGTTACTTCGACAAACCCGAGGGGGAAGGGCCGCGACCGGAGGGCTCTGGTGGCTTCCAGGCGGTGTTGGCGATCAATGGTCTTGCCGTCCTGTGGCTGGGCATTTTCCCCGGAACGCTGGTGGCAATCTGTATGGCGGCGTTTCTCTGAGGCGCAATGAATACGACAGCGGCCTTCCTGTTTCTGTTGCTGGTGGCTCTGGCCGGGGCGAACCTGCCCTGGCTCACAGATCGTGTTTTGTTCATCCTGCGGCCGCCTCCGCAAGGCAAGCGGGAATGGATCCGGCTGCTGGAATGGTTCGTGATGTTCTGTGTGGTGGGTGTGATTGCCGTCGGCCTGGAGTACCGCTCCACGGGTCAGGTAGAGTCCCAGGACTGGGAGTTCTACGTGGTGGTGATCTGTCTGTTCCTTGTTTTTGCGCTGCCCGGATTCATCTACCATCATGATTTGCGTAGACACTTGCGAAAGCGTCGCCGCCGCGCGGCCTGAACGGGCGGGTAATCCCCTTGCAATCGGTGCCGTAGGTAGCTACCATTCGCCCGGCGATTGCGGGGTGGAGCAGTCTGGTAGCTCGTCGGGCTCATAACCCGAAGGTCGCAGGTTCAAATCCTGCCCCCGCTACCAACGTCTAAAGAAAAAAAGGCCGTTCGCGGCCTTTTTTTGTAGCTGGGGTGAGGCCCAGCGCCTTCTGTGGCAGGTCGCGTAAGCGCTGTCGGTGGCTGGAAGGCGTCCGAAACTCTCGGCTACACTTGGTGATTGACGTTGCAAGACTCATGGGCCTTTGGCCCATTTTTTGTTTCTGGAGTGTGGATGGACGCTGTCGGTGATCGGCTCCGCGAACTCTTCGAGCCCGTGGTGACGTCCATGGGCTACGAGTTGCTCGGCGTGCAGTACAAGCCTGCCAAGGGAGAGGGGCTGATGCGGGTCTACATCGATGCCGAGGCTGGGATTACCGTCGACGACTGTGCCTTGGTGAGCCACCAGATCAGTGGCCTGCTGGATGTGGAAGACCCGGTGCCCGGGCACTACCGGCTGGAGGTTTCTTCCCCGGGGATGGATCGGCCGCTGTTCACACCGGAGCAGTTTCAACGTTTCGCCGGTGTCGAGGTGAAAATACGGTTGCAGCGCCTCTGGGAGGGGCGCAGAAGTTTTCGTGGAACGCTGCGGGGTGCCGAGGGCGGTAACGTCATGGTCGAGGAAAACGGCCTGCTCTACACCATTCCCGCCGACCTGATCGACCGCGCCAATGTGGTGGCGGACGTTTGAATTGACTGTCGCGGGCGCTCGATGCCTGGACTGGAGCTGGAAACATGAGCAAAGAGGTTCTGCTGGTCGTTGATGCCATCGCCAATGAAAAGGGCGTGGATCGCGAAGTCATCGTCGAGGCCATTGAGGCTGCACTGGCCTCGGCCACGAAAAAGCGCCACAGCGGCGAGATCGACGTGCGTATCGCCCTCGATCGCCGCAGCGGGGAGCATGAAACCTTCCGCCGCTGGCTGGTGCTTGAAGATGATGCCGAGATGGAGTTGCCCGAGCAGGAGATCTATCTCGGCGATGCGCGCAAGCAGCAGCCGGACATCCAGGTGGGCGAGTACATCGAAGAGCCCATGGAGTCCGTCGAATTCGGCAGAATTGGCGCGCAGACGGCCCGCCAGGTGATCTTCCAGAAGGTGCGGGAAGCCGAGCGTGCCATGGTGGTGGACGCCTATCAGGATCGTGTCGGCGAACTGGTGACCGGTACGGTCAAGAAGGTCGATCGCGGCAATATCATCATGGATCTCGGCGGCAATGCCGAGGCGCTGATTCCCCGTGAGTTCGTCATCCCGCGGGAAGCGTATCGTACCGGCGACCGCATTCGCGGTTACCTCAGGGAAGTTCGTTCCGATGCGCGCGGGCCACAGTTGATCGTATCCCGCACTGCGCCGGAGTTTCTGATCGAGCTGTTCAAGCTCGAAGTGCCGGAAGTCGGCCAGGAGCTGATCGATATCCTCGGCGCGGCGCGCGACCCGGGTTTGCGGGCGAAAATCGCGGTGCGCTCCAATGACCCGCGCATCGATCCCGTCGGGGCGTGCGTCGGTATGCGTGGCTCACGGGTGCAGGCCGTTTCCAACGAACTCTCCGGAGAGCGCATCGACATCATCCTCTGGAACGAGAATCCGGCGCAATTCGTGGTCAACGCCATGGCTCCTGCGGAGGTCCAATCCATCGTGGTGGATGAGGATTCCCACAGCATGGACGTGGCTGTGGTGGAGGATCAGTTATCCCAGGCCATTGGCCGGGGAGGGCAGAACGTCCGCCTCGCCAGTGAACTCAGTGGTTGGGAGCTGAACGTGATGACTGCCGCAGATGCTGAGGCCAAGAGCCAGGCGGAAGCCCAGAAGATCATCGACAGCTTCATGAGCACTCTGGGGGTCGATGAAGAGGTCGCGGGCATTCTGGTGCAGGAAGGGTTCAGCAGCCTTGAGGAAGTGGCCTACGTGCCCGTCTCGGAAATGCTGGAAATCGATGAGTTCGACGAGGATATGGTCGAGGAGCTGCGTGCTCGTGCGCGGGATGCCCTCCTGACACAGATGATTGCCAGCGAAGAGCAGATTGGTGGTGGTAGTCCGGCAGAGGATCTGCTGGCCATGGAGGGCATGGATCCGTCGCTTGCCCAGACGCTGGCCGCTGCCGGAATCGTATCCATGGAAGATCTGGCTGAGCAGGCCGTGGATGACGTGGTCGAGGCTTCCGGGATCGACCCCGAGCGCGCGGCCGCTCTGATCATGAAGGCTCGCGAGCCCTGGTTCGCCGAGCAGCAGGAATCCTGACGAACGGCGCCGGGTGTAACCACCCGGCTTTGCCGCCTCGTGAATGGCGGCGCCACTACGGTCAGGAATGGGGAGAGGTGAATGTCTGAAGTCACGGTAAAACAGTTTGCAGAAGCGGTGGGAACGCCGGTCGATCGTCTGCTCGCGCAATTGGGCGAAGCGGGGGTCGACATCCGCGATGCGGAGGCAGTCCTGTCGGACGAGGACAAGGCAACCCTGCTCGCCCATTTGCGCAAGGCACACGGGCGAGGCGGTGAAGATGCCGGTGCGGTGGAGCCGCGCAAGATCACCCTGCGCCGCAAGAGTCGCAGTGAAATCAAGTTGCCGTCCGCGGGTGGCCCTCGTGGTCGTGGCGCTGCGCCGGCGCGGACGGTCAGCGTGGAGGTGCGGAAGAAACGTACCTACATCAAGCGCAGCGTTGTCGAGGCCGAGCGAGAAGAGCAGGAGGCTGCTCAGCGCGCCGAGGAAGAGCGTCTGGCTGCGGAAGTGGCTGCCCAGGACGCGGCCAAGGTCGTCGAGCAGGTGCCCGAGGAGGCTTTGACCCAGGAAGTCGAGCCGGCGGCATCCGAAGCAGCCCCCGAGCCGGACGTTGCCGGCGATGCGCCGGTCTCCGAGACCGAATCGGTGCCGGAGCCCGTAGCTGAGGTCGCTGCGGAAGGGGACGCTCAGCCGGTCGAGGCCGCCGACGCAGCCAAGGCCGATGAACCTGCCCCCGCTGAAGCGCCGCCGGTTGTTGATCCGGCCACGCTGGAAGCGGAAGCGGAAAATGCCAAGCGCAAGGCCAAGGAAAAGCTCAAGGGCAAGTCCCGCAAGGACGAAGAGGAAGAGGCCGGTCGTCGCCGTGGCAGTCGTGCCCGCAAGGGTCGTGACGGTGGTCGCGACGAATTGCGTGTGGCTGCCGGGCGAGGTGGCAAGCGCAAGCGCAAGGACGGCAAGGCCACTGGTGCCGGCAGCAGCCTGCAGCATGGATTCGAGAAGCCCACCGCCCCTGTGGTTCGTGAGGTTCAGATCCACGAGAGCATTACCGTTGGCGAGCTTGCCTCGCGGATGAGTATCAAGGCGGCTGTGCTGATCAAGGAGATGATGAAGCAGGGTGTCATGGCCACCATCAACCAGGCCATTGATCAGGAAACTGCAGCGCTGCTGGTGGAAGAACTCGGCCACAAACCGCGGGTGGTGAGTGCCAACGCGCTTGAAGAGGAAGTGGTGGCAAGCATGGCCGAACCGGAAGGCGAGCGGGTTGCCCGGGCACCGGTGGTGACCATCATGGGTCACGTTGACCACGGCAAGACCTCGCTGCTTGATTACATACGCAAGGCGAAGGTCACTGCCGGAGAGGCTGGAGGCATCACCCAGCATATCGGTGCCTATCATGTGGAAACCCAGCGGGGCACGGTCACGTTCCTTGATACCCCGGGGCACCAGGCCTTTACGGCCATGCGTGCGCGTGGCGCCAAGATTACCGATGTCGTGGTGCTGGTGGTCGCCGCTGATGACGGCGTCATGCCGCAGACCGAAGAGGCGATTCGCCATGCGCGTGCCGCTGGCGTGCCGCTGGTAGTGGCTGTCAACAAGATTGACAAGCCGGAAGCCGATCCGGATCGCGTCAAGCAGGAGCTGACGACCCACGAGGTCATCCCCGAGGACTGGGGCGGTGATGTGCAGTTCGTACACGTATCCGCCAAGACCGGTGAAGGCATCGACGATCTGCTGGAAGCCATCCTGCTGCAATCCGAGCTGCTGGAACTCACCGCCGTGGCTGATTGCTCCGCGACGGGCGTCGTGGTGGAGTCCAGCCTGGACAAGGGGCGCGGGCCGTTGGCTACGGTACTGGTTCAGAACGGCGAATTGCGTCGCGGCGACGTGATTCTGTCCGGTGTCGAGTACGGTCGCGTGCGTGCCATGCTGGATGAAACCGGCAACACCGTTGAGCGTGCCGGCCCCTCGATCCCTGTTGTGGTGCTGGGCCTTTCCGGACTACCCAATGCCGGTGACGACGTGATGGTCGTGCGCGACGAGCGCAAGGCCCGCGAAGTGGCGGAGCAGCGCAAGGAGCGCCAGCGCGACAAGCGGCTCGCCCAGCAGAAGGCTGCGAAGATGGAAGACATCTTCAATCAGATGCAGTCCGACGAGGTCAATCAGGTCAATATCATGCTGAAGGCGGATGTGCAGGGTTCCGCAGAGGCCTTGACCCAGTCCCTGGCTGAACTCAGCAACGAGCATGTGACGGTCAATGTGATCCAGGCCGGGGTCGGCGGTATCAACGAGTCCGATATCAACCTCGCTCTGGCCTCCAGCGCGATTGTCATCGGCTTCAACGTGCGTGCCGACGCCGCGGCCCGCCGGCTGATCCAGGAAGCCGAGATTGATGTGCGTTACTACAGCATCATCTACGAAGCCATCGACCAGGTGAAGCAGGCCATCAGTGGCATGCTCTCGCCAGAGATTCGGGAAGAGATCATCGGCCTCGCCAATGTGCGTGACGTGTTCAAATCCTCGAAGCTCGGCGCCATTGCCGGTTGCCTTGTGGAAGAGGGCGTGGTCAAGCGCAGCAATCCGATCCGCGTGTTGCGTGACAACGTCGTGATCTACGAGGGTGAGCTTGAGTCGCTGCGCCGCTTCAAGGATGACGTCAACGAGGTTCGCTCCGGTACCGAGTGCGGTATTGGCGTCAAGAACTACAACGACGTGAAGGTCGGCGATCAGATCGAGTGTTATGAGCGATACGAGGTCGCGCGGGAGCTGTGACGGGGCGACAGACACCACGTTCAAGGCGGGTCGGCGACCAGATGCAACGGGAGCTGGCCACGCTGATTCGCGATGAAGTGCGGGATCCGCGCGTCGGTTCGGTGACTGTGTCCGGTGTGGAAGTGAGCCGGGACATGGGGCACGCCAAGGTCTACATGACCGTGCTCGGCGCCGATGCCGATGAAAGCCGGCAGGCTGTCGACATCCTCAATGGTGCGGCGGCATACCTCCGGCGATTGCTCAGCAAGCGCATGGTGCTCCGCTCCACGCCGCAACTGCATTTCCTGCACGACCCGTCGTTTGATCGCGGGGCGCATCTGACTCAACTGATCGACGATGTCATTCGGCGTGAGGACGAGCAGGGTGAAGACCGGTCCTGACGCGTGAAGACGGGCGGCAAGATACAACGGCGACGGGTCGACGGCATCTTGCTGTTCGACAAGCCGTCAGGGGAGACGTCGAATCGCTCCCTGCAGCGGGTCAAGCGCTTGTACAACGCGAAGAAGGCTGGCCACACCGGCAGTCTTGATCCGTTGGCAACCGGGTTGTTGCCGATCTGTTTTGGCGAGGCAACCAAGGTATCCGGGTTCCTGCTGGATGCCGACAAGACCTATTCCGTTCGTTGCCGCCTTGGTGTCACCACGGATACCGGCGACGCCGAAGGGGCGATACGTGAGCAGCGGGCGTTGCCACCCGGCCTGGATGTCGCGATGGTCGAGGCTGCATTGCCCGGCTTTCGTGGCGACATCATGCAGATTCCGCCCATGTATTCGGCGCTGAAGCATGAGGGCAGGCGCTTGTATACGCTGGCGCGACGGGGTGAGGAAGTCGAGCGCAAGCCCCGTGCCGTGTCGATTCACAGCCTGGTTCTGACCTTGCTGAACGAGGACGAGCTGGGACTCGAGGTGGTGTGTAGCAAAGGGACCTACGTGCGCACGCTCGTCGAGGATATTGGTGCCGCGCTTGGCTGTGGTGCCCATGTCACCGCTTTGCGGCGGACCGGCCTCGGCCCGTTTACCGGGCTGCCCATGGTCACTTTCGAAGAACTGCGAGCGCGGGCCGAGAACGGTCCGGATGCGCTTGACGAACTGCTGCTTCCGCCGGAAGCGGCATTGGTGGACTGGCCTGCGGTGCATCTGCCCGAGGATGCCGCGCATTACCTGCAACAAGGCCAGCCGGTCTGGGTGCCGAAGGCGCCGGCTGGCGGTATGGTCAGGGTCTTCGGACCAACGCAGTTTCTCGGGATGGGCGCGGTACTCGACGACGGCCGGGTTGCGCCCAAGCGGTTGTTGGCAACGTGACGTCCTTCGATACAAGTCTGCGGACTGTTGTCATGACCAAAAAACCTTGCGAGCAAGCGCCTTTAGCTTGTTCGTGCGTGGAGGCGCGGATACAATGTCGGGCCTCGTAAAGTCGATCGGAATACCAGGAGTTATCTGAATGTCTCTCAACCCTGATGAGAAAGGCCGCATCGTCAAGGACTTTCAACGGTCTGAAGGTGATACCGGTTCTCCGGAAGTACAGATTGCGTTGCTGACCAACCGCATTACGCATCTGACGCAGCACTTTTCCGAGCACAAGCAGGATCATCACTCCCGTCGTGGTCTGCTGCGCCTGGTCAACCAGCGCCGCAAGTTGCTCGACTACGTGAAGCGCAAGGACCAGACGCGCTACCAGACCCTTATCGAACGTCTCGGCCTGCGCAAGTAACGCGCCTGCTCTTTCTTGACTCAACAGAATAGGTGTTACACGTGAAGCCGGTAACCAAATCCTTTCAGTACGGTGAACATACCGTCACGCTGGAGACCGGCGCCATTGCGCGCCAGGCGACGGGCGCGGTACTAGTCAACATGTCCGACACGGTGGTGCTGGTCACTGCTGTCAGCAAGCCGGACAGCGCGACCCAGCGGGACTTCCTGCCGCTGACCGTCAACTATCAGGAACGGACATACGCGGCGGGCAAGATTCCCGGTGGCTTCTTCAAGCGCGAGGGACGCCCCACGGAAAAGGAAACCCTCACGTCCCGCCTGATCGACCGCCCCATCCGCCCGCTCTTCCCGGAAGGCTTCTACAACGAAACCCAGGTGATCGCCACGGTGATCTCCCTGAATCCGGAAGTTGATCCGGATATCCCTGCGCTGATCGGGACATCGGCGGCGCTAGCCGTCTCCGGTATTCCTTTCGACGGCCCGATTGGCGCGGCAAGGGTAGGCTACAAGGATGGTCAGTTCCTGCTGAACCCGTCGGCCAGTACGCTGCAGGACAGCCAGCTTGATCTCGTGGTCGCCGGTACGGCGGACGCCGTGCTGATGGTGGAATCCGAGGCCAGGGAGCTGCCGGAACAGGTCATGCTCGACGCAGTCCTGTTTGGTCACGAGCAGATGCAGGCAGCAATCAGTGCCATTCGCGAACTGGCGGCTGAGGCCGGCAAGCCGCGCTGGAACTGGCAGTCGCCACCCAAGGATCTGGAACTCGCCGAAAAGATCGATACCGGGTTCCGCCAGCGCCTCGAGGCTGCCTACGGCATTGCCGAGAAGCAGGCACGGAACGAGCAGGTCAACGCGCTGCGTGACGAGGCGGTTGAGCAGCTGGTTGACGACGAAGCCGAAGGCCGTACCAAGGCCGATATCGTCGGCGCATTCAAGAGCCTGGAAAAGCGCATTGTTCGCGGCCGCATCCTCGCCGGTGAGAAGCGCATTGATGGCCGGGATACCCGCACGGTTCGCTCCATCGACATCGAGGTCGGCACACTGCCGCGGACCCATGGCTCGGCGATCTTCACCCGTGGTGAGACCCAGGCTGTCGTGGTGACTACGCTGGGTACGGGTCGCGACGCGCAGATCATCGACGCCATCGAGGGCGAGCGCAAAGAGCCCTTCATGCTGCACTACAACTTCCCGCCCTATTGCGTGGGAGAGACCGGGTTCATGGCTGGCCCGAAGCGGCGTGAGATCGGCCACGGTAAGCTTGCCCGCCGCGGTGTGCAGGCGGTGATGCCGAAGCCGGAAGACTGCCCCTACGTGATCCGGGTGGTCTCGGAGATCACAGAGTCCAACGGTTCGAGTTCCATGGCCAGTGTCTGCGGCACCAGTCTTGCGCTGATGGACGCGGGTGTGCCCATCAGCGCGCCAGTCTCCGGCATCGCGATGGGTCTCATCAAGGAAGGTGACGACTTCGCCGTGCTGACGGATATCCTTGGTGACGAGGATCACCTGGGCGATATGGATTTCAAGGTTGCGGGTACGGCCACTGGCGTGACCGCCCTGCAGATGGACATCAAGATCAAGGGCATCACCCGGGAGATCATGGCCCAGGCGCTGGAACAGGCAGGCACCGGTCGTCTTCATATTCTTGAAGAGATGAACAAGGTGATCAGCCAGTCCCGCTCGGACATGTCCGAGTATGCGCCTCGCATGATCACCATGCGCATCGATCCGGATCGCATCCGCGACGTCATCGGCAAGGGTGGCGCCACGATTCGCGCCCTGACCGAAGAGACCGGCGCCACCATCGATATCAAGGATGACGGTATCGTCACGATTGCCTCGGTGGACAAGGCCGCAGGCGAAGAGGCGCGCCGCCGGGTGGAAGAGTTGACCTCGGATATCGAGGTTGGCCGTATCTACGAGGGTCGAGTGGCCAAGATCATGGACTTCGGCGCTTTCGTCACCATCCTGCCCGGCAAGGACGGCCTGGTGCACATCTCCCAGATCTCCAACGAGCGGGTCAGCAACGTGGCGGACAAGCTGTCCGAGGGCGACATGATCCGCGTCAAGGTGCTGGAAGTGGATCGCCAGGGCCGTGTGCGACTGAGCATGAAGGCGGTGGAGGAGCAGGGCGAAAACGCCTGATCACCGCCGTTCGACCCTGATCTCAAGGCCCTCTGGATCCCGCATCCAGAGGGCTTTTTCGTATTGCTTCCATACAGACCGCATCGTAGGATCAGGGCACTCCGGGGGCCGCGCCGGCGGCTCGCGGAGTTCACATGCGACGACAGTCGCCATTGTCTTTAGTGTCGAGAGGTTTGTTACATCATGGCAGATCGAGAGCAGGGTACGGTCAAGTGGTTTGACGCGGCGAAGGGATTCGGTTTCATCGCGCGTGAAAGCGGCGATGACGTCTTTGTCCACTTCCGTGCCATCCGGGGTGATGGTTTCCGCTCCCTGGAAGATGGTCAGCGCGTTGAATTCGACGTGGTTGAAGGCCAGAAGGGCCTGCAGGCGAACGATGTAGTCAGCGTCGCCTGATCCCCGGCTCCCGCGTCAAGTCTCTGGCGCGGGAGCCTCTGCTCCTCTCGTAACCGCGGCAGCGCTTAATCTAGACCCACCGCAATGCCGTTTCCACACAGTCCGCAATCGCGTTATCAAGCCAGTAGCTGGGCCGCATCGGCGTACCCTGCACGAAACCTACATGCCCGCCCCTGGGGCTGAGTTGCAGGCGAACCATGGATGGCCAGCAACGTGGCAGGGTGGTGACCGGGATGAACGGGTCGTCCGCCGCGTGGATGATCCAGGTGGGCCGTCGAATGTCTCTCAGACGCTGGATCGGTGAACACCTGGCGTAATAGTCCGTCGCGCCGTTGAAGCCGTGAATTGGCGCCGTCAGCCGGTCGTCGAACTGCCAGAGCGTGCGGACGCTATCGAGTGTCGCAACTGCAGCGGGCATGGAGAGGGACTGGTGCTTGCGTCGAACCATGCCCTTGAGATTGCGAACAATCTCCCACTGGTAGACCCGTGCAAACCCCTTGTTAAGGTGTTCGGCACAGGCCGCCAGGTCCAGCGGCGTGGACACTACCACGGCGGCCTGCGCCCCGGCCTTTTCGCCCATTGCAGCCAACCAGTTCAGGGTCACGATGCCGCCCATGGAAAATCCGGTTACGGCAAGCGGTCGTGCCGGGTGCAGCTGGTGAATGTGCTTGATGGTCTCTTCCAGATCCAACCACTCACCGGCGTGAAAAAAGCGGGGAAGGCGGTTGGGTACATCACCGGCGCCGCGAAACTGCATCACCACGCCCTGCATGCCCCGATCCGCCAGCGCCTGAATCAGTCCCAGTACATAGGGGGACCGGGCGCAGCCACCCAGGCCGTGCAGGATCACCACGACGGGTCCCGCCCGCTCAGGCCCCCAGGCCAGCCGGAGTTCGTCGCCGTCGCGCAGGGTGAGGGGGCGCACAGTGATCGCGACAGCGGGCGGGCGGCGAAACAGCACCTGCCACATGGTCTGGCCATGAGCATTGCAAAGCCAGCCGGGCGCCTCGAAGGGGGACACCTCCCTGGAGTTGATGTCTATCATATACTGCCCGAAGTTCCCTGGAGGAGACCGACCATGCCGGATCCGGATCAGTTCAACACCGTCAAGGCTTGCGTATTCGACGCCTACGGTACGCTTTTCGATGTCCATTCCGCTGTTGCCCGGCATCGGCACAGGATCGGCGCGGAGGCCGACGCTGTCTCCGCGCTGTGGCGCCGCAAGCAGCTTGAATACACCTGGCTGCGCAGTCTGATGCAGCGTCATGCGGATTTCCAGACCATCACCGAACAGGCTCTGGACCACGCGCTATCGGTGCACCAGCTGCCGGACGCCTCCCTGCGCCGTGATTTGCTGTCGGCCTATGGTTCGCTGGACTGCTACCCGGAGGTGCCTGCGGTACTCGCTGCACTGCGCGAGGCCGGCCTGCGGACAGCGATACTTTCCAACGGATCCCCCGATATGCTGGCTGCCGCCGTGGACAGCGCTGGTCTGGGCGACCATCTGGACGCGGTACTCAGCATCGAGTCCGTCGGTGTCTTCAAGCCTGATCCACGCAGCTACCGCCTGGCGCTGGATCGCCTGGGTCTCTCGGCACGGCAAGTCCTGTTCCATTCTTCCAACGGCTGGGACGTCGCCGGTGCCGCGACCTTCGGCTTTCATGTAGCCTGGATCAATCGCTTTGCGGCACCCCGGGAGTGTCTGCCTGGCGAGCCCGACGTGGAACTGCAGTCGCTGGAGCCCGTGCCCGGATTGCTGGGAAGAGGCTGATACCGCCTATCGGGGCGAGAAATCACAATGCTCGCCGCCGGCCTCGGGCAGGTGGACGATAAAGCTCGCCCCCTCGCCGTCGACGCTCTCCACGCCGATACGGCCCCAGTGCAGATCCGTAATGCGCTTGCAGATGGCGAGACCCAGGCCGCTGCCTTTCGGCTTGCCCGCCTGCTGGTTACTGATCTGGTGGAATTTCTCGAAGATGCGCTGGTGCTCCTCCGGCGGTATGCCCGGGCCGGCATCGGTGATCTGCAGGCGCAGCCAGCTTCCCTGTTGTGTCACCGACAGGCTGACCGGTCCGCGTTCCGGGTCGGTGAATTTAACGGCGTTGGATAACAGATTGATGATGAGCTGGATCAACCGGTCGCTGTCTCCCTTGATGACGCAGGGTTGCTCCGGTAGCGCAAGATCGAGCCGCACACCTTGCTCTGAGAAGAGCTGGGACGTCGCATTCACTGCGTCTTCCACCATGTCCCGCAGATCGAGATCATGGAGCTGCCAGTCGCCCCAGCCACTTTCGATTTTCGACAGATCCAGCACCTGGTTGATCAATCGGGTCAGCCGTTCAGTTTCCTTGACCACCACATCGAGGAATTCCTGCCGCTGGGTTTCCGCCATCTCCGGTTCACTGAGCAGGATCTCAGCGAAGGCGCGAATCGACGTCAATGGCGTGCGCAGCTCATGACTGACCATGGAGACGAAGTCATCCTTGAGGCGGTCCAGTTCCTTCAGGCGCTCGTTAGCGGCCCGCAATTCACTGGTAGCCTGCTCCAACTCCCGAGATTTCTGCTCCAGTTGGCGACTGTATTCAATTGCCTGGGAGGTGGCGTCGAGGATTTCCATGACACCTTCGAAGCTCAAGGCCTCGCCCTTGACGATGGACGAGATCATTACCCGGGCCGAGGCCGAGCCGATATTTCCGGAGAGCAGGCGCTCGGCAGAGTTGACCAGGTCCGCCGGAGCCTGCTCTTCGGCGGTCAGCGGTTCGCCCTGGCGTTCGCCGTAGGCGGCAATAGCGCTGGCTGCCTGGCGCGGGCCTATGAAGCGGGATAGCAAAGCCTCCAGGTCGCCCACGGTGGCGGTGCCCTGCCAGAATCGGGTATCCCGCTCCGAGCGCTCGAACACCTCCACGAACAAGGTGGCCTGAATACGCTCGATATCTGACTGCCGCGTGAACAGCGACACCAGAATCAGGGCGCCGAGGTTGATCAGCATGCTCCAGAACAGTGAGTGCGCAATCGGGTCCATGCCACCCAGGCCAAGCAAGGCATGGGGGTTGACCAGGCTGGCCAATGTGCCCGCCGGGGCGTTGACCAGTGTGTAGACGAACTCGGGCTCGCCCAGGGACGGCAGGAACAGCGTATAGAGCCAGACGATAAAGCCCCCGGCAAGCCCGGCCAGCGCGCCCGCGCGGCTGGCACCCTTCCAGTAGATCCCAAGCAGAATCGGCGGTGCGAACTGGGCGACGGCGACGAAGGAGATGAGCCCGATGCTGACCAGCGCATAGGATTCGGCGATCAGCCGGAAATAACCGTAACCGAGCATCAGCAGGCCGACGATGATCGCACGGCGCATGTAGATGATCAGCGGGCGCATGCCGATGCGCTCGATCCAGGCCATGTGACGGAAGCGCAGCAACGCCGGGACCACCAGATCGTTGCTGACCATGATGGCAAGGGCGATGGTGGCCACGATCACCATGCCGGTGGCCGCGGAAAAGCCGCCGATGTAGACGAACATGGCGAGCAGTTCCCGGCCTTCCGCCAGGGGCAGGGCAAGTACATAGTTATCGGGGTTGACCGGGGTGTCACCGAAGTAGAGCAGGCCCGCCAGGGCGATGGGAATCACGAACAGGTTGATCAGCAGCAGATACAGGGGAAACATCCAGGCTGCCGTGCGTAGGTGATCCTCGTTGACATTCTCCACCACGGTGACCTGGAACTGACGTGGCAGGAACAGGATCGCCGCCATGGACAGGATCGTCAGGGCCATCCAGGTCCCATAGCCGCCGGAAATGGTGGAGAATTCCAGCAGCGATTCCAGAGCAGGCTGTGCTGCAACCTGTTGGACGATATCCGCCGGTCCGTTGAACACCATGAACGTCACGAAGAAACCCACAGCCAGGAAGGCCAGCAGCTTCACCAGTGACTCGAACGCAACCGCCACCACCATGCCCTCCAGGCGCTCCGTGGCGTCGATGTGTCGTGTGCCAAACAGAATGGCGAACAGCGCCAGTACGGCGGCAACATACAGTGCCTTGTCCCGCCAGAGACCGCCTTCGATTGCGCTGTCCACCTCGTTGGGGAACTGCAGAAGTACCTCGAAGCTTGCTGACACCGCCTTCAACTGCAGGGCGATGTAGGGCGTGATGCCGACGACGGCAATAAAGGTTGCGAGCCCCGCCAGCAGCATGCTCTTGCCATAGCGTGAGCCGATGAAATCGGCGATGGAGGTGATGCGATGGATCTTGCTGATGCGCACCATCTTGCGCAGTACCACCCACCACAACACCGCCATCAGCGTTGGGCCAAGATAGATGGTCAGAAAGCTCACGCCATCCTGGGCGGCGCGGCCGACGCTACCGTAAAAGGTCCAGGCCGTGCAGTACACGGCAATCGACAAGGTGTAGATATAGGGGTTGTTGACCAGTGAGCGCGTGGTATTGGCGCGCTGATCGGCGAAATAGGCGATGGCGAACAGCAGCCCCAGGTAAACAAAGGGGGTGAGCAGAATGACCCACTCAGGGAGCATTGCGCTGCCCCCGGTCGCGGTCATCCTTCTTCGGGCGCAGCACCAGCCAGGTGCAGAAAATGATCACCGCCCAGATGACGAACAGATAAACCACCAGCACCGGTAGCCCGAATACCATGCCGTCGGTTGCGAACAGCGATAGCAAGGGGTAGTTCAACAGTACGGCACCAACCAGGAACAGGGCCACGAGGCGTTCGTTACGACGTTGCATGCGACGGCTCCCTCCCCCTAGAAAGTGGCCTGCCGGCGGCGGATGTCCACCATACGCCGCGACGCCTCCAGTGCTTCGCCCAGCGTGCCCGCCCCGGCGTCTTCAAGCAACGGCAGCATGCGCGCGAAAATCTCTGCGGTGACCAGGGCATCCCCCAGGGCCGTATGCCGGCCGCTGACCTCCACACCGAGCCGCCAGGCAATGGCCTCAAGCGTATGCTCCGGCGTGTGATCATGCAGAAAGACCGACAGCAGCAGCGTGTCGAGCACTGGTCCAGTGAACCGGATGCCTGATGCGGTTTCCCGCAGTTGCAGGAATTTCATGTCGAACGCCGCGTTATGGGCAACCAGAATGGCATCGCCGACAAAGGTGTGAAATTGCGGGAGGATCTGGTCGATGCCCGGGGCACCGGCCACCATGTCGTCGTGAATGCCGTGAAAGCGTATCGACGCACGCGGGATGGGTCGGCCGGGATTCACCAACTGATCGAAAACCTCCCCCCGCAATACGCGCCCACCTGCCACACGGACACCTGCCAGAGAGATGATCCGGTCATCCTGCGAGGGATTGAGCCCGGTGGTCTCGGTGTCGAACACCACGAACGAGAGCTCCCGCAGGCGCCGATTGGCCTGCTCGCCCGGGTCGTTGGCGGTCGCGGTGAGGCTGAAGTCGTAGAACTCCGGGCGTGCTGGCAGTTTCCCCAGGGGGTTCTCCCACTGTCGCCGGGATGCGGGCAACGGCACGCGCAGCAGGCTGTAACCCTCGCGTTCCGGATGGCGTTGACTCCACAGCGTGGAGTCGTGCCGGTCCATGATCGAGCGGACAGTCATCTCCCCCATGAGCCCGACGACCTGTTCGCCCATCCATTGATCCAGGGTGTCCGTGCGCACCGGATCGCCTCGCCAACTGATGTCCAGATAAACCCGCCGATCGCCCAGCAGCGCCTCCACCCCTGCCGCCTCTACGCCGTGGTCGATGCGCAGGCGGGACAGCAGATGCGCCAGCACCAGGCTGATGCCGTGGCTCTCCGCATGGAGCCACAGTGGCATGCCACGATCCTGCAGCACGGGTAGCACGGCCTCCGGGCGCAGGCGCACGCTGGCAAGCAGATCGGCGGAGTGGACATCGCCCATGGTCCAGGGCGTGGCGATAAACTGCTGGCTTGCGTTGACCATCCAGTCAAAGCGCTGTGAAAGTTCCCGGCTTTCACGAGCAATCATGTCCTGGAATCGCTCGCGATCGCTGGTTGCCATCTCCGGCTCCCGGGCAATGTTCTCCGCGGCGGCCCGCAGATTGGCCAGCGGCGCGCGGAGTGCCTCCACAGCCTCACGGATAGCGGCCTCCCGCTCGCTCAGGGCCAGTACCTTGGTGGTGACGTCTTCGAAGGTCACCACGAAGGAGGCCCGCAGCGGCGAGTCGGCGCCGAGCAGGCTCATATGGCAATGCAGCAGCAGGCCGTCACTCAGGGTGGCGCAGACGAAGGTCTCCTGATGGCCGTCCCTTCTGTCATCGTCAGGTTCTGGCTTGTGGGACTCGGCGCAGCGGCGCTGGAGTAGCTGCAGGGCCTGCTCCACCGGAGCCCGTGCCCAGAGCTGGTAGAGCGAGCGGCCCAGGCCAAGAGCCTCGTTGTCGTGCAGGATCTGTTGCGCTGCGGGATTATAGAGCAGGATGCGACCCTCATGATCACAGACGATCACGCCATCCGTGATTTCGCGCAGCACGGCTTCAAGCTGACGTTTCTCCTCTTCCAGTCCGGACGTTCCGGCGGCGATGGCCTTTGCGACCTCACGGCGGGTCTGGTAGAGCTCCGCGCCCAGGGCGGCGACCCTTGGTGGCAGTTGGTCCAGTAGGTGAAAAGCGGGCGTCTCCAGTTCGTGGGCGGTATTGCTGCGACGGATGATCTCCGCGCCTCTCGACAAGGTGGCGACGGGGCGCAGCACGCCGATATCGAGCAGAATGAATAGCCCGGTCAGGGCGAGTATCGCAACCGTGGCCGCGGTGGCGGTCATCAGCAGGAAACGCAGTTGCAGCCCAGGATTATCAAACGCCGGCCAGGCGGCCCAGCCGGCGACCAGCGCAACCGCACCGATCAATGTTGCCAGGGCGGCGAAGACGATCCACATGCGGGCGCGGATCGACGGCATGACGCGTCATTCACCCAGCAATTGCTGGACCTTGTTCACCACCTCCTGGGTGGAAAACGGTTTGGTCACATAGTCGTCCGCACCCAGCGAGATACCTTTCTCTCGCTCCACGTCCCGACCCCGTGCCGTGAGCATGATGATGCGCACATGATCGAGTTCCGTGCGCTCGCGGATGGACTGACAGACCTGGTAGCCATCCTTCTTTGGCATCATCACGTCGAGCAGCACCAGGTCAGGTTTCTCCGACTCCACCAGATCCAGGGCTGCATCGCCGTTGTCCGCCGTGAGCACTTCGTAGCCGCAGCGCTTCATGAGGAATTCCAGTGACAGCACGATATTGGGCTCATCGTCGGCGATGAGAATGCGCTTGGACATGATGTGTACTCTCTCCGATATTTCTGTTGTCATCGCGGGGTTTTCGATTACCCGCTGTCTCGGGGAAGCGCTGAATGATTCAGCGTCTCCTCAAGGGCTGTACTGCCCCTGCAGTCGATCCTGAAAGCGTTTGACCGCGTGCATGGCCATGCGCAGGCTCTCGCGACTGAGCGCGTTGAGCCGGGAAGGATCGATGAGTTTATCCGGCTCGATGCCTTGTTCCACCTGCTCGAGTTGGTGGCTGAACAGGAGATCCATGAACTGCTCATGGGCCGCCGTCACCGAGTCCGCGAAATCTGGTGACAGGGTACCCTGTCGGACCAGCGCGCGCAGACGTTCGATGGTACCGGTTTCCGAGAGGCCGGCACCCAGCGCAAAGATTCTCGCGGCATCGCAGATCAGCCTCAAGCCATTGCGCTTGACATCGACACGGCCCTTGCGACGTTCGTCATCCGCAGTGACCAGCCGATTGAACCAACCTAGTGCCGGCCGACCCTCGGCATCGTCCGCCGCCATGAAGCGAAGCAGGCGCGACTCCTTCGCCAGGGTGTCCAGCGAATGCTGCCACAGCTTTTCGCAAAGGTGTGTATCGCCGTGCAGCAGGGAGAAATCGAAGAAGATATTCGCCCAGCGTCCATGGGTCTGGTTCGGCCGCTCACAGATGCGTTGCAACACGGTCTGCCATTCACCGAGGGTGTGATGGTAGTCCGGGTTGCGGGCCATGATATTGCCCGGGCAAAGGATATAGCCCGCAGTGGCGAGGTTCTCGTTGACGGCGTGACAGAACCGCTTGAACCAGTCTGATTCCGGTTCCGACAGCGGGCCGTCGCGATCGTCAATGATGATCCCGTTGTCCTGGTCCGGATTGAGCAGCATTTCGCGGCGTCCCCCGGACCCCATGATGATCAGCGCATAGCCGCGTGGCGGCTCCCCGGGACCATCTTCCCGCAGTTGCTCCAGTGTGAGTTCCACACAACGCCGCTGGATCGCCAGATGGAAGTCGCTCAACAGGCGCACGGCGCGGTTGGCGTCCCGGTTACGCTCCCAGGCGTCCCTGGCCACATTGCCCGCCTCGCGGCGAAGCTCGGCCAGCCGACACAGGCTTCCGGCCTGTTCGATCCAGTTGTGGCTGAAGTCCTGTTGCGACAGCAATGCACTGAGGATATTGGTCTGGGATACCATGCCCAACGGACGTTCGCCGTCCATGACCACCAGGTATTTCATCCCCTTGCGCTTCTGTAGGCGCTCCGCCTCCCACAGGGGTGTGTCCGGCGCCACGATGGCGACTCCCCGGCAAGCCCGCGTCAACGGCGCATCGGCATTGCTGTCATCGGACAGTGCTGCCTCCGTGAGGCTTGCGAGCGTTGCCACCCCTTCCAGGCCGCCGCTGCCATTGGTGACGCCCAGGCTGCCGATCTTGCGGCTGCGCATGGTCTCGAAAGCCTGCCGCAATGTCTGCGTCGCCGTAGAGCAGACCAGTGGTGAGGTCATGACGCGTGACACCGGTTGTGCCATCACGCCCCGCGGCGGTGCATTGTCTTCTTCGTTGCGGTTGCGTATTCGCTCGGTGATGATGCCGTCGAACAAACCCGACAGAGATGGCTGGGTCTCCTCCAGCCGGCGGAGTTCGTCAAACGGGATGGTCAGCACCCGCGCCTCGCGCAGGATTTCTGCATCTTTGTGGGATGGGGGTTGGTCCAGATAAGCATCCAGGCCCAGCATCAAACCGGGACCTCCACGCTCTCGCCGCTGTCCTTCGCCCCGCAGCTCCACCGCGCCGGCGTAGAGAATGCGCAGACATTGATCCGGTCGCGCCAGATCGACCACGGTTGCATTCGCCAGACATTCGATGCGCCCCGACACAAGCAACTGCAACAGCGCCTGCCGGTCGAGATCGCGGAACACGGGGCATCTGGCCAATTGTTCCAGCGCTTCTTCTTCTGAACTCATGGTTGGCATGCCGGCCCCTGTGACGACTGGCTTTCCAAGGGTGTCCCGCCATTATCGTTCAGTGTGATGGGATGCCAAGCCGCCCGTCATGGTATGCGACATTTTGACCCATACATTACCGTTCGAAACGCCTTGCGTTACGACTTGTAACGTCTAACCGCTGAGCGGCGGACTCTGCCTTGCCGCTGAAGCCATCTCGTGTCCCGTGCCTGGCGGTAACGGCTAGGGGGCACAAAAATCGCAAGGAAATGATTGCCTTGTATGGCGTGGCCCGCCTGCGGGTCACAATAACGATGATAAAACGGGGGAGTAGCGATGGAAGCGAAAGCCATATGGCTCTTCATCTTCGTCGCCCTCTATTGGGGCTACTGCATATTCTGGGGTGTCAAGAGTGCACTAGCTGCAAAGACGGCGAGCGATTACTTCGTTGCGGGGCGCAGCATCTCCATGTGGGTGTTTATCCTCGCGGCTACGGCCACATCGTTCTCGGGGTGGACCTTCGTCGGTCATCCAGGCTCGATTTACGCGGAAGGCCTGCAATACGCCTACGCGTCCTTCTACGCCATCACCATCCCCTTCACCGGGCTGCTATTCCTGAAGCGACAGTGGATGATCGGCAAGCGCTGGGGCTATGTGACACCCGGCGAAATGTTCAGCCACTACTTCAATTCGGAAGCGATTCGAATCCTCGTTGTGCTGGTGGCGCTGATTTTCTCCATACCCTACGTGGGGATTCAGCTCCGGGCATCGGGCTTCCTCTTCAACGTGCTCACTGACGGTTGGCTCGGTGTCGAGGTCGGCATGTGGATGCTTTCCGCCGTGGTGCTCCTGTACGTGGCATCCGGGGGCCTGAGGGCCGTGGCCTACGTGGATGCGGCGCAATGCATCCTGCTTGCAGGCGGCATCGTCATCATCGGTTGCGTGGCCATGTACAACGTGGGGGGCTGGGGTGTCTTCACCGACGGCCTGGCGGCCTTCACCCTGACCGATACCAACCGCACACCGGACGGCTACAGCGGTTATATCGCAGTGCCTGGCGTGATTCAGTGGGTGAGTGCAGGGCCATCGGCGCAAGGCGGGCCATGGACCGGCATCATGATTCTCACCTACATGTTCGCGCTGATGGGTATCCAGTCCTCGCCGGCGTTCACCATGTGGTCGTTCTCCAACCACAATCCGAAGCCGTTCGCTCCGCAGCAGGTCTGGGCGTCGTCCTTCGGCATCGGCCTGATCCTGTTCACGTTCACGGCTTTCCAGGGCGTTGGTGGCCATCTGCTGGGCGGTGATCCCGAGTTTGCCCAGGATAACCCGGAAATCGTCACCAACCCTGTTCTGCAGCGCGGCATCATCGCCACGCAGAATCCGGAGCTGACCTGGGCAGAGGTGGACGAGCGGGTGCAGGCGGGGCTTGATGCAATCCAGCGCGGTGAATCACCGGATACCTGGATTGCCCTGCGGGACGCCGGTGGTGACGGGGCTCTGGTACCGCAGCTGATCGCCCTGCTGGGTGAAGCGGCGCCCTGGCTGGTGGGCCTATTGGCTGTGTGTGCGCTGGCGGCCATGCAGTCCACCGGCGCAGCCTACATGTCCACGGCCGGGGGTATGCTCACACGCGACATACTCAAGCGCTACATCATGCCCAATGCCGATCACAAGGTGCAGAAGTTTGCCGGGCGGCTGGGGGTGTTATTCATCACCGGGGCCGCATTGACAACGGCAACCGTTGCGACGGATGCATTGGTGTTGCTGGGTGGCCTGGCGGTGGCTTATGGCTTCCAGATGTGGCCGGCGTTGATTGCCATCTGCTTCTGGCCCTGGCTGACCCGCCAGGGGGTCGTCCTCGGTCTGATCGCCGGGCTGATTGCAGTGAGCCTGACCGAGAACGTGGGCATTAATCTGCTGGGCATCGAGGCCTGGGGCCGCTGGCCGCTGACGATTCACTCGGCTGGTTGGGGCATCCTCTTCAACCTGGGTATTGCCATTGCAGTATCGGCGGTCACCCAGAACAAGGCCGAGACCGAGCATCGCATGCAGATCCACAACTTCCTGCGTGAGCATGCGAGTGTTCCTGAAGCCAAGCGGCACCTGATCCCCATCGGCTGGATCCTGGCGCTGACCTGGTTCTTCTTCGGCATCGGCCCGGGTGCGGTGATCGGCAACTGGATCTTTGGCAACCCGAATGATCCGGCCACCTGGATGTTCTTCGGTCTGCCCTCGATCTGGACCTGGCAGCTGCTGTGGTGGGCGCTGGGCGTCTTCATGATGTGGTTCCTGGCCTACAAGCTGCACATGTCGACTGTGCCGGATCGGGAGGTCGAGGTCCTGGTCGAGGATATTGATGCGCTCAAGACCGACAGCAGAGCGTCGACCTGAGGCTGACGCCATCCTCTGGGGTGGCTAACAAAACAGTCCGGGAGGGGCTTGCCCTCCCGGACTTCGGCTTGGCATTCTTCAGATCAATGACCATACCGTTTTACGCTTATGTACTGATCCTTGCGGCATTGCTGTTTCTGCCGACACGCAAGATCATCTGGGTGCTGTCCTGCCGTCGGCTGGAGCGCAAGCTGGCCCGGGATCTGGAGTCGCGGGAGATCGCGGGGCAGAAGCAGAGAGCGGGCTTTATCGCATTCTTCGTGGTGCTGGTTTTCTCGTTTCTATTCAATGCCAGTACGGTGGGGGTGCCCCATGGAGGCTAACCGCACATATCGAATCCTGATGGTGATTGCAGTCAGCCTGACCCTGGCGTGGGTGGCCTGGTCCATCTGGGATGGCATGTTGCAGCGCGGCGGCGGGCCGGGGGATATGGCCTATCATGCCGCCAATCAGGCCTTCGAGCAGCAAAACTACGAGCGTGCCATTCGCGAGTACAACCGGGCCCTGGAGCAGAACCCGGAGCATGTCGCCGCCATGCGCGGCCTCGCCAACGCAACCATGATGGCGGGTGATTATGAGCGGGCCGAGGGCTACTTCGACGCTGCCATCGACATGGACCCGGAGTTTGCGGGTACGTATGCCAATCGCGGCATTCTCCGCGATCGGATGGGTGAGCATCGGCAGGCGCTGACGGACTACGAGTTCGCCATGGCGCTTGATCCATCAGTCACCGAGGGGCCTGGCTGGCTGACCCGTTTCTTCCGGCTGCAACCCGACCCGCCGCCAACCATCGCTGACCGCGCAGCCTATCTGCGTTATCAATTCACGCTGCCGGAGGATCAACGCCGTCTGTCTGATCCGGAACGCGATGGTGAGCAGCGTCCCTACAGGCTCTGAGAGCAGGCGTTCGCTGGCGGGTAGGAACGGTCCCTAGCCGCCGCGCAGCGGCAGGCCGAGCACATCGTTGAAAAGCACCCAGAGGCAAAAGACCAGGGCAATGCAGCCCATGTAGAGGCGTACCGTGTCCTTGTCGCCGTCGGGCGTTCGGTAGGTAATGCCGTGGTAGGCGATGAAACCGGTGACCAGGACGAAGATGATATCGAACATCCGCTGGATTCCGCCGTGGCTGGTGCCTCTTGGTATTGGATGGCCACACGGGGCAGGCCGCCCCGTGTGGCTCAGTACCTGACAGAATCAGCGGTTCGCACGATCTTCGATGAGATCGTCCACCACCGAGGGATCCGCCAGCGTGCTGGTGTCACCCAGACTGTCCAACTCGTTGCAGGCAACCTTGCGCAGAATGCGACGCATGATCTTGCCAGAGCGGGTTTTCGGCAGGCCGGGTGCCCACTGGATGAAGTCCGGCTTGGCGATGGCGCCGATTTCCTTCCGAATCAGGTCGTTGAGTTCCTTCTTCAATTCGTCGGTGGGTTCTTTCCCCGACATCAGGGTGACATAGGCGTAGATGCCCTGACCCTTCACGTCGTGGGGGAAGCCTACCACCGCCGCCTCGGCCACTGCTGCATGCAGCACCAGGGCGCTTTCGATTTCGGCGGTCCCCATACGGTGCCCGGAGACATTGAGCACGTCATCCACGCGACCGGTGATCCAGTAGTAGCCGTCTTCGTCGCGACGAGCGCCGTCCCCGGTGAAGTACTTGCCCTTGTAGGTGGACAGGTAGGTCTCGATGAACCGTTGATGGTCGCCGTAGACGGTCCGCATCATGGAGGGCCAGGAACGGGCCAGGCATAGGTTGCCGGCGACCGCGCCGTCCAGCAGGTTTCCGTCGTTGTCCACCAGCTGCGGTTCAACCCCGAAGAAGGGCAGGGTGGCGGAGCCGGGCTTGAGATCGGTGGCACCGGGCAGCGGCGTGATCAGGATCGAGCCGGTTTCGGTT
Source organism: Natronocella acetinitrilica (assembly GCF_024170285.1). Lineage (NCBI taxonomy): Bacteria > Pseudomonadati > Pseudomonadota > Gammaproteobacteria > Chromatiales > Ectothiorhodospiraceae > Natronocella > Natronocella acetinitrilica. Next base: position 134,058 of record NZ_JALJXV010000004.1, read on the forward strand.
TGCCACCAGGTGTCCACGATGGGGCAGCGCTTGTCGCCCACCACGTTGTTGTACCACTCCCAGGCTTCCGGGTTGATGGGCTCACCGACGGTGCCGAGCAGGCGCAGGGACTTGCGGCTGCTGCGGGTCACGAAATCGTTCCCCTGGCCCATCAGCGCCCGGATGGCTGTCGGAGCCGTATAGAAGATGGCCACGTCATGCTTGTCGACAACGTCCCAGAAACGCCCGGCATCCGGGAATGTCGGCACACCCTCGAACATCAGCGTGATGGCGCCATTGGCCAGTGGACCATAGACGATGTAGGTGTGGCCGGTGACCCATCCCACATCCGCGGTGCACCAGTAGACCTCGCCGTCCTTGTAGTCGAAGACGTACTCGTGGGTCATGCTGGCGCCGAGCAGGTACCCGCCCGTGGTGTGCATCACGCCCTTGGGTTTGCCGGTGGAACCCGAGGTGTAGAGGATGAACAACGGATCCTCGGCGTCGGTCTCCTCGGCGGGACAGTCGGCGGACGCATCTTTCACGGCTTCGTGATACCAGACGTCGCGACCTTCCTGCCAATCGACCTTGCCACCGGTGCGCTTCACCACGAACACCGTGTTCACGTCCGGACACTTCTGCAGGGCCTGGTCGGCATTGGCCTTGAGGGGGAAGTTACGGCCGCCTCGGACGCTTTCGTCAGCGGTCACCACCACATGACAGTCGGAATCCAGCACCCGGTCCTGCAGGGCCTGTGGCGAGAAGCCACCGAACACCACTGAATGGACCGCGCCGATGCGGGCGCAGGCCAGCATGGCCACCGCCGCCTCGGGAATCATCGGCAGGTAAATGCAGACCCGGTCACCTTTCTTCACACCGCGGGCTTTCAGCGCGTTGGCAAAACGGGAGACGCGCTCGTGCAAATCTCGATAGGTAATATGTTCGGCGTCAGCCTTGGGGTCGTCTTTCTCCCAGATGATGGCAGTCTGGGAACCGCGCTTTTCAAGATGGCGGTCGAGGCAGTTGTAGGCCGCGTTGATCTTGCCGCCCTCAAACCATTTGATGACGCCCTTGTTGAGATCCGAGCCGTTGACCGTATCCCACTTCTTGAACCAGTGAAGGCGCTCGTCCGCCTGCTCTGCCCAGAAGTTGTCGGCATCATCCAGGGAGCGGCGGTACATTTCCTGGTACTGCTCGCGCGTAATGTTGGCGTTCTTGGCGGTTTCCGCCGGTACAGGGTAGATCTTCGCGTTCGACATGACTGTCTCCTCCTATTATTGGTCCGGCTTGGGCGGCGCGACGCCGCTTGCGCCTTGTTCCGTGTATCAGTATTCAGCGCCTCGTTGAATCATCCCGTGAAAGCGTAGCAGGCGCCCGCAAAAGCCGGAGCAAGTGCAAGAACCTCGCCAGGCGAATGTGCTGCAAGCAAATGACTTAAAGAGAGATTTTTCTTGCAACTCCTGTCGCCGACAACGATAAATGTTTCATTTCGTAACAACTTGTCCCGGATCGTAACAAACGTGACCCCGGTCCGTACACAGCGCCTCAGGCGTCCACCGAGCGTTGTCTCGGGCGCGGTATGCCGAGCCGCTGCCGCTTCTCCCACAATGCCTTGCGGCTGATGCCGAGGCGTCTGGCCAACTCGGTCTCCGTCGCGGAGTCCTGATGTTCGAGCACGAACTGGCGGAAATAATCCTCCAGCGAGAGATCCGGTGCGGTGCGTCGGCCTGGCTCCCGGGGCTGGTCCTGGCGGTCCGGCAGGGCCATGAGTTCCGGCGTGATCACGGCACTGTCGGCCAGGATCACCGCACGCTCGATGGCATTCTCCAGCTCCCGCACGTTGCCCGGCCAGGGGTAGCGGGTCAGGCAACGGACTGTTTCCTGGCTGAAGCGCAGTGGTGGGCTTTTCAGCCGCTTATAGGTGCGCTCCAGCAGGTAGCGGGCAAGATCCACGATGTCATCGCCGCGCTCCCGAAGCGCCGGCAGGCAGATCTCCATGACGTTGATCCGGAAGTAGAGATCGTCACGGAACGCACCATCGGCCACCAACTGACCCAGGTCACGATGGGTAGCGGCAATCAAGCGCACATCAACGCGCCGCGATACGGATGCACCGACACGGCGAATCTCGCCTTCCTGCAGCACCCGCAGCAGACGCGCCTGGGCCGGGAGTGGCAGCTCTCCTATTTCGTCGAGGAACAGGGTGCCGCCATGGGCCGCTTCCACCAGGCCCTGTCGCATGCCAACCGCGCCGGTAAACGCGCCCTTCTCGTGACCGAACAGTTCGGCCTCGATCAGTGAATCCGGGATGGCCGCGCAGTTCACCGCAATCATTGGTCCGTCTGCCCGCCGGCTCCGCTCGTGCAGGGCCCGGGCGACCAGTTCCTTGCCGGTTCCGGATTCTCCCAGTATCAGCACGCTGGTATCGGTGGGAGCAACCTTGGCGATGCGCTCGAAGACGCGTTTCATGGGGACGCAGTCACCGATGATCCCGGCCACCGGGTAGTCACGGCTCAAATCTGCCTTGAGCGCCGCGTTCTGTCGCTCGAGGCGGCCCTCCTTGACGGCGCGGCGCACCGCCAGCAGCAACTCGTCGTTGTCGAAGGGTTTGGCGATATAGTCCAGTGCGCCGCACTTCATTGCCTCAACGGCGGAGCGTACGCTGGCGTAACTGGTCATGATGATGGTGGCCACGCCGGGAGCGAGGCGCATGACCTCCATGCCGGACGCGCCGGGCAGGCGCAGGTCCGCGATGATGACGTCAAAGCTTGTCAGGTCATGGGCGTCGCCCGCCTCCTCGACTGAGGGAGCCGAGGCCACGGAGTAATCGTGGCGCTCCAGCAGTCGCGTCAGGGCGTTGCGGATGATGTCCTCGTCCTCGATGATCAGTACGCTCGCCATGTCGTTACGTCTCCCCAACAGCAATGGGCAAGGCTGCCCGCCGGAGGCGGACATGCACTGTGGTGCCCTGTAGGTCACTCGCAATACGCAGGTCTCCGCCGCAGTCCCGGACGATGTTGTAAACCAGCGGTAGCCCCAGCCCGGTTCCCTGGCCCGGCGGCTTGGTGGTATAGAAAGGTTCCAGTATCCGGTCCATGGCCTCGTTCGGGATGCCGCTGCCGTTGTCGATCACCTCCACGTCCAGCCAGTCCATGGTGGCGCTGGAGCGCACCTGGATCCGGCCATTCTCATCGCAGGCATCTGCTCCATTGGTGAGTAGGTTGACGAAGACCTGCAGCAATTGCTGGGGCTCTCCCAGCACCTGGTGACTCACCGGGACCAGATTCTCGAATCGCAGATGTCGGGCCCTCCGGCTCAGCATGGTGAGCCGCATGGCCTCGGCCACCGTATCGTGCAGGTCCACCGCGGTTTCCTGGCGAATCTGGCGTTCTCCGCCGTGGGCGTAGCGGACCAGGGACTGCACGATGTTGTTGATGCGCTGGGCCTGGGTCAGGATGTCGTCGGCGTAGGCCTGGACTTCATCCGGGTCGGTCTGGTCTCGCAGTTCCTGGGCCAGGCAGGTGATGCCGGTCACCGGATTGCCGATTTCATGGGCAACGCCCGCAGCCAGCCGGCCGATGGACGCCAGCCGTTCGCTATGAGCCAGTTCCCGCTCCAGGCGCTGCACGTCGGTGAGGTCTTCCAGCAGCAGCACGGTTTCCCCGCTCTTGTCGTTACGCTGCCGGCCACCGGGCTCCTCGACGCGGGCCTTGTGCAGGCTGTACCAGCGCTGCCGGCCCTCGGACTCCAGACTCTGCTTGTGCCAGTTGTCCGTCTCCGCGGCCAGGAAAGCGTTCAGCAGCGGTCCCCAGGGCGCGGGCAACTCCTCCAATCGACGGCCCAGTACCGCCGTCACCGGGATTCCCGTCAGACGCACGATTGCCGGATTCCATCGTACCAGCCGCCCACCCTGGGCCACGGCACACACGCCGAGTGGTAGATCCTCGATGATCTGCCGGTGATAACGCCGTAATCGGTCCAGTTCCGCAGCAAGACCGCGGAGGCGCGTCCGTGAGGTCTCAAGGCGTTCCTCGATGAGCCGCACATTTTGGGTGAGGGCGGTATGGCTTTCGTTGTCCACCCGCAGTCGTTCGTCCACGATCATCCGCGCCAGCACCGGCCCCATCATGCCGGAGATGTTGCGCTGGATCTGGGAGCGCAGGCCGTAGAGATGGTTGGGTCGGTTTTCGTCCCAGTCCATGCCGAGATCCCGGGTGGCCTTGCGAACCTCCGCCAGTGCGGCCCGGGACCCCATGACGCTGGAGAGCTGCTCCACGAATTGCTGTGGTGAACGGGCACGCAGGTCGCCCGCCGGCAGCAGCGGAGCGAGTTCCCGGCAGGCGGCAGCGGCTTCGCGTTCCTGCGGGTCCGGTCGGCTGAGCAGGGAAATCAGAACCAGCAGGAAGGTGTTCAGACTGAGGGACCAGAAGGTTGCTGTCTGGTAGACCTCTGGTGTGCCTGCGGCATCCGACGGGCTCAGGCCCATCCAGGTCATGGCGTCGCTGCCGGAGAGCGGCGGCAGCAGCACGGCGAAGGCCCAGACCATCATGCCACCGAGCAAACCTGCGATGAAGCCGCCGGCGGTGGCGCGGGACCAGAACAGCACTGCAATCACGCCCGGTAGCAACTGGACGATGGCTAGAAAGGAGATCAGTCCCCAGCCGACCAGGCCACCAGTGGGTTCCATGATCAGGTAGAAGCCATAGCCGGCAGTGATGATCACTGCAATGATGACGCGACGCAGCCAGCGCAGCGCGCCATACAGGTCGCGATGGGGCTGCAACCCTGCCAGTGGCAGCACCAGGTGGTTCAGCACCATCGAGGAGATGGCCAGTGTGGTTACCACGATCATGGCACTGGCGGCGGAAATGCCACCCAGGTAGGCGAGTACCGCCAGGCTGGGGGAGCCGCTGAGCAACGACAGGCCGAGCACGTAGTAGTCCGGCGAGGTGTTCGGTTGCAGCACCATGCCGGCCCAGAGTATCGGCGGAATCAGCAGTGTCAGCGCCAGCAGGAACAGGGGGAAGGCCCAGCTTGCCGTCAACAGGTGGCGGGGCTTCATGTTCTCGGTGAAGATCATCTGAAACTGCCTGGGCAGCAGAAAGCCCGCCGCAAAGGCGAGGATCAGCAGACTGGCCCACGGGCCCTCTAGCGCCGGCTGGTAGAGGGCGGTCACGACTTCCGGGTTATCCTCCAGCCAGTCGTGCATACCCCGGAGGCCGCCGAAGGCCTGCCACACCGCCACCACGGCAACAATGAACAGGGCCAGCAGCTTCATCAGAGACTCGAAGGCGATGGCGGTGACCAGCCCTTCGTGCTTCTCCCGCGGTGATGCATGGCGTGCGCCGAAGATGATGGTAAAGATGGTTACCAGCAGCACGAACCAGAATGCGAGCACCTGCGGCGCGCTGCCGTGCTCGGTGAGGACCACGGTGGATTCGGTCACCGCGCGGATCTGCAGGGCAATGTATGGAAGCACCCCCGCGATCATCAGGACGGTAACAAGCACACCCGACGCCTGGGAGTTAAACCGGAAGGCGAACAAGTCCGCGACGGAGGTGAGCTGGTAGGTGCGTGTCAGCCGCAGTATCGGCATCAGCAGCACCGGCGCCAGCACGAAAGCCAGGGTCACCCCGAGATAGATGGTGAGATAGAGCAGCCCCTGGTCCTTGGCAAACCCGACGCTGCCGTAATAGCTCCAGGTTGTCGCGTACACGCCCAGGGAAAGCACGTAGACGGCAGGGTGTCGGGTGAGCCGCACGGGCAGCCAGCGCTGCTCCGTGGCATGAGCGATCACGAACAGCAGCAGCAGATACAGCAGTGCGCTTACAAAAAGTGGCGCCAGATCAAGTGTCATGGTGCTTCATCAGTCGCCGTGCCAGCCCTGCTGACAGCAGAATCAGCACGAACCAGCAAAGGAACACGAAATACCAGGGTGCCCCGGCGGTCATCCACCAGGCGGTGAATGGCGAGGTCAGCAGGAACAGGCCAAGCAGGAAAATCAGCACGCTATGGGAACCGGGGCCCGGATCCTGGCTTTGCGGCATGGTGACTCCTCCCATCACCGACTTTCTATTTATGTTACCGAAGGTAGCACATGTCCCCGGCTTGGGCGACCGCTTTCTCAATCGGTAATGGAGTCAATCGCGGGGAGTTGTTGCACTCCGCGAAGCGCATCAGGGTTCCAGTGTTCCAGCGCCCAGCCGAGCAGGGTGGATGGGGTTGCCGCTATCAACTCGGCTGGTGGCTGCTGCCGCAGGAAAACCAGAGCCGCATGCAGGCTGCGAGAAGCGTGCCTGGCGTCCAGTGGTGCAGCATGGCTCTGTTTGCTGAGCTTCTGGCCCTCGGCGTTCACTGCCACCGGCAGGTGCATGTAGTGCGGTGGCCGCAGTCCGAGCAGTTGCATGAGATAAAGCTGGGGTGGGGTGCACCAGAGCAGGTCTGCACCGCGGACCACGTGGCTGATCACGGCGTCGCCATCGTCCACGGCGGCGGCCAGATGATAGGCGATGCAGCCGTCGGCCCGGCGCACGATGAAGTCTCCAATGGCCTGGGCCAACTCGCAACGTTGCGGTCCCTGGAGTGCATCCTCGAAGCTGATCAAGACGTCATCAACTGGCACACGCAGTGCACGGGGCTCGCGTCCTGGCGGCAGGCCGTTGCGGCAAGTGCCCGGATAGATCAGACCGTTCGGCCCTTGCCGGGCACGCTCGGCGATATCCCGGCGGGTGCAGCCGCAATCGAACGCCATGCCCCGGTCTGCCAAGACGGTGAGCGCCTGTTCATGGAGTTCCCGCCGCCGACTCTGGTAGAGCACCGGCCCATCCCACTGCAGCCCGAAGGCCTCCAGCGTGCGCTGGATGTCATCAGCGGCGCCGGGTTGCTCCCGGGGCGGGTCGATGTCGTCGATCCGAAGCAGCCAACGCCCACCCTGCCGGCGTGCCTCCAGAAAGCTGGCCAATGCGGCAACAAGTGAGCCGAAGTGCAGGGGGCCGGTCGGGCTCGGTGCGAAGCGTCCGCAGTAGGAGGTGGGTGGCAACTGTTCCGGCATCTTGGTATTCCGGGGCTCTTCACGGTCGAGGACACGAAACGTTGCCACAGTCTACCAGTGCGCTCCCGCGTGGCGCGGATGCCACTTGGCTTGCTAATGTTTGCGGCTGGATGAACCCTGGGAGCCGCACCATGTCACTGCCGCGCGCCAATCGCACCGACTCCATTCGTCCCTTCCATGTGGTGGAACTCCTGACCCGTGCGCGTGAGCTTGAGGGGGAAGGCCGCGATATCGTGCACATGGAGATCGGCGAGCCGGACTTCACTACGGCGGAGCCGGTGATTCGGGCAGCCATGGGATGTCTGAGTCGTGGCCTGACGGGTTACACGCCCTCCGCTGGTTTGCCGGAACTGCGCCAGGCCATCGCCCGGCATTATCGGGAAAACAGCAGGATCGCCCTGGACCCCGCCCGGATTCTGGTGACGCCCGGCGGTTCCGGCGCATTGCTATTGGCCCTGGCGCTGCTGGTCAATGCCGGGCAGAAGGTTCTGCTCCCGGACCCAGGCTACCCCTGTAATCGCCACTTTGTACTACACCTCGATGGCGTGCCGGTTGCCGTGCCGGTTTTCGCCGGCAGCGGCTTTCAGCCGGAAGTGCAGGATTTCGCAGCCCACTGGACAGATGATTGTGTGGCCGCAATGGTCGGTTCGCCGTCGAACCCCACCGGCACCATCATCGACGAGTCGCGCATAGCGGAACTGCGTGACTGGCTGGCCGACCGCGATGCGGCGCTGATTGTCGATGAGATCTATCACGGGCTGAGCTACGAGCGGGATCTGCGCAGCGCGCTGGCAGTGCGCGACGATGTCTTCATCGTCAACAGCTTCTCCAAGTACTTCGGTATGACGGGTTGGCGTCTGGGTTGGCTCGTCGTGCCGCCAGGCTATGAAGGGGCGGCCCTGCGTCTGGCACAGAACCTCTATATCGCCGCCTCTACACCGGCCCAGTATGCGGCCCTCGCCTGCTTCACGCCCCAGGCCCACAAGGTATTCGAGGCGAGGCGACAGGCCTTCGCGGAGCGCCGCGACTACCTGCTACCGGCATTGGAGTCGCTTGGTTTCCGGATACCGGCGCGACCGGATGGCGCGTTTTACATTTACGCGGACTGCACAGCCACGGGGATGGACTCTCAGACGCTGTGCAGGGGGCTTCTGGAGGAAGCGGGCGTTGCGGTCACGCCGGGTGTGGATTTTGGAGACAATGCGCCGCGGGACTATGTGCGATTCGCATATACCAGCGATATCGACCGCCTGCGGCTCGGCGTCTCCCGCATGGCCGAATGGCTGGAGCGGGCGCGAAGTTAGCTTACAACTTCGCGCCGCTGTTCGGCTTCCTGTTCGCTGCGCCGGCGGCGGATCTGCTCCCGGGCGAACTGCATCAGCAGGCGGCGATTGCGCTGGCTGATACTGACCGGGGAAAGTCCCGCACGAAGGCGATTGGCAGGGTGGGTCAACTCCACCAGGTAGACCACGCGGCAGCGCATGACCAACGGTTCCAGGCGATGTTCGGCGTGGTTGGGAAGCACCGTCTCGAGGGTGATCTCTTCGCCGGTGTAGAGGGGGCGATCCAGAAGCACTGCAAAACCGCCGGCAAATAGCGACTCTCCCGTGCCGATCAGGGTTTCGCCGGTATCCCTGACCAGGCGTATTTCCTGCTGCCATACCGAGTCCGGCAGGCGGGTATCGGTGGTTCCGTCCATGATCGACTCCTGCCCACAACGAGGCGGGCGTGTGCTGACTCCATCCAGCACAATGCCACAAATCCATGACGGAAGTAATACATCCTGAGGAGGAACGCGAGCGTCTGACGCGCACGGCCCGTAGAGACACGCCGTGAACCATCCATGGGGGCTCGACAGCGACATCCCTGTCGCTGACGGTCCCTTCGGACCGTGCGCGTCAGACGCTCGCGTTTTTCTCAGCCTTCCCGTACACCCAACATCTGATCTGGTCCACAGCCCACCCCAGGGCACAGCATCGGATACTGATATGCAGGTTCCGTTCAGGGGAGTTGAACGGGGGTGGGGGGCGTCCACGCTGGATCGCGGTATTCCGCGATTATACTGGTGTCGATGCCGCCGCGTACGTTGAAGACACCGGTCAGGCGCATGAATCGTGGATTGGTCGCCTTCAACAGATCCTGGAGTATGTCGTTGGTGACCTTCTCGTGGAAGTGCCCCTCGTCGCGGAACGACCACATGTAGAGCTTGAGCGACTTCAGTTCCACACAGGCCTGGTCGGGCACGTACTCCAGATGGAACGTGGCGAAATCGGGCTGACCTGTCTTGGGGCAGAGACAGGTGAATTCCGGTATCCGCATGCGTATCGTGTAATCACGCTCCGGCGCCGGGTTGGGAAAGGTATCCAGCTGTTTCGACGGCTGTGTCGTCATGTCTTTTGTTGACCTCCACGGACAGGGATAATGCGCGGGGAGTTTACGGGCATGCGGCTTGCGGGTCACCATCGATCCTCGGGCGGCATGGCAATGCGGATGCATGCCGGGGTACTGGCGGTGGGCACAGTCTGATGCGGTTGAAGAAGATCAAGCTGGCCGGTTTCAAGTCCTTCGTCGATCCGACCACGGTCAACCTGCCGGGCAACCTGGTGGGGATTGTCGGGCCGAACGGCTGTGGCAAGTCAAACGTCATCGACGCGGTGCGCTGGGTGATGGGCGAGAGCTCCGCCAAGTATCTCCGCGGCGAATCCATGACGGATGTCATCTTCAATGGATCCAACAGTCGCAAGCCTGTCAGTCACGCCGCCATCGAGCTGGTTTTTGACAATACCGACGGAACGCTGGGCGGGCAGTATGCCGGTTATGCAGAGATCTCGGTGAAACGCCAGGTCAACCGTGAAGGCCAGTCCCAGTACATTCTGAACGGCACCCGTTGCCGCCGCCGGGACATTACCGATGTGTTCCTGGGTACTGGGCTCGGGCCGCGCAGCTACGCAATTATCGAGCAGGGCATGATCTCCCGGATCATCGAGGCCCGCCCCGAGGATCTGCGGGTCTATCTGGAAGAGGCGGCGGGCATCTCGCTCTACAAGGAACGGCGCAAGGAGACATCGCGGCGCATTCGAGACACCCGCGACAACATGGAACGGCTCAACGATCTGCGCGATGAGGTGGGTTCGCAGCTCGAGAAGCTCAAGCGGCAGGCGCAGACCGCCGAGCGCTACAAGGCGCTGAAAAAGGAGGAGCGCCAGCTCCGCGCAGAACTGCTGGCCTTGCGCCTGACAGCGTTGGACGGTCAGTTGCGGGATTGCCGGCAGCAGATTGCCGAGCATGAGACGGAGCTTGAGTCCTGCATCGCGGGCCAGCGGGCGGCGGAGCGGGGGCTGGTGGAGGCCCGCGAGCAGCAGCGCGAGCGTGGCGAGGCCATGAACGCGATACAGGGTCGCTACTACGGGCTCGGCAGTGATCTCGCGCGCATCGAGCAGCAGATCGCCCACCAACGTGAGCTCCGCAATCGCCACGAGGAAGATACCGCCGCCAATGCCCGCAGCCTCGCGGAGGTCACCGCCACGCTGGAGCAGGATCGCGAAAAACTTACCATCCTCGAGCAGCGCCTTGAGGAGTTGCAGCCCCGCATCGAGGAAGCCGAAGCCCTGGAAGAAGAGGCGTCTGATGCCATGGTCGAGGCGCAGGAGCGTCTCGACGACTGGCAACAGCGCTGGGATACGTTCAACGGCCAATCCGCGGAAAGCCTGCAGTCAGCACAAGTGGAGCGTACCCGGATCGAGGGGCTGGAGCAGAGCCAGCACGACCTGCAAAGGCGCCGCCAGCGACTGCGCCAGGAGCTGGAAGGCCTGCAGACGGACAGCGTGGAGGAGGCGCTGCAACAGCTCGGCGAACAACACGAAGTTCTGCTGGAGCGCCGCGAGAATACGAACGAGGCACTCGAACAGGCTGATCAGCGCCTTGCAGGCCTTGGTGAGCAGGAAGACGAACTTGGTGAAACACTGCATGAGCTGCGCGGCGAGCTGCAACGCAAGCAGGCGCGGCTGGCTTCCCTTGAAACCCTGCAGCAGAGCGCGCTCGGCGAGGACGACCAGGCGCGGGCGGCGTGGATTGCCGACCAGGGACTGGCTGCGGATCAACGCCTGGCCAGCCGCTTGCAAGTCATCCAGGGCTGGGAGCAGGCCGTGGAGCTTGTGCTCGGTGAGCGCCTGCAGGCGCTGTTACTGGATGGTGATAGTCAACGCCTGGCCAGTGCCGGTCAGTCGCCGCCGGGTGGTCGCTTGCTGCTATTGCAGCCTGGAATGGATGTTCAACAGGCGGTTGCCGGGGATGTTGGCCTGCCCCGTCTGCTCGACAAGGTCACCGCACCCTGGCCCATGGATGATCTGCTCGGAGGGGTCTATTGCGCTGACAACCTTGACCAGGCGCTCGCCGCCCGCCCAAGGCTGGCTGCCCACGAATCCGTCCTGCTGGCGGACGGACGCTGGTTTGGGCAGCGTTGGTTGAGCCTCGGCTCCACTGATGCCTCCGATGACGGGGTGCTGGCGCGGGAGCGTGCCATGCAGGAATTGCGTCAGGCTGTGACTGATGCCGAGGTCGAACTGGCTGATCTGGTGGAGCGCCAGCGCGGCGTGAGCGAACAACGCAGTGAAGCTGCCGAGCGCCAGGCTGAACTGCGCGAGGAGCGCGACAGTGTCGCCGGTGAGCTGGTCCAGGTGGAGTCGCGGCTTGAGAGTCGGCGGCAGCGACTCGCCGAGGTTGCGGAACGCCGTGACGGGCTCACCGAAGAACTGGAGCGCCTTGCGGAGCAGGACGAGGACGCCGCTGCCCGGTTGCGCGCCGCCCGGCGCAATCTGCAGGAAGCACTGGATCGCGGCGAGGCGCTGGACGAGCAGCGTGATTCACTGCAGGCCGAGCGGGAGCAGGCCCAGGCCGCAGTCATTGGGGCGCGGGAGCGGATGCGCGGCTGCCGTGAGCAGCGGCATGATCTCTCCCTGCGTCTCGAGAATGCCCGTACCGCGCGGCATTCCATCGCCGAACACCTGCAGCGGCTGGAGGAACAGCACCAGCGTCTCAAGGAGCGCGAGCGCGAACTTGAGCAGGCGTTCGACGCAGAGTCCGATCCCGAGCGGGCGCTCAACGGACAGCGGGAAACCCTGCTTGCCCAACGCGTCGAGGTGGAGCGTGAACTGAACCTGGCCCGGGAAGGGCTTGCCGCCATTGACGAGCAGTTACGCCGGCAGGATGCCAGCCGAATCGAGAGCGAGCAGGCGGCAGAGCGGATTCGCGAAGCCCTGGAAGCCGCCCGATTACACGAACAGGAGCACAAGGTCCGGCGCCAGACTCAGGCTGAACAGCTGCTGGAGCTGGGCTTCGACCTGGAAACCCTGCAGGAAAACCTCCCTCCGGGTGCCGAGGAGGCGCGTTGGCTGGAGCGCCTGTCTGCCGTGGAGCAATCCATCAACCGGCTCGGCTCCATCAACCTCGCCGCCATCGAGGAGCATGACCAGCTAGCCGAGCGCAAGTCTTACCTGGACCAGCAGCAGGAAGATCTGACCCAGGCGCTGGAAACCCTGGAGTCGGCGATCCGGAAAATCGATCGCGAGACCCGCACCCGCTTCAAGGATACCTTCGAGCGTGTCAACGCCGGCCTCAAAAACATGTATCCGCGGCTGTTTGGCGGTGGTGAGGCGTACCTGGAACTCACCGATGACGATCTGCTGGAAACCGGTGTGACCATCATGGCGCGCCCCCCGGGCAAGCGGATCAGCAACATCCACCTGCTGTCGGGTGGCGAGAAGGCATTGACGGCGGTAGCCCTGATCTTTGCCATCTTCGAGCTAAACCCGGCACCGTTCTGTATGCTGGATGAAGTCGACGCCCCGCTTGACGAAGCCAATGTCGGGCGTTTCAGTCAACTGGTGAAGGAAATGTCCAACCGGGTACAGTTCATCTTCATCACCCACAACAAGACGACCATGGAAATTGCCGGCCATCTCATGGGGGTCACCATGCACGAGGCTGGTGTCTCGCGGCTGGTGGCCGTTGACGTCGATGAAGCCGCCGACATGGCGGTGGCCTGATGCACCAATAGGTTAGAGCATGGACACTTTGCGCTGGATACTGCTGGTTCTCGGTCTGCTGATCATTGGCGGCCTGTACGGATTCTACCGCTGGCAAGAAGGGCGGAACGCCAAGGGCGCCAGAGTCGCCCGGCGTCGGGGTGGCCGCCGTGACCGCCGATCTGATCGCGACGTCGACGATGCCCTGCGGGACCTGGACGATCTGGTGATTGACGATCCCGATGACGACCTGGACGCGCTGTCGGTCTCGCCACTGGATGACGAGCCGGCACCTGTGGCCCGCCGTGAGCGCAAACGAAGCCCGGCGGAAGAGTGGGATGCCGACAAGGCGCGGGCGGACGGCATCCTGTCGCCGCCGCGGGTCCGCCACCGCGCGGCACCCGTCGAGTCCGAGCCGCTGCCTGCAGAGCCGGACCTGCCGGAATGGGCACAGGCGCCCGAGCAGCCTCGGCCCGCCGAGGTCATGCCCGAACCTGACCCGCCCGAGCCCAGGGTTGCGCAGCGCGACTCGGTTATTCCGCGCCCAGCGCCTCGCCAACCCATGCAGAGGGACTTCATTGCGGAAGAGACCCTGGACGAGGACGACGAGGTCATCTACCAGGATGCCGGAGAGAAGATCGTCGTTCTGCATGTCACGGCGGGGGAGGGCTATTGCTTTACCGGGCCCGCAGTCATGGAGACGGCCCGCAAGGTAGGCCTGACCTTCGGCGAGCAGCAGATCTTCCACCGTTACCCCGGTGGTGACCGACGCCGGACGCCGCTGTTCGGCATGGCCAGCATGGTCAAGCCGGGTGTTTTTGATCCGCAGCGAATCGATTCCCTGGAAACCCCCGGGCTGGCCATGTTCCTGCAGCTGCCGGCGCCCTTCGACGGCCTGTCCGCCTTCGAGGAGATGCTGGAGACGGCGCGACGCATTGCGGACGAGCTCGATGGCCATGTGCTGGATGGTCGGCGCTGCGATCTGACGCAGCAGGCAGTAGAACACCTGCGCGAGGAACTGCGTGAATACCGACGTCGGGCACACCTGGCTGCCAAGCGTGGCAAAGTGCACTAAATGATAACTGTTTGCAAATAGGATTAATTCTTATTAATCTGGTCTCTGCGGTGACAGGGAGACCCGGATATGCAGTCCATCGAAGAGCATCCACGTTTCGCACAGCAGGCAGTCGTCGAGACTCTGGCCGGCCTGGATAGCTGGCCGGACCGGTATCGGTACATCATTGACCAGGCCCGGTCGCTACCCCGCTTTCCCGCTGCTCATCGTTGTGCCCGTTACCGGGTGAACACATGCGTATCCTCCACCTGGCTAAGGGCGGAGGGGACTGCCGCGGCGATGCATTTCAGCGGCGCGAGCGACTGCCCCATGGATGCCGGCCTACTGGCCCTGTTGCTTCGGGTCTATTCGGGTTTTTCCGGCGAGGTGATTGTTGCGACGCCGCCGGATTTTCTTGCGCGTTCGGGGTTGTCCGAGCGCCTGACGGCGCATCGCCTGGTGGGTGTGTATGCCCTGGCCGAGCGCATCCGGGGTTATGCGCTTGACCAGTTGTGGCGGGAGGGTGCTCCTGTTGCCGCCCGGGGTCGGACGCCATTAGGGATGGTCCAGCAGTCGAACGCCTTCAGGGGCTTGCCGATCGGCCGGCACGTTTCCGTCCGGCCAGAGTCATTTTAGTCGGCTGAGTGCAGCCCTTCGACGTAGTGCATTTGCACTATCCGCATCACAGCCGAATTGGGCTCTAATGTCGTTTTATTGACGACAACTATCGCCCAGGAGGCTACATGCGCCCACTGACCGTGACATGCGCCCGTGTCGCCAGCTTTGCCTTGCTGACACTGATACTCGCTGCCTGTGTAGGTGGTGGTGGCGGCGGCGGCGGCGGTGGTGGTGGTGATGGTGATGGTGGGGTTGACGGTGACGGCAGTAACGGGCCCAGCGTTTCGCCCTGGTTAACCCAGTCGCATTCCGGCGAAGCACTTGCAATCGATGTAAAGGGCCCAACCCAGGCTGAAATCACCTGGACGGGCTCGGAGGGAGAAGCCTACGACCTGTACATTACCCGTGATATCGAAACAGAGCTGGGCAACTACAGCGTCTATGGCGCCGAACTACTGACAAATGTTTCCGCCCCAGTACTGCTGGATGATCTTGTTGAAGGCGAGCCTGTGTATGTCGCTTTGAAGGTGAATGATGAGCTGCAGGACTGGAGCAGTTTTTCGGCAAAAGTTGCGGGGCTGAATAATGATATTTTTCGAGTAAACGCTGTTCGTACACAGGCTTTTGGTGCAGATGGCACACGTTATGTAGGCGGCTCTTTCGATCAGGCCAACTTGGTGACGGGCTCAGGGGTAGGCTTCCCTGCAAAACTTGATTCCCCCCATGCCCTGGCTTTTCCCGAAGTAAATGGCACGGTCTACGCGACGGTTACGGATAGTAATGGCGGCTGGTATATCGGCGGCGCCTTCACCGAGGTGGGCAATGAAGAGCGTTTGCGGCTGGCTCATGTTGATCATGCAGGACGTTTGACGTCGTGGAACCCCGGGGCCGATGACACGGTACATGCGCTAACCATTGCAGATGATGTGATTTATGCAGGCGGGGACTTTTCGTCGGTGGGCGGCGAAACACGTGACCACCTCGCGACCCTTGATCACGCAGGCGACCTGATGGACTGGGCACAACAACCCAACGGCACGGTGCGCGCCCTTGCCGTTGCCGACGGAGTGCTTTACGCGGGCGGTGATTTCACTGAGGTAGGCGGCGCGGCACGTGATCGCCTGGCGGCCTTTGATACTGCAGGCAACCGGACATCCTGGAGCCCCGGAGCCGATAACACGGTATTGGCGCTCGCGACGGCAGACGGCGTTATTTATGCAGGAGGGTTCTTTACTGAGGTCGACGGCGATACGCGTAATCGCCTGGCGGCCTTCGATACTGAAGGGCAACTCACGAACTGGGATCCTGGCGTCAGTTCGGGAGTATACACACTTGCCATTGTAGACAATGTAATTTACGCGGGAGGAACCTTTTTTTCAGCCGGCGGTGGTACCGGCGAAACGTCGCGCAGCCGTCTGGCCGCCTTTGATACCGCAGGTACTTTGCTCACATGGAATCCTGGCGACAGCGGTAGCCTGCAACCGGTGTTTGCGATTGCCATTGAAGACGGGGTGATCTACGCCGGCGGGCAATTTCGCTCTGCAGGCGGAGAAACACGTCGCCACCTGGCGGCCTTTGATACCGACGGCAATCTGACAGGATGGAATCCCGGGGTCAGTGACATAGTTCGCACACTTTCCATCGCGAACGGCGTGATCTATGCGGGTGGGGAATTCATCTCGGCAGGCAACAAGACCCGAAACAATCTCGCGGCTTTTGATGCCGCAGGCAATCTAACGGATTGGCATCCCGATGTAGAGGCTTTTAGCTCGGTGTTCACGCTCGCCATGGCAGACGGCCTGATTTACGCGGGCGGAAGCTTTACGGAGATAAACGGCCAGACACGGAATCGCCTGGCGGCGTTCGATAGTGCCGGCGAGCTGACCGGATGGAACCCCGGAGCCGAGAACACGGTGAATACACTCGCCATCGCCGACGGCATAGTCTATGCCGGAGGGAATTTTACTTCAGCAGGCGGCGGTACAGGCACAATCACACGCAACCGCCTGGCGGCTTTTGATACTGCAGGCAATGTAACGGATTGGAATCCGGGGGCCGATCGCGCAGTGCGCACACTTGCCATGGCGGACGGCGTGATTTACGCGGGTGGGAGGTTTACTGAGGTAAACGGCGAAACACGTAGTCTCCTGGCGGCCATTGATCCTGATGGCGACCTGACCGCCTGGGCCCCGGGAACCATCGGAGGCACCAGTGTCACAGTATCGACGCTTGCCATTGCGGACGAGGTAATTTACGTCGGAGGCCGCTTTGCCTCGGTCAACGGTAGCACACGCAATAATCTGGCGGCTTTTGATAATACCGCGGGTAACCTGACGGATTGGAATCCCGGGGTCGGTAACATAGTGAACACACTTGCCACGGCGGGCGGCGTGATTTATGCGGGTGGACGCTTTACCTCCGCAGGCGGTGGTACAGGCACAATCACACGCAACGGCCTGGCGGCTTTTGGCATTGGTGGCAACCTGACCGATTGGAATCCCGGGGCCGATGACGTAGTGCAGGCGCTCTCCATTGTTGACGGCGTGATTTATGCGGTGGGGGAGTTTGAGTCAGCAGGCGGCGGTACAGGCAATAATCTACGCAACAGATTGGCAGCCTTTGACGAAACCGGTGGATTACTCGCCCAATAATGAAGACCCCTTCGGGCGATGGTCTTAAGGGAGACACTGATCTATTCGCACGAACGCGCGAATAGATCAGTGTCTCCTTAGTTCTCTTCCAGTTCCACCTGCCGCTCCTCGCCGGCATGATCAACGGTGGCAAGGCGAACAGGCCGTCGCCATACCCGATGGATATACTCGAGGACTTTCCGGGCCCGGTTGAGATCCAGGCCACGACCATCGCTGGCATGGTCGTGGCCCAGTGACAGACTGGCGTCGAGACCCACTGATTCCACATAGATTCGCGGAGCCCCGTAGTTGAACTTGGGGCTCAGGATATTCTCGCGGATATCAGCCAGGTCCCTATCCTTGACGATGAAGCGCTCCTCGCCGGACGCACCAGGACGGCGTGCGTAGTTGAACAACTGCAGTTCGGTGGCCAGGTCCTGGTCCAGGTAATTGCGCAAAAAGCCGAAGTCATCCTCTTCGCTGCGAATCCGCATGGCCGCATCCAGCCCCAGGTCGTCGACGATGCGCTCCCACATCCGAAAGCCGAGATGGTAGGGGTTCACCTGCAGTGCAACGGATTGCTCGCCGGCGTAGGGGCGCACCACGTCTGAATGGGTCTTGATGGCGTCCAGGTAAACCCGGCCGGGCAGGAAGTCCGCCTCGCGCAGGAGTCGCGCATGCCAGTAGCTCGCCCAGCCCTCGTTCATGATCTGACAGGCAAAAACGGGATAGAAATAGTAGGACTCTTCCCGCACCGCCAGGAAAATATCCCGCTCCCAGTCCGCCATGTCCGGTGCGTAATGGGCGATGAACCAGAGCAGGTCGTACTCCGGTGCTGGCGGAATGCGCATGCGCGCCTGCTGCGACCGCGCCGGGCCTGCCGGCTCTTCACCGGGCAGACGATGAAACCGCGCATCAAAGCTCTGGGGGTTCGGCACAGGCTTGTCCGTGGGGGCTGGCGCCTGTTTATATCGGCTCCGGTGCAAGGGCTTGTTGGTGTCGATGTGCTGTTCCAGTGACAGGGCGGCATCGAGTACCGCCTCCACTCGGCGCTCACCATGCTGTTCGATGGCTTCCTGGATGCGATGGGCGCGATCCGCCGTCTGCTCCACGATGTGGTAGCCGACTTCGCGCTGCATGCGGTCAAACAGGCTATTGTTTCGGGAGAAGTCGGCGTGTCCCAGCACATGGGCGGTGACCAGGGTGTTCTCGGAGAGCCCGTTGTCGTTGACCAGATAGGCACGGTTCGGGTCACCGGGGAAGACCACCTCGAAGATCTTGGAGCCGCCCATGCGGTGTTGCACGTACTGGTAGATGTAGCGTACGCCGAAGGACCAATGAGGCATCCGCACCGGCAAACCGTAGACCGCTACCTCCATCATGAACTGATTGGGCACCAGTTCGAAATCCACCGGGTAGAAGCTGAGCCCGTAGTCCCGCGCCATCGCCTCCAGTCGCGGCACATAATCCTGCAGTTGCTCGTTGCCTAGCGGGTCGCCGGGGCAAGCGCCATGATGCTTGTCGCCCGGTCCGTGGCCATGGTCGTGATCATGCACGTCGGCACGCTCCCTGTCAGGCGGCTTCCCCGGCCTGACGTTGGAAAAAGGTACGGATGGCTTCCCAGATGTCGTTGTCCCCATGCACCGAATAGCTGGCCAGGGGAAGATCGCGTGCCTCCAGCGACTTCACCAGGCGGCCCATTTCCGAGCGGGCCGACTCGAACCGGTTCTGGGGGGTTTCGACGAAACCAAAGAAATTCACCTCGGCGGCGAGCTTGCTCAATAACGCCTCCGCCGACTGGCGGTCATCGGCGAAGTTGTCTCCGTCAGAGGCATAGAACACGTATTGGTTGTACTGGGCTGCGTTGTAGCGATCGTCGAATATCTCGCTGACCAGACGGAAGCCACGGGAGGCCACCGTACCGCCGGTAGCCGATACCTGGAAAAAGTCTTCCTCGCTGAATTCCCAGGCCTCGTTGGTATGGGCAATGAAAACGGTCTCCAGATCGCCGTACTGGCGTCGCAGGCCCTGGCTGGCCCAGAAGAAAAATGCCTTGGCGAGCTTGCGCCGGGCGGGGTCCATGCTGGCGGAGACATCCAGCACGAAGGCCACCACCGCGTTGGTTGCCGGTTTGCGCCGTCGCGCCAGCTGGCGAAAACGCAGATCATCATCGGTGAACGATGGGCCATCCGTCTGGGTGATGCGCCGCTTGATCGCTTCCTTTACCGTGCGTCGCCGGTCAAGCCTCGCCCTGGGCCCACGACGGTCCCAGCCCTCGGGCGTGACGGCGTCGTCGGTCAGCGAGTCGGTGGCCTTGGGTTTGAGGTCTGGAAGTTGCAGCTCTTCCCATAGCCAGTCGACGATGTCATCGACCTTGAGTTCGAGTACAAAGCTGTACTCCCCCTGGCCGCTACCCCCCTCACCGCCTTGTTCTCCCTGTCCGCCGGGTTGCCCGCCACGGCGGTAGACGTCACCGGGCTGGCCTGCACCCTGGCCAACACCGTCCTCCTGGTGGCGATCGCGCAGCCGGAAGCGGTAGTGCTCCAGAAAGCGCACCGGTACCTGTACGCTGCGCTCGGAAGGGCGGCTCAGGATATCGGCGCCGGCGATCAGGTCCGGCAGTTGCTCGCGGACCGAATCACGAACCTTGGCGTTGTGGCGTAACCAGTCCCGGGCGCCGCGGGAGAAGAGGTCATACCAGCGGTGCTGGATGGCCATGGTGGAGATGCGGGGCGGGTCATTGGTCATGCGTCCTCCGCAGCTGCGCGCCCCGCTGCTCCTAATGGAGCGGCGGGGCGTCCCGGTTCTATTCCTGGGAGAGCAGAGTGGTCACGTAATTCAGTGCCTCCTGGGCACTGTGCTTGTCATAGCCATAATCGCTGATCAGTCGCTCCGCCACCGTCGAGATCCGCTCCCTGGCATCGTCATCCGGCCGCGCGCTGGACGTGACCAGCCGCAGCACGTCGCGGCGTTCCTCGAAGAGATACTGTTCGATGGCCTCTTCGAGCCGGCTGTGACTGGTCAGGCTGAACTTCTCGCCGCGCTTGTAGGCCCCCATGGCCTTGCGTACCACTTCCTGGCGGAAGGAGTGCTTGCCACTATCGGAGACCTTGATCTTCTCCTCGACGCCGCGCAGGAAGCGTTCATCAGCGTCGCGCTCCTCACCGGTGATGGGGTCGGTGACCTTGCGGTTGTCGAGTACGG
Organism: Natronocella acetinitrilica; assembly: GCF_024170285.1. Taxonomy (NCBI): domain Bacteria; kingdom Pseudomonadati; phylum Pseudomonadota; class Gammaproteobacteria; order Chromatiales; family Ectothiorhodospiraceae; genus Natronocella; species Natronocella acetinitrilica. The sequence continues at coordinate 154,617 of NZ_JALJXV010000004.1, forward strand.
CCTCGACCTCATCGAGGTACTTGTCGAGCAGGTCCTGTGCCTCCTGCTCGAAAGAGACGAACAAGGCCTTGTGCACGTCCTCCTTCACCCAGCGGTTGTAGAAATCCTTGCGCACGGTGACCAGCAGATCGATCCAGCCCTTCTTCTGCTTCGCATCCATGCGCGCATCGGACTCGATGGTGTCCTTCAGCGCCAGCAGTACCTCGACGGCGGTGAGGCTATGCTGTTCGCTGCGGCTGATGGCGCCGGCCAGGGCATTGACCACGAAGCGGGGGGAGACGCCCTCCATGCCTTCGTCGGGGTTCTCGTCCCGAATCTTGTCCACTTCGGCAACGGAGACACCTTCCACGTCCTCCCCGGCGTGGATGCGCACCTTCTTGCTGAGGTCGAGATCGGGCCGCTCTGACGGCTTCAGCCGAGTAAGCACGGCGAAGACCGCGGCCACCTTGAGCGCATGGGGATCAAGATGTACCTGCTGGAAGCTGGGCGTGGACGAGGTGAGCTTGTGGTAGATGCGGGCCTCGTCCGGATAGCGCAGCGTGTAGGGCACCTGGATGATGACCATGCGGTCCAGCAGCGCTTCGTTCTCCTTTTCCTGCAGGAACTTGCGGAACTCCGCGAGGTTGGTGTGGGCAACGATGGTCTCGTCCATGGAGATCAGCGGGAAGCGCGACACCTTGACGTTCTTTTCCTGGGTCAGGGTGAGGAGCAGGTAGAGGAACTCCCGCTTCACCTTGAGGATCTCGATCATCTCCAGCATGCCGCGACTGGCCGCATAGACGGCGCCGGACCACGACCAGGCGCGGGGATTGCCCTCATCGCCGAACTCGGCGACTTTGGCGAGATCCACCGAGCCAACCAGGTCAGCGATATCCGCCGTGGTGGGGTCATGGGGCGCGTAGGTCCCGACACCGATCCGGCCGGCCTCGGTGATGAAAATCCGTTCGATGGGTACGCGGGTGAAGTCTCCCTCGTACTCTTCCTCAAGCACTGTCCGCGCGTAGGGGCTCAACTCCCCCTCGATATTCACGCCGTAGGTGTCGCGAAACTCCCCCCGTTTGCTGTGAGGAATGAGGAGCAGGGGGTTCTCGTGGATGGGGCTGCCCTTGATGGCGTACATGGCGCCGTCATCGGTCAGGCTGTACTCCTCGAGCCCGCGCTTCAGCAGGGTCACCAGGCTGGATTTGCCGCCTGAAGGCGGGCCCAGCAATAGCAGGAGTCGGCGGCCGACTTCCGAGCCTTCGCTGGCCGCCTTGAAGTAGTTGGCGACCCGCTCCAGCGGTTCGTCCATGCCGAAGAGTTCATTGGAAAACAAGCGATAGTGAGTGAGATCCTGACCTTCTTCGGACTCCCTGGCGCCGTGCCAGCGAATCATGTCCCAGATGTACTGATGGCTGCTTCTGCCGAGCCTGTCGGCGTTGGAGGGAAAAATATCCCGAAGAAATTGATCGAAGGTGCCCTCCCAGTGACGGGCTTTGTGTTCTTTGGTGTAACTCACGAGCGAGTCGACAAACGCACTCTGCTTGCCACTGGCTCCACGTTCAGTCTTATCCACCATACCGGTCCCTCTCGGCCAAGCTGCGAATGCAGTGAATCCGCCAATCGAGCGACCATCGACCTCGGGACTTCAAGGACGACCTATTCCTGATTCGCCCCGGGGGCGCTGGCCACGAAGACCAAATCCATCCTGTTGGATTGACACCGCCTGTGCAAAGTTCCAAATCCGGCACGCTTACCGTGCCTTGCTCACCTTGAGAATTAATCTTTGTCTCCATTGAGTATGAACACATTCACGGCGCTTTGTCGCCCTCTGGTTTCACAGTTCGCGAGTCAGAACACAGTATCCGTGGCGACGTCTCTTCAGCGTGTCCGTGACCGTTCACTGTTGCTAAAATGCGGCCTTTCTCTCAGCCGACATACAACTCCATGAGCAGCCCGGAAAAACCAGCCGACCAGACGGCCGCGCGCCACAGGGCGGAGCAACTGCGCCGTGAGATCGAGCACCATAACCACCGTTACCATGTGCTGGACGATCCGCTGATCGCCGATGCCGACTACGACCGGTTGATGCAGGAACTGCAGCGTATCGAGGCAGACTGGCCGGATCTGCGCACCGCGGATTCGCCCACGCAGCGGGTCGGCGCGGCGCCGCATACAGCATTCGGTCCTGTCGAGCATCGCGTGCCCATGCTGTCACTGGACAACGCCTTCGAAGAGCAGGACCTGATCGATTTCGACCGCCGCATCCGCGAACGCCTGGAAGGTCGTGAGCCGCTCTACGTGGGTGAGCCAAAACTCGATGGTCTGTCGCTCAGCATTCGTTACGAAAATGGTTTGCTGGCCCGGGCCGGGACGCGGGGCGACGGCCGCACTGGTGAGGACATCACGGAGAATGTGCGCACGGTGCGCAGCGTTCCGCTGCGACTGCTGGGAGAGGATGTTCCGCGTCTGGTGGAAGTGCGCGGCGAGGTGGTCATCCGGCGCCGGGATTTCCAGCAGTTGAATGAACGCCGCCTGGCGGATGGTGAGAAACCATTCGCCAACCCGCGGAATGCTGCTGCAGGCAGCTTGCGACAGCTTGACTCCCGGATCACCGCGGCGCGGCCGCTGACCTTCTTCACGTTCGGCGTTGCCGGTGACGAAGGCGTCGACGCGGAAAGCCATTACGCCGTTCTTGAGGCGTTGCGGGCCTGGGGTTTTCGCGTCAACGATCAGGTTCGCAAGCTGCAGGGTCTGGAAGCCTGCTTCGCCTATTATCGCGAGTTGCTTGAGCGCAGGGACGCCCTGGACTACGACATCGATGGTGTCGTGTTCAAGGTGGACAGCTTGGCGGACCGCGAGGCACTTGGATTCACCGCTCGCGCCCCACGCTGGGCGATCGCCTACAAACTGCCGGCCCAGGAGGCGACCACACGCCTGCGCCGGATTCTGCCGTCGGTGGGGCGGACTGGTGTCATCACCCCCGTGGCGGACCTGGAACCGGTAGAGGTGGGCGGCGTGACCGTGAGCCGGGCGACCCTGCACAACCTTGACGAGTTGCGTCGCAAGGACGTTCGCGAGGGCGATACGGTGATGCTTCGTCGTGCCGGTGACGTGATTCCGGAGATTCTCGGCGTGAATCTCGAGGCGCGGCCTGAGGGCGCCGCCGAGTGGCAGATGCCGGAGACCTGCCCGGTGTGCGGTTCCGAAGTGATGCGCCTGGACGATGAAGTCGACTACCGCTGCATGGGTGGACTGGTTTGTTCGGCGCAGCGCATGGGCGCCATCCTGCACTTCGCTTCAAGGCGGGCCATGGATATCGACGGACTGGGTGACAAGATCGTCGAGCAGTTGGTCAGTCGTGACCTGGTCCAGACCCCCGCGGATCTCTACCGCCTCGAGCATGCCACCCTGGCGGGGCTCGACCGCATGGGGGACAAGTCTGCCGATAACCTGATCGCCGCTATCGACAAGTCCCGAAAGACCACGCTGCCGCGCTTTCTCTATGGTCTTGGCATTCAGCATGTGGGGGAGGTCACCGCACAGCGTCTGGCCACCGCCCTGGGCGATTTGCAGCCCATCATGGACGCCTCGGAAGACGCACTGGTCGCGGTGCCCGATGTGGGTCCGGTTGTGGCCCAGGCCATTGCCCACTTTTTCGATGAGCCCCATAACCGCGAAGTCATCAAGGCCCTGCAGGAGGCTGGTGTTGCATGGGAGCCCATCCCTGTTGTTGCCGACGCTGACAGCCGCCCGCTGGAAGGGCAGACGTTCGTCCTCACCGGCACCCTGGCGGAGATGACCCGCGACGACGCCAGGGAGCGCATCGAGGCAAAGGGTGGTCGGGTCACCGGCAGCGTCTCGAAAAAGACCGACTATGTCGTGGCAGGCGAAGCCGCCGGCTCCAAGCTGGACAAGGCGCAGACGCTGGGCATCAAGATACTCGACGAGGCCGGGTTGCTGGAGCTGTTGGGCTAGCTCTTGTACTCCGCCGGGGTCATGGCCTGAATGCTGAGGGCGTGGATATCGGTCTGCATCAGGCCACCGACGGCGTCGTAGACCAGGCGGTGGCGTTGCAGGGGAGAGCAGTCACCGAAGCTCTCACTGATGACCGTCACGCGAAAGTGGCCACGTCCGTCTTTGGCGCCAGGGTGGCCGGCATGCAGATGACTCTCATCCTCGATATCCAGGTGTTCTACGGGAAGCGCGCTGCGAATGCGCGCCTCGATCATGCGTATACGCTCTACGGTCATTGCGCTACCTATGTGTTGGATGCCGTCGCGGTGACGGGCGCACGGGCCTGCACCGCGTAGTCCCCGGCCGGGGTGTTGTGTCAGACTGCGAGGCTCGGCTGTTGAGTCACGGCTCGCCGACCTGCCCGCGAGGGTATCACAGAGCGCGGCGACCCGGCGCCAGCCGCAGGACGATCACCCGGATACAGGCAACAGGTCCATCCCGCATGAGTCAGTACTTCGAAATCCACCCTGAAACGCCCCAGCCGCGGCTCATTCAGCAAGCGGTCAAGATCATCCGCGAGGGTGGGGTGGTGGTCTATCCCACCGACTCCACCTACGCCCTGGGTTGCGCCATGGGTGAAAAGCAGGCTCTGGAGCGCATTCGCCTGATTCGGCGGTTGGGGAACAAGCACAACTTCACCCTGGCCTGCCGCGATCTGTCGGAAATCGGCACCTATGCCCGCATCGAGAACACCGCCTATCGCTTGCTGAAAGCCTTCACCCCCGGGCCCTACACTTTCGTGCTTCGGGCCACCGGAGAGGTACCCCGTCGGCTTCAGCACCCGAAGCGCAAGACCATCGGCATCCGGGTTCCGGATCACCCGGTGGCGCGTGCCCTGCTGGAGGCGCTGGGCGAGCCGCTGATGAGCACCAGTCTGCTGTTGCCGGAGCAGGACGACATGCCCTACACCGATCCCCAGGACATTCGCGAAGCCATCGGCAAGCAGGTCGACCTCATCATCGATGCCGGACCTTGCGGCATGGAGCCTTCCACTGTTGTGGATCTCTATGACGGCGTTCCCGAGGTTCTGCGCCGCGGCAAGGGTGACGCCAGCGTGTTCGAAACGTAGGCCGGCAGATTGGACTGCGGTATCATCGCCGGTTCGCAACCTGTCCGGCACCTCCGGCCTGGTTGGAACCCATCGCGATTCTTGAGGAGGCAGACTTGAGTTCCATCGGCTCACGCCGCGGCCGTGTGCTATCAGGCATGCGACCCACCGGGCGATTGCACCTCGGCCATTACCACGGTGTTCTGAAGAACTGGATTCGGCTCCAGCAGGAGCATGAATGCTTCTTTTTCGTCGCCGACTGGCATGCCCTGACGACCCACTATGACGAGCGGGAGGTGATCTCCGACAACGTCTGGCAGTTGCTGATCGACTGGCTTGCCTGCGGCGTGAACCCGAGCCTTGCGCGAATCTTCATCCAGTCGCGGGTTCCGGAACATGCCGAGCTGCATCTGCTGTTGTCGATGATCACGCCATTGGGCTGGCTGGAACGGGTGCCCACCTACAAGGACCAGCAGGAGAATCTTCGGGAGAAGGATCTCGCTACCTACGGTTTCCTGGGCTATCCGTTGTTGCAGTCGGCCGACATCCTCATTTATCGGGCAACCGATGTACCCGTGGGCGAGGATCAGGTTGCCCACGTCGAGCTGACGCGGGAGATCGCCCGTCGTTTCAACCACCAGTTCGGACAGGAGCCGGGTTTCGAGGACAAGGCCCTCGACGCGGCCCGCAAAATGGGCAAGAAGAACAACAAGATGTACCTGGGCTTGCGCAAGAAATACCAGGAGCAGGGCGACACTGAGTCCCTGGAGGTGGCCAAGGCGCTGGTTTCCGGTCAGCAGAACATCACGCTGGCCGACCGGGAGCGTCTGGAAGGCTATCTGGATGGTTCAGGCATCATTGTGCTACCGGAGCCCCGAGCGCTGTTGACACCCTCGCCACGCATGCCCGGGCTGGATGGACGCAAGATGTCCAAGTCCTACGGGAACGCGATTTCCCTGCGTGAAGAACCCGACGAGGTGGACCGCAAGATACGCACCATGCCTACCGATCCGGCGCGGGTGCGGCGCACGGATCCCGGGAATCCGGAGAAGTGTCCGGTCTGGGAATTCCACAAGACCTATTCGGATGCAGCGACCCAGGAATGGGTGCAGAGCGGTTGTCGATCCGCTGGCATCGGTTGCCTGGACTGCAAGAAGCCGGTGATCGAGGCAGTGCAGGCGGAGCTGGCACCGATCCGGCAGCGTGCCCGCGAGTTCGAGGATGACCCCGAGCTGGTGCGAACCATTGCCGCCGAGGGGGCGGAGGTGGCCCGTGACACGGCCCGTGACACGCTGGTTGAAGTCCGCCGCGTGATGGGCCTGGACTACGGTTGATGCGACGGATGAGGGCGTGATGGAGCAGACGGCGACGGAATTGCTGGCGGACCGCCCGGATCAGCTTCGTGCCGTGGTGCGGGGCGAGCAACTCGCCGAAATGCCCCACGATCTGTACATCCCACCGGATGCCCTGGAGGTATTCCTCGAGACTTTCGAGGGCCCGCTGGATCTGCTGCTTTACCTGATTCGTCGACAGAATCTGGACATTCTGGATATTCCCATTGCTGCCATTACTGCGCAGTACATGGAGTATGTCGACCTGATGAAGGATCTGCGCCTGGAGTTGGCCGCCGAGTATCTGGTCATGGCTGCGATGCTGGCGGAGATCAAGTCCCGCATGCTGTTGCCGGTGCCGGTTCATGCCGAAGACGATGAGGCTGACCCCCGGGCCGAGCTGGTGCGCCGGCTGCAGGAGTACGAGCGCTACAAGCGTGCCGCGGAGAATCTCGATGAACTCCCGCGGGTTCACCGCGATCTTTACCCGGCCGGGGCGCCGGCACCGGATGCTGCACCCGAGCGGCGACCGCCGGAGATCAGCATGCATGAGCTGCTATCGGCTCTGGCGGACGTCATGGCCCGGGCCGAGATGTTCACTCATCATCACGTCCAGCGGGAGTCTCTCTCTGTGCGGGAGCGCATGACCCGAACGCTGGAGCGGCTGGACAGTGAAAACTTCACGGACTTTCGCGATCTGCTCAATGCGGAGGAGGGGCGCGCCGGCGTGGTCGTGAGCTTTCTCGCCATCCTGGAGCTGATCAAGGCAAGCCTCATCGAACTGGTGCAGGCCGAGCCCTTTGGCGTGATTTACGTGCGTGCGCGGGCCTGATCCGCGGCGCGCCCGTCCCGAGGAGTGCCTGAATCCATGGCAAGCCAACCGCCGCTGAAGTGCATACTGGAGGCCGCCCTGCTGGCCGCCGATGCGCCGGTCTCGCTGGAGCATATGCAGAGCCTGTTCTCCGGTGAGACGGTACCCGACAAGGGCGCACTGCGAGCAGCGCTCACGGAACTGGAGCGCGATTATGACGGCCGCGGGATCACCCTGGTGGAAGTGGCCAGCGGTTGGCGGATCCAGGTGCACTCGGCGTATGCTCCCTGGGTTTCGCGACTCTGGGAGGAGCGGCCAGGTCGCTATTCCCGTGCCCTGCTGGAGACGCTTGCCATCATCGCCTATCGGCAGCCCGTGACCCGTGGTGAGATTGAGGAGATTCGCGGCGTGAGTGTCAGTACCTCCATCATGCGAACCCTGCAGGAGCGTGGCTGGGTGCGTATCGTCGGTCATCGTGACGTCCCCGGTCGTCCGGCCATGTACGGCAGCACGCGGCAGTTTCTCGACTACTTCAACCTCAAGAGCCTGGATCAATTGCCCTCTCTGATGGAATTGCGCGACCTCGACGAGATCCATCCGGAACTGGACCTGCGTTTTCCCGAGGAGGTGGTCGAGGACGATCCGGAAGAGCGGGTCTCCACGGGGGATCAGCGGCAATGACCACCGACGAGAAACTGCAGAAAGTGCTGGCCCGGGCGGGGCTCGGTTCACGCCGTGAGCTGGAAGAGCGCATTCGTGCGGGCCGGGTGCTCGTCAACGGCGAACCGGCGAAGCTCGGCGACCGCGTGACCGGTGAGGAGAAAATCAAGGTCGATGGTCGGCTGATACCCGCGCAGAAGTTACTGGGCCCGTCGCGCCGCGTGCTCATCTATCACAAGCCGGTTGGAGAGCTGACCACGCGTCATGACCCGGAAGGCCGGGCAACGGTGTTCAAGTCTCTGCCCAGGCTCAATAACGGACGCTGGATCAGTATCGGTAGGCTCGATATCAACACCCTGGGGCTCTTGTTGCTGACCAATGACGGTGAACTTGCAAATCGGCTCATGCATCCACGCTATGAGATGGAGCGCGAGTATGCCGTGCGCATCTTCGGCGAGGTGACGCCGGCGATGCTGTCGCGTTTGCAGGCGGGGGTCGAACTTGAGGACGGTACTGCCCACTTCGAATCCATCGAGGCACGGGGTGGCACCGGTGGTAACCAGTGGTTCCACGTGATTCTGAAAGAGGGCCGTCGCCGCGAAGTGCGGCGTCTTTGGGAATCCCAGGGGGTGACGGTCAGCCGCCTGATACGGGTTCGTTATGGACCGATCCGGCTGCCTGAGGATCTGCAAAGAGGCGAATGGCGATTCCTCGACCGCTCAGCGGTCGAGGTCTTGTGTCGCGCCGTGGATCTGGAACCCGAAGTCGAGGTGCAAACATCGCCAAAGCCGCGCCGCTCGGGTTCCGGGAAAGCCCGCAATCGGCGCCGCTAGGCAGATGACACTAGCCGTTTGCAGCGTGCTGCGGCACGGAATGACGGATCATGGCAACCTGCGGTGCAAGGTGCTCCGGCACGGTAACCGTCTCGCCCAGCAGAATGACCAGCCGGCGGACATTGTCGTCTTTTTCCGTAATGCGCTCGAAGGCGCGGAGGATGCTCGGCTTCTCCAGGGTCTGGGTGATGTCCTGCAACAGGTAGATGCCATAATGCCGGCTGGCGGAAATGTAGCCGAGCGCATCACCGATGCTGCGGGTCTGGGGAATGAAGATCCGCTCCGTGCCGAGACGGTACAGTCCATCATCCGGTGACCAGCCGTAAACCGCGCGGCCGGTGGTGAGGGTCAGGCGCTTGAAAACCTCGAAGACCCGTTCCGGGGTATTCGTTTCCAGCGCTGCCAGCCGGAAATCGGAATCGATAACGTTGGCAAGACTCAGGGAACTGGCCATGGCGTTTTTTCCTGAAGCTGACTGTAAAAGTGGTGTTCGCTCTTCCGAACGTGGGAGCGCGCACTTGTACTCCCGCTCTCGACACTCTACCCGTTCAGTTCACTGACTATGTGACGCCTGTCACGAAAACAGGCCGTCCCCATGGGCCAGCCTGAGGAACAGGTCGACACATCGGCAATATTGGCCGTTGCGCCTGAAGGACGCAAGATGTTCATTTCTGGAACACCTTGCGCGCCATTCGGTATGAATGGATATCAGCCACCCTGTTCCGGACGCGTGACTCGGCGGCCGTGCAATGCATGTCCCCCGGAGCCGAACAGGTGCACATAGACCGGTCCCAATGTCTGCGGGTCCGGTGCGGTACCCGGGTCTTCCGCCGGGTAGGCGCGGCGGCGCAGGGCGGTGTCGGCGCGGCCAGGGTCCAGACTCATGACCCGCACGCGGCTGTTGGGCCCGAGTTCTCCGGCAAGGATTTCCATCATGTTTTCGATGGCAGCCTTGGACACGCCATAGGCGCCCCAGAATGATTTGCCACGGCGGCCGACGGCGTCGCTGGTGAACACCATGCGGGCGTTCTCCGAGCGCTGCATCAAGGGCAGACAGACCTGGTTGAGCAGGAATGGTGCATTGATGTTCACATGCAGGGTCCGGGCCCAGATGTCAGGGTCATACTGATGGATGGGGCTTAACTCGCCCATGGCTGCCGCGTTGTGCAGCACGCCGTCCAGACGCTTGAATTCCCGGTCGATCGCGGTGGCCAGCTCCAGGTATTCAGCTGCCCCCACACCCTCGAAATTGATGGGATGGAGGATGGGTTCGGGATGGCCGGCCGCGGTGATCGCATCGTAGAGTGATTCGAGGCCCTTCAGGCTCTTGTCCAGCAGTACGGTGGTGGCGCCGGCACCCGCCAGTGCCTGGGCGGCCGCGCGCCCCAATCCGGCAGCGGCGCCGGTAACGAGAATGACGCGATCCTGCAGGCTTTCCGCCTGTAGCGTGTCGGGCAGGATGTATTCCGCCCCCAGATGCTCAATGCCCTTGTTACTCATGGTTATGCTTCGATCCTGTATTCGTTATTGGTTTACTGCCTACGTGCGGCCCGTCGCGCCGCCCGCCACGCAATCCACAGCCGCCGCAGCGGCGTCAGTTCCTGGCGTTCTTCCAGCAGCGGATAGTTGCTGCGTTCCAGTTCTTCCAGCGTCGCGCGGTACAGTGCTGTCAATGCGACGTTGCTGCGCTGCAGTGCCCGCTGCTCGCCGGTGATCGCCTGATCCGCGCGGTCAAGGAAATCCAGTGCCCGTGCACCCTGTTGCTTGAAAAGCCCTCGCAAAGCGGGTGTTGAGGCCGCCCCCTGCAGGGCCTGTGAGTCCAACCCGGCTGCGGTCAACTCATCCTCGGGCACATAGCAGCGGCCGCGTCGACCGTGATCCCGGGTGGCAAGCAATAGCTCGTGCAGCCGCAGCCCCATCCCCAGGTCGTGGCGGTAGGATTCTGTCTTGTCCGACTCCCCACCGCAAATGCGGACCAGCATCGCAGCCAGACGACCACCGGTGGCATGGCAGTAATCCGCAAGCCCCTGAAAGCTTGGGTAAGTGCCGTATTCCAGGTCCATGGCCACACCATCCACCAGGGCAAGAGCATCCTGCAAGTTGGCCCGATTCGCCTCGAACACGGGCTGCAGCAGGTTCGTTACCGGGTGGCGTGGTGTGCTGGCAACGGCCAGCCGGAGTTCCTCACGCCACCAGTCCAGTTTCGCCGCTGCCACCCCTGGTTCGTTGACCACCAGAGGGATCGCCGTGAGTTCCAGATACAGCGCGTGCGTCCCGATCAGGGCGCGCTCCTGGCCGGGAGCGGCGAAGCGAATGGCGTAATAGCGGTTGGAGCCCTCCGGCGCGCCTTTTTCCCGACAGTAATTCAGTGAATCCATGACATGCTCTGTTCCGGGTGCAGCGGGATCAAAGCATAGACCGGCTCGGCGGACAACTCGGGGGCTGTGATGTTGATCGGGTTAGTTGCCTTCGGCGCGGTCCATGGCATCAAGCCAGTCGCTGAGGTCGCCCGGTGCGTTCAGGTAGGCGTCGGCACCCCAGAGCCACGGCTTGTCCTCGGCGCAGATGTAGCCGAATAGCGCCCCCAGGGTCTTGGTGCCGGCGCGCTGACCGGCATCGACGTCGCGCAGGGCGTCGCCGATGAACACAGTTTCGGCTGGCTCGACGCCAATCAGTTCGCAGGCGTGCAGCACCGGCGCTGGATGCGGTTTGCGCTGCGCGAGCGTGTCGCCGCAAACGATGCAGCGACTGCGCTCGGCAAGACCCAGGTCGCGCATCAGCGGATTCGTGAGCCAGGCCGGCTTGTTGGTGACCACGCCCCAGATCATGCCCCGGGCTTCCAGGTCATCGAGGACCTCGAGCATTCCCGGGAACGGACGGGTTCGGCTGCTTACATGTTCTCGATACAAGGCCAGAAAGCGCTGCCGCAACGGTTCCATGGCCGGATCGTCAGGCGCGATGTTGAACACTCTGGAGAGGATGGCGGCGCTGCCGTGGGAGACCACCGGGCCGAAGTGTCCCTCATGCTGGCGGGGAAGGTCGTGCTCCTCCAGCAGAACCTGCGCGCATTCAATGAGGTCGGGAGCGGTGTCGAGCAGCGTACCGTCCAGGTCGAACAGCACGGCACGCAAACTTGAAGATCGACCCGGTTGATGGGCCTCGTGGGTGCTCTGGGCGAGCACGCTAGCCATCTTGTCGTCCACCCTCGTCCGGTCGCTCCATGCATGCGAGGTAATTCACACTGATATCGCCGGTCAAGCGATACTGCCGGCTCAGAGGATTATAGGTCATGCCTTCAAGGCTGATCACCCGCAGATCCTGTCGACGACTCCAGGCGCAGAGTTCGGAAGGCCGGATAAAGTGGTTGTAGTCGTGGGTTCCCCTGGGCAGCAGGCCAAGGACGTATTCGGCCCCGATAATGGCCTGCAGATAGGCTTTTGGCGATCGACTGATGGTGGAGAAAATGATTCGGCCGCCAGGACGAACAAGGCGGGCACAGGCTTCAACGATGGACGCTGGGTCCGGCACATGCTCAAGCATTTCCATGCAGGTGATCACGTCGTAGGCGCCGCTGCGTTCGGTTGCGAGGTCCTCGGCGGCCTGCTGCAGGTACTCGATCTCCACACCGGTCTCAAGCGCATGGAGCCGTGCCACCTTGAGAGCCGATTTACCCAGGTCGATGCCAGTGACTGTGGCTCCGGCCAGAGCCATGCTTTCGCTCAGGATGCCGCCGCCGCAGCCAACGTCGAGTATCCGCGCTCCGGACAGGTCGACATGCCGGCTAATGAACTCCAGGCGCAACGGATTAATTTCGTGCAGCGGGCGGAACTCGCTGGACTTGTCCCACCAACGGCTGGCCGAAGCCTCGAACTTCGCGATTTCCGACGGATCGACGTTGGCGGCAGTGGCGTTCATCTCACCCTTTCTCATCACAATGTCCGGGAAGCCATGGATTTCCCGAATATTCTTCTAGTGTATGCGCTGTTTGTTCATTCGTCACGCATTTGTCATTAGCCTATCCTGCCAACGGCCCAGTTTTTCGAGAATTTCGTCACGATTAAGTGTCGTCAATGCGCCTTCGGCGTAGAGGCGACGGCCGGCCACCCAGGTATCCGTGACATGGTGGCGCCCTGCGGCATAAACAAGCTGGGAAATGGGATGGTACACGGGCCGGGTTTCCAGTGACGAGAGGTCCACTGCGATCAGGTCGGCGAACTTCCCGGGTAGGAGTGACCCCGTATCCCGATCCATACCCAGCGCACGGGCGCCGTTGATGGTGGCCATGGCCAGCACGCGCTCGGCGGGCAGAGCTGCGGCGTCGCCGGTGACGCCCTTGGCCAGGAGGGCCGCCGTGCGCATCTCGCCGAACATGTCGAGATCGTTGTTGCTGGCGGCGCCATCAGTGCCCAGCGCCACGTTGACGCCCGCATCCAGCAGCCGCTGCACGGGGCAGAAGCCACTGGCCAGCTTGAGGTTCGACTCCGGGCAGTGCACCACGCTGGCGTTGCTGTCGGCCATGAGTGCAATTTCGTCGTCGTCCAGCTGAGTCATGTGCACGGCCATCAGGGATGGTGTGACCAGCCCGGCCTCGGCCAGTCGGGACAGGGGTCGCTTGCCGGTCTGCTCGAGGCTCTGCTGAACTTCGAACGCGGTCTCGTGGATGTGCATGTGCACCCGCGCTTCCAGTTCTTCGGCCAGCACCGCGATATGCTTCAGTTTGTCATCGGCCACGGTGTAGGGCGCGTGGGGGGCGAACACGGTGGTGACCAATGGATCAGCCCGCCAGGCATCCCGCATGGCGAGGCCCTTACGCAGATACTCATCGGCGTCCTGTGCATAGGCGCTGGGGAAGTCGATGACGATCATGCCCGCGGAATAACGCAGGCCCGCCTGGCTGGTGACGCGTGCCGCTACTTCCGGGAAAAAGTACATGTCGTTGAAGGTGGTGACACCGCCGGCGATCAGTTCCGCGCAGGCCGCCTCTACGCCGTCCTGAATGAACTCCGGTCCTACATGCTGTTGTTCCGCAGGCCAGATGTGCTCCTGCAGCCAGGTCATCAAGGGCAGGTCATCAGCAAGACCCCGCAACAGATTCATGGCCGCGTGGGTATGGGCGTTGATCAGGCCGGGCAGAACCGCATGAGAGCGTCGCTCGAGCAAGGTCTCGGGTTGGAAACGCTGTGCTGCCGCCTCCCAGGGCAGGATGTCGACGATGCGGCCGCGATCGATGGCAACCGCGTGCCGATCCAGGGCCGTGCCCTCCGGTTCCACGGGTATCACCCATCGCGCATTGATCAGCGTGTCGATCTGTTCCATGGTTCACCTCCGGCGAGCAGTATACCGCCTGGGGAGACAACCATGCCTGACCATGATTCCATCCGTCCCTTTCGCTGGGCCGGTGACAGCCTGATCCTGCTTGACCAGCGTCGACTGCCTGAGGAGGTCTCGGAGATTTGCTGCACCTCGGCGGCGAAAGTCGCCGAGGCGATTGCCCAGATGGTGGTGCGAGGAGCGCCGGCCATCGGTATTGCTGGTGCCTATGGTGCCGCGCTGGCCTGGCGTGAAGCGGGCGGTGACAGCGGGCAGCGTGAGCGCCTGCTGGCGCAATTGCGTGCCGCCCGGCCCACGGCCGTCAACCTGGCCTGGGCGCTGGACCGGATCGCCGCACTCGGCGATGTGGACGCCGGCCGGGTCGAGGCGGAAGCGAATGCCATTGCCGAGGAGGACCTGGCCGCCAATCAGCGGATGGGTGAACTGGGCGCGGCCTACATCGATGCCGGCAGCGGGGTGCTGACGCACTGCAACACCGGCTCGCTGGCCACCGGCGGTTACGGAACGGCTCTGGGAGTCATTCGCAGTGCCTGGTCCGGTGGCCTTGTCGCTCGAGTCTATGCGGACGAGACGCGCCCGTGGATGCAGGGTTCCCGGCTGACCGCCTGGGAGCTGTTGCGGGACGGCATTCCGGTGACGCTGCTGGCAGACAGTGCTGCGCCTCTGCTCATGCGTGACGGGGCAATTTCCTGGGTCATCGTCGGCGCAGACCGGATCACTGCCAACGGCGACGTGGCCAACAAGATCGGCACCTACGGACTCGCCATCGCCGCGCGCCATCATGGCGTCCGTTTCATGGTGGTCGCGCCGTCATCCACGGTGGACATGGCGCTTGCCTGCGGCGACGAAATTCCCGTCGAGCACCGGGATCCCGAGGAGTTGCTGGCCATCGGCGGCAAACGCCTTGCGGCGCAGGGCGCCGACGCCTGGAACCCGGTCTTCGATGTCACGCCCGCGGAACTGGTGGATGTGCTGGTTACCGAGCGGGGTGTCGTGGAAAAGCCCTCGACCGCGACCATGGCCAAGTTGTTCGGCGGACAGCCCTGATGCGCAGCCTGGCGACGCTAATGGGATTGCGATGAGTGCCGGTTTCTGGTTGCTGCTGCCCGTGGTCGCTGCCGTAGCGCTCTGGTATAAGGGGCTCGCGCGGCTCGAGCAGGCGCGATCCGCGGCGCGGCGTGCCTGCCGACAGGCGGAAGTCCAGTTTCTTGACGACAGCGTTGTCCGCGACCGCTGGAAGCTGTTGCGGGGGGCGGATGGGCGCTTGCGTCTGGCGACGCACTACAAGTTCGAGTTTGCCAGCCGAGGCGACCGGCGTTATACGGGCACGGTGACGATCCACGGTGGTCGTATCACCCAGCTGGAGCTTGAGCCCTGGGCCGACGAGTCGCGCGGCGACGAGATGGACGGAGAACGATTGCCATGAACAGACTGATCAAGCCCTTCATGCATGCCCTGATTGCCGTCGGTCTGTTGACCGGCGCCGCCCAGGCCGACAACACAGGAGACGCAACCATGGTTGTCATGGAAACCAGTCACGGAGACATCACCCTCGAGTTTTTCCCTGACGAGGCCCCCATCACGGTGGAGAATTTCCTCCGCTACGTGGATGACGGCTTCTTCGACGGAACCATCTTCCATCGTGTCATCCCCGGTTTCGTGATCCAGGGCGGCGGCTTCGATGCCGACATGCAGCAGCAGCAAACCCGTGACCCCATCAAGAACGAGGCCGACAATGGCCTGAAGAACGAGCGCGGCATGTTGTCCATGGCCAGGACGCAACAGGTGGACAGCGCCACGTCGCAGTTCTTCATCAACCTGGCTGACAATGCCTTTCTGGACCACGGCGAGCGGGATTTCGGCTACGCCGTCTTCGCCCGGGTCAGCGAGGGCATGGATGTGATTGACCGCATTGCCGCGCAGCCAACGGGCAGCCACGGCATGCATCGCGACGTGCCTACCGAACCCATCGTGGTGCACAAGGCCTACCGCAAGTAAGCCTGTGTGGCGGGGTGCCGGGCGCTGCGATACGTGCCCCCGCTGTGCTATGATCCTGCCCGTTTCCAGGGCCTGCAATGCGGGTCGTCGGCCGACACTCAAGAGGTGGCGGCTGATGGTCCGTGGTAGGTCGTTCCCGAGCAGCATGAGCTAGAGAGCGTCGATGGCCAACGTCGCGAAAGAAATACTTCCCGTCAATCTCGAAGACGAGATGAAGAAGTCCTACCTCGACTACGCCATGAGCGTGATCGTGGGCAGGGCCTTGCCGGACGTACGAGACGGGCTCAAGCCGGTCCATCGTCGTGTGCTCTTCGCCATGCGCGAGCTCGGTAATGACTGGAACCGTGCCTACAAGAAATCGGCACGTGTTGTCGGTGACGTCATCGGTAAGTATCACCCCCATGGCGATTCCGCCGTCTACGACACCATCGTGCGGATGGCCCAGCCCTTTGCCATGCGCTACATGCTGGTGGACGGTCAGGGCAACTTCGGTTCCGTGGACGGCGACGCCCCGGCCGCCATGCGTTACACCGAAGTGCGCATGGCGCGCATTGCCCACGAGTTGCTCGCGGATATCGACAAGGAAACCGTCGATTTCATCGACAATTACGATGGCTCCGAGCGTGAGCCCACGGTCATGCCGACCCGGCTGCCGAACCTGCTGGTGAACGGCGGATCAGGTATCGCCGTGGGCATGGCCACCAACATCCCGCCACACAATCTGAATGAAGTCATCAATGCCTGCCTGGCGTTGATCGACGACGAAGACCTGACTGTTGACGATCTGATCGAATACATCCCCGGCCCCGATCTTCCCACCGCCGGCATCATCAACGGCACGCTGGGTGTGCACGAGGCCTACCGCACTGGCCGGGGCCGCCTGGTCATGCGGTCGCGCACCCATATCGAGGAAGACGAGCGCAACGGCAAGCAGTCGATCATCGTCACCGAATTGCCCTATCAGGTGAACAAGGCCCGTTTGCTGGAGAAGATCGCGGAGCTGGTCAAGGAGAAACGCCTCGAGGGCATCACCGAACTGCGCGATGAGTCCGACAAGGATGGCATGCGCATGGTCATCGAGCTGCGTCGCGGCGAAGTTGCCGAAGTGGTGTTGAACAACCTGTTCCAGCAGACCCAGATGCAGACGGTGTTCGGCATCAACATGGTGGCGCTGGAAGGTGGCCAGCCACGACTGCTGAATATCAAGGAAATTCTGGAGGCCTTCCTGCGGCATCGCCGTGAGGTGGTCACCCGTCGCACCATCTATGACCTGCGCAAGGCTCGTGAACGGGCCCACGTGCTGGAAGGGCTGGCTGTTGCGCTGGCCAACATTGATGAGGTCATCGCGCTGATCAAGGCGTCGCCGGGCCCGGCAGAGGCCAAACAGGGCCTCACCGCTCGCCTCTGGCCGCCAGGTGGCGTGACTGCCATGCTCGAGCGGGCCGGCGCCCACGCATCCCGACCGGAAACCCTGGGGCCGGAATTCGGCATGACCGATGACGGTTACCGACTCTCGGAAGCCCAGGCCCAGGCGATTCTTGACTTGCGTCTGCATCGCCTCACCGGTCTTGAGCAGGACAAGATTCTCGACGAGTTCCGCGATCTCCTCGATCGTATCGCTGATCTCATCGAGATCCTGGACAGCACTGATCGGTTGATGCAGGTGATCCGGGAGGAGCTGGAAGCCATCAAGGAGCAGTTCGGTGACGAGCGCCGCTCCGAAATCATCCGTGATCAGCTCGACCTGACCATGGAAGACCTCATCACCCCGCAGGACGTGGTTGTGACGCTGTCGCACCATGGTTATGCGAAGTATCAGCCGCTGGATACCTATCAGGCACAACGTCGCGGCGGTCGGGGAAAGAGCGCCACGGCCATGAAGGACGAGGACTTCGTCGATCAGCTCTGGGTTGCAAACACCCACGACACGCTGCTGTGCTTCTCGAGCCATGGCAAGTGCTACTGGCTCAAGGTGTACGAACTGCCCCAGGGTAGTCGCGCCTCCCGCGGCAAGCCCATCGTCAACCTGTTGCCGCTGGATGAAGGTGAACGGATCAACGCTGTGTTGCCTGTCCGCGAGTTCGACGATGAGCATTTCGTGTTCATGGCTACACGCCGTGGCACCGTCAAGAAGACTCCGCTGTCTCACTTCTCGCGGCCGCGCTCCACGGGCATCATCGCCTTGGACCTGCGCGGCGAGGATTATCTCGTCAACGTGGGCATCACCGATGGACAGCGCGACATCATGCTGCTCAGCAACGCCGGCAAGGCGATTCGCTTCCAGGAGCAGGAAGTGCGCGCCATGGGGCGTGTTGCCGCCGGGGTCCGGGGCATGCGGCTTGATGACGACCAGTATCTCATTGCCCTGCTGATACTCGGCGAGGGCGACATTCTCACCGCCACCGAAAATGGCTTTGGCAAGCGCACGCCGCTGGATGATTATCCGCGCCGTGGCCGTGGCGGGATGGGGGTGATCTCCATCCGCACCGGTGAGCGTAACGGTGAGGTGGTGGGGGCCGTGCAGGTCGCCGAGAACGACGAGATCATGTTGATCACGCGTCGCGGAACACTGGTCCGTACGCCGGTGGCCGGTATTTCCACCATGAGCCGTAACACCCAGGGCGTGAAATTGATCTCGCTGTCCGGTGACGAGACCCTGGTGGGTCTGGAACGTCTCGAGTTGCTTGACGACGAGACGGATGTCGACATGGACGACGGCGACGACGAGACGTCCCCGCAGGATTGATCCCAGTCGCACCATAGGCGCGGCCGGTGGCGATCCCCGGCCGCCGCCCTGGTCTGGTATCTCAATGAAAAGTCATCATTTCTTTTAGGAGTTTGTGTCCATGGCACGCGTATACAACTTCAGCGCTGGTCCTGCGGTACTGCCGGAAGCGGTGCTGCGTCAGGCTGCCGACGAGATGCTCGACTGGCAGGGCAGCGGCATGTCGGTCATGGAAATGAGCCATCGCGGCAAGGAATTCGTGTCCATCGCGGCCGCCGCGGAGAAGGATCTGCGGGATCTGCTGCATGTGCCGGACAACTACAGGGTGCTGTTCCTGCAGGGCGGTGCCACGGGCATGTTCTCCGCAATCCCCATGAACCTGCTGCGCGGCCGCAAGGTCGCCGATTACGTCAATACCGGCTCCTGGTCGAAGAAGGCGATCAAGGAGGCGGGCAAGTACTGCGAGGTCAACGTGGCGGCGGCTGCACCGGAGAGCGAACTCACCATTCCGCCGCGGGCCAACTGGAAGCTCTCCGCCGATGCCGCCTACGTTCACTACTGCGCCAACGAGACCATCACTGGCGTGGAGTTCCACGATATTCCCGCTGTCGACGCGCCGCTGGTGGCGGATATGTCGTCAACGATTCTCTCCCGTCCGGTGGAGGTGTCGCGGTTCGGTCTGATCTACGCCGGCGCGCAGAAAAACATCGGTCCGGCGGGTCTTACCCTGGTCATCGTGCGCGACGACCTGATTGGTGAGTGTCTGCCGGTGACGCCGGGAGTCTGGGACTTCCAGGCCCAGGCCGAGGCAGATTCCATGTCCAACACGCCGCCCACCTATTCCTGGTATCTGGCGGGGTTGGTGTTCAAGTGGATCAAGGAGCAGGGCGGGCTTGCCGCCATTGGCGAGTTGAACCAGCGCAAGGCCGGCAAGCTTTATGCGGCCATTGATGCATCGCCGTTCTACTCCAATCCGGTGGATCCCGCCTGCCGGTCCTGGATGAACGTCCCGTTCGTGCTTGCCGACGCCGCCCTGGACGAGCGCTTCCTCGCCGAAGCCAGGCAGGCAGGGCTCACCACACTGAAGGGGCATCGCAGCGTCGGCGGCATGCGTGCAAGCCTCTACAACGCCATGCCGGAAGCAGGCGTCGATGCCCTGATCGAATTCATGGCTGACTTCGAGCGCCGTAACGGCTGATCAGGTCACGCCGAGGAGAAACCGATGTACAAGATACAGACGCTGAACAACATCTCCGTCAAGGGTCTGGACCGGCTGCCCCGCGATCGTTACGAGGTCGCCTCGGAGATCGGCCATCCCGACGCCGTCCTGGTGCGTTCCTTCAAGATGCACGACATGGTTGTACCGGAAACCGTGGTAGCCATTGGGCGGGCTGGAGCCGGGGTGAATAACATTCCTGTTGAAGCCATGAGCCAGCGCGGCGTGGCGGTGTTCAACGCGCCGGGCGCCAACGCCAATGCAGTCAAGGAACTGGTGCTGGCCGGCATGTTCCTCGCGGCCCGCAACATCTGCCAGGCCTGGGACTACACCCGATCGCTGGAGGGCGATGACGCTTCGCTGAACAGCCAGGTGGAGGCCGGCAAGAAACAGTTTGTCGGGTTCGAGCTGCCGGGCCGCACCCTGGGTGTCATCGGCCTCGGCGCTATCGGCGTCAAGGTTGCCAATGCGGCAAGCGCCCTGGGCATGAACGTGGTGGGCTTTGACCCGGGCATCACCGTTGGCCGGGCCTGGGAGCTGGAGAGCGACGTGCGGCAGGCTCATACGGTTGATGAGGTGGTGGGCCAGTCCGATTTCATTAGCGTCCATGTGCCGATCAACGACCACACGCGAAACCTGATCAATGGCGATCGCCTGCGCATGATGCCAGCCGGTGGTGTGGTGCTGAACTTCTCTCGCGCCGGCATCATCGACGATGAGGCCGCGATCGCGGCACTGGATGAAGGGCATCTGAGTGCCTACGTCAACGACTTTCCCACCAATCTGACGCGACAACACCCGCGCTGCATCACACTGCCTCATCTGGGTGCCTCGACTCGTGAGGCAGAAGAGAACTGTGCGGTGCTGGTGGCCGACCAGATCCGGGATTACCTGGAGAATGGCAATGTGCGCAATTCCGTGAACTTCCCGGAAGTGGTCATGCCCCGGGGTGGCAAGGGTGATCGGCTGTCCCTGGTCAACTCCAATGTACCGAACATGCTGGGTCAGATCTCCACGGCGCTGGCCTCTGCGGGCCTCAATATCGACGACATGTACAACAAGTCTCGCGGTGATCTGGCCTACACTCTGGTCGACGTGGAAGGCGAGATTCCCGCTGGCGTCATCGAGGATCTGCGCGGGATCGAGGGTGTTCTGGCGGTGCGTGTCATTCGCTAGGCTTTCTGGTTGAGGCGCACGTGCGCTGATGGTGACGGTGTGGCGGGGCGAAGCGGCATGACGGATCAGGACAAACTCCGGCAGGTTCGGGACCGGATCGATGCGCTGGACACGGATATCCTGCGGCTGGTCAATGAGCGGGGCAGGCTGGCGCAGGACGTGGCGCGTATCAAGCGCGAGGCCGGCGAGCAGGCGGACTTCTACCGCCCGGAGCGAGAGCAACAGGTTCTCCGGCGCCTGCAGGGCCTGAATCAGGGGCCCTTGTCCGACGAGACGGTGACCCGCCTTTTCCGGGAAATCATGTCCGCCTGTCTCGCGCTGCAGCAGCCGCTGCGCATCGGCTTTCTCGGGCCGGAAGGCACCTTCACCCAGGCTGCGGCCATCAAGCAGTTCGGTCACGAGGTGCAGTTACAGCCGCTGGCGTCCATCGATACGGTGTTCAAGGAAGTCGAGTCCGGCGACATGCACTATGGCGTAGTGCCGGTGGAGAATTCCACCGAAGGTGTAGTGAATCACACCCTCGACTGCTTCCTGAACAGTCCGCTGCAGATCGTGGGTGAGGTTGAGTTGCGGATTCAGCATCACCTGGTGAGCCGTGAACCGTCGGCCAAGACCATCAAGCGGGTCTACTCCCACCCCCAGGGTCTCGCCCAGTGCCGTACCTGGCTTGACGTCAACCTGCCCACGGCAGAGCGGGTGACGGTGAGCAGTACCGCCGAGGCCGCAAGGCTCGCTGCGAGCGAGACCAGCGCAGCCGCCATTGCCAGCGAGGCGGCGGCGGAAATGTATGACCTGCACCTGCTCGTGGAAGGCATCGAGGACAACAGCGGCAACACGACCCGCTTCCTCGTGATCGGGCGGCAATCGCCACCGCCCACTGGCGACGACAAGACGTCTCTGGTCGTGTCGCGAATTGATCAACCCGGTGGCCTGGTGCGATTGCTTCAGCCGTTGTCGGATCACGGTATCAACATGACCCGCCTTGATGCCCGCCCATCGAAGCAGGGCGTCTGGGAATACGCGTTCTTCATCGACCTCCTGGGTCACGCCGACGACGACAGGGTACGTGGCGCCCTGGACGCCATGCGCGAACAGGCGTCCCTGTTCCGGGTGCTGGGTTCCTACCCGCGGGTTGCGCGTTGATGGTGGAGCAGGACAACAACCCGCCTGCGGTCAAGCGGCTTGCAGTAATCGGAGTCGGCCTGATCGGCGGCTCGCTGGCGCGGGCGCTGCGGGCGATCGGCCAGGTGGGTGAGGTGGTTGGTTGTGGGCGCAATGTTGCCCACCTGCAGCGCGGCATGGACCTCGGGGTGATCGATACATTTGCAACGGACCCCGTCGAGGCGGTAGCCGGTGCCGACATGGTGCTGGTCGCTGTACCTCTGAGTGCGATGCGCCAGGTGTTCGCGGCCATCGAGCCGGGGCTGGGGCCGGATACGGTCATCTCGGACGTGGGCAGCGCCAAGGTCAGCGTGATCGAAGACGCCAGGGCTGTACTGGGGAGTGCGCTGGACCGCTTTGTGCCCGGGCACCCCATCGCCGGCACGGAGAAGAGCGGCGTCGAGGCCTCGTTCCCCGATCTGTATCGTGGTCGTCGGGTCATACTCACGCCGATGGCGGAGACCCGTCCGGAGGCTCTGCAACTGGTGCGTCGGGTCTGGCGTCTCGCTGGCGCGGAGGTGACTGACATGGCCCCGGAACACCACGACGAGGTTCTGGCCGCCACTTCTCATCTGCCGCACGTACTGGCCTACGGTCTGGTAGATACGCTGTCGCGGTGGTCGGATCGTGACGAGATCTTTCAGTATGCTGCCGGAGGCTTTCGTGATTTCACCAGGATTGCCTCCAGTGATCCTGCCATGTGGCGGGATATCTGCCTTGCCAATCACGATGCGGTGGTGGTCGCGCTGGAGCGTTATTCGGCGGCCCTGGCAACTTTGACGGATGCCGTGCGAGAACGGGATGGTGACCAGTTGATCGCATGTTTCAGCAACGCGCGGGACGCCCGTCAGCGATTCCTCGACATGCTGGAGCGGTAGGAGTGTTGAGCAGGTGAGTGAGAAAAAGTCGCAAAGCCAGACTTTCAGGTTGACGCCCGGCGGACGCCTGCGCGGGCGCTTCCGCGTGCCTGGAGACAAGTCTGTTTCCCATCGGTCGATCATGCTGGGGTCGCTGGCTGAGGGCGAAACCCGCATCAGCGGTTTCCTGGAAGGTGCGGATGCCCTGGCGACGCTGGCCGCCTTCCGGGCCATGGGGGTGAAGATCTCCGGTCCGGATGCCGGTCGCGTGCGCATTGAAGGGGTTGGTATGCGAGGCCTGCAAGCGCCCACCGGCGCGCTGGACCTGGGCAACTCGGGCACTTCGATGCGTTTGCTCTGCGGCCTGCTGGCGGGACAGTCCTTCGACTCCATACTCACAGGTGACACGTCGCTGTCCTCCCGGCCCATGCGGCGGGTAACCGAGCCATTGGCCACCATGGGTGCGCTCATTCACGCTACCGAGGCCGGCACCGCTCCCCTGCTGGTTCATGGTGGGCAGAGCCTGCACGGGATTCGATACGACATGCCAGTGGCCAGTGCGCAGGTGAAGTCGTGTTTGCTGCTGGCCGGCCTGTATGCCGCGGGCGAGACCTGGGTGCGCGAGCCAGCCCCGACCCGCGACCATACAGAGCGCATGCTGGAGGGTTTCGGCTATCCGGTGTTGCGCGATGGCGGCTGGGTTGGCGTGGAGGGCGGTCACGGACTCCAGGCTACCGATATCGACGTGCCGGGTGACATCTCTTCGGCGGCATTCTTTATTGTCGGCGCCTGCATTGCCGAGGACTCCGAGGTCATCCTCGAACATGTCGGCATCAATCCCACGCGCACCGGCGTGCTCGACATACTCTCGCTGATGGGGGCTGACATCGAGATCCGCAATCGCCGCGAGGTTGGCGGCGAGCCGGTGGCGGATCTGCGGGTCAAGTCCAGCCACCTCCGGGGTATCCGCATTCCGGAAAGGCTTGTGCCCCTGGCCATCGACGAATTCCCGGTATTGTTCGTTGCCGCCGCCTGCGCCAGCGGCACCACGATATTGACTGGTGCCGAGGAACTGCGGGTCAAGGAAAGCGATCGCATCGCCGTCATGGCGGACGGTCTACGTACCCTGGGTATCGATGCCGAACCAACGCCGGACGGCATGGTCATCAATGGCGGCCGTCTGCAGGGCGGGGCCGTGCAGAGTCTTGGTGATCACCGAATCGCCATGGCGTTTTCCATGGCGGCGCTGCGCGCCAGTGGAGACATCGACATCGGCGATTGTAACAATGTATCCACCTCGTTTCCGGACTTCCCAAGGCTGGCCCGGGAGTCCGGTCTCGGCATTCACGTGGAGCAGTCACCGGAATGAGTCCAGCGCCGGTGCTTACCGTGGATGGGCCGGGTGGCTCGGGCAAGGGCACGGTCTGTCGATTGGTGCAGGCGCGGACCGGCTGGCATTTGCTGGACAGTGGCGCTATCTATCGTGCGCTGGCGGTTGCCGCCGACCGGCGGGGCCTCTCTGTGGCCGAGGAAGCCGAACTGGTTGATCTGGCCCATGATCTCGCCCTTGAGTTCCGACCCGATGAAGGGGGCGAGCCGCGGGTCTTGCTGGCCGGGGACGACATAACCAGCGCATTGCGGGCAGAACAGACCGGCAACCTTGCCTCGCAACTGGCGGTTGTGCCAGCGGTTCGTCAGGCTTTGCTTGCCCGCCAGCGGGCGTTTCGTGCGCCGCCGGGCCTCATTGCCGACGGCCGTGATATGGGTACGGTGGTTTTCCCCGACGCCACGGTCAAGGTGTTCCTCACCGCCACGGTGGAGGAACGGGCGCGCAGGCGCCATAAGCAGTTGAAGGAACAGGGGGTCGGTGGTAATCTTGCCGATCTTTTAAAAGAGATCTCGGAACGTGATCAGCGCGACAGGTCGCGTTCCGTGGCGCCGTTGATACCCGCAGAGGATGCCGTCGTGCTCGATACGACGGGTGCTTCCATTGAGACGGTGGTCGATCGCGTCATGCGCCTGCTGACGCAGGTGACGTCGCACAATCAGTCCTGAATGCAGGATCCGGGGAAGCCATGGGCCCACAGGCGCATGGCTTTCGAGTATTTAACCAACAACCACAGACAGCGACATTGGGTTGCTGTCCAGGAACGATGAACACATGAGCGAAAGCTTTGCGCAACTGTTTGAAGAGAGCCTGGCCCGCACGGACATGCGCCCCGGCGCGATTGTCACCGGCAGAGTGGTGGCGATCCAGGGCGAACATGTGGTGGTCAATGCCGGCCTGAAGTCAGAGGCCGTTATTCCCGTCAACGAGTTCTTCGGTGAGTCCGGTGAACTCGAAGTCGAGGTCGGCGATGACGTGGAAGTCGCGCTGGATGCCGTTGAAGACGGTTTCGGCGAAACCCGCTTGTCTCGCGAGAAGGCCAAGCGCGCTCATGCCTGGAAGCACCTTGAGACCGCATATGAATCCGGCGACACCGTCAACGGCATCATCAGTGGCAAGGTCAAGGGCGGCTTCACTGTTGATCTGAAGCATATTCGTGCGTTCCTGCCCGGTTCGTTGGTGGATATCCGCCCCGTGCGTGACACCAGCTACCTTGAAGGGCGTGAGCTCGAATTCAAGGTGATCAAGCTCGACGAGCGTCGCAATAACGTCGTGGTGTCCCGTCGAGCGGTGGTCGAAGAAGAGTACAGCGCCGAGCGGGAAGCCCTGCTGGAGCGCTTGCAGGAAGGCCAGGTGCTCAAGGGTATCGTCAAGAACCTCACCGATTACGGTGCGTTCGTGGACCTGGGTGGTATCGACGGTCTGCTGCACATCACCGATATGGCGTGGCGTCGGGTGAAGCATCCCTCCGAAGTGGTGGAAGTCGGCCACGAGATCGAGGTCAAGGTGCTCAAGTTCGACCGCGAGCGCAACCGCGTTTCCCTTGGCCTGAAGCAACTGGGCGAGGATCCGTGGGAGAACATTTCCCGCCGGTATCCGGAGAACACCCGGGTCTTCGGCAAGGTCACCAATATCACCGACTACGGCTGCTTCGTGGAAATCGAAGAGGGCGTGGAAGGTCTGGTGCACGTCTCCGAAATGGACTGGACCAACAAGAACGTCAATCCGGCCAAGCTGGTTGCCGTGGGTGACGAAGTCGAGGTCATGGTCCTGGATATCGACGAGGAGCGTCGTCGCATTTCCCTGGGCATCAAACAGTGCCAGGCGAACCCCTGGGAGTTGTTTGCCACCACGTTCAACAAGGGCGATCGCGTCAGCGGTGCAATCAAGTCCATCACCGACTTCGGCATCTTTGTTGGTCTCGACGGTGGCATCGACGGGCTGGTGCATCTCTCCGACCTGTCCTGGGACGACACTGGCGAGGAGGCCGTGCGCGACTTCAAGAAGGGCGATGAGGTCGAGGCGGTTGTTCTGTCGGTAGACGCCGAACGCGAGCGCATCTCCCTGGGCGTCAAGCAGCTGGAGCAGGATCCCTTCTCGTCCTGGATGGCGGATCATCCCAAGGGCTCCATCGTCACCGGTACTGCCCGTGAGGTCGATGCCAAGCTGGCGGTGATCGATCTTGGTGACGGTATCGATGGCCATCTGCGCGCCGCAGATGTGGCTCGTGAGCGCGTCGACGATGTGCGTCAGCACATCCGCGAAGGTGAAACTGTCGAGGCGAAGTTTGTCGGCGTGGACCGCAAGAACCGCGCGATCAGCCTCTCCATCAAGGCCAAGGATGTGGCGGACGAGGCGAAGGCCGTGCAGGAATATGCGCGTCCCAGCAATGCAGGCACCACTGCTCTTGGCGATCTGCTCAAGGAGCAGATGGACAACAAGAACGACTAGTGGGTGCGTGGCGGGGCCGAGGGGCATCGGCTCCGCCATCTCTCTTCCTTATCGGGTAACGGTGCACTGGCGCGTAAACCACGTCCGTGTGCCCGCAGGCTTCGAGACAACGCGATGACAAAATCCGAGTTGATCGAACTGATTGCGGCCAAACAGCAGCATCTCGCCTACAAGGATGTCGAGTTGGCCGTGAAGACGCTGCTGGAACATATGAGTGAAGCGCTCTCAACCGGGCGGCGCATAGAAATTCGCGGTTTCGGGAGTTTTTCGCTGCATCACCGGCCGCCGCGGATCGGGCGCAATCCGAAGACGGGAGATCCCGTGGCCCTTCCTGGAAAATATGTGCCACACTTCAAACCGGGGAAGCAGCTCAGGATGCGGGTTAACGGTGAAGGCGACGCCGGCTCCTGACAGTTCCGCATTTGCAGCGGCGCGCCTCTCCGGCGCGCCGTTTTCGTCTCTGCAACAAGGACGGAGTGAGTTATGCGCCGCATCCTGTTACTCATAGCCATTCTGGTCGTCATTCTTTTTGGTTTGAGCTTTGCTTTGCTCAACGCCACGCCCACGGAGATGGATTTCTATTTCGGTGCGGTGACTCTTCCATTGTCCCTGCTTCTGGTCATCACCCTGATTGTCGGCGCATTACTGGGCCTGTTTGCGGCCAGTGCCGTGATGGTCGGGCGGCGTCGGGAACTCGGGCGTACACGGCGACAGCTGACTGATGCCGAGAAGGAGCTGCAGGAACTCCGTCGCCTGCCCTTGAAGGATCAGCCCTGAGCCATGGAACCGCTGTTCTGGCTGTTGCTGCCGGTGGCGGCGCTATCCGGGTGGCTGATTGCCCGGCAATCAGGGCCGCGTTCCAGGCGTGCCACGGCGGAGGATCCGCTGCGTGGCCAGTATTTTCAGGGCTTGAACTACCTGCTCAATGAACAGCCTGACAAGGCAATCGAAGTCTTCACCCGCATGGTCGAAGTGGACTCCGATACCGCCGAGACCCATCTGGCCCTGGGCAATCTCTTTCGACGCCGCGGCGAAGTGGAGCGGGCCATCCGGATACACCAGAATCTCATAGCGCGGCCCAGCCTGAGTCGCGATCAGCGTACCTATGCGTTGCTTGCCCTTGGCGAGGATTACCTGCGGGCTGGCTTGCTGGATCGAGCAGAAAACCTCTTCGAGGAAGTGGTTGAGCTCAACGTCCACGTGGAGCTGGCTCTGGGCCATCTGCTGGACATCTACCAGCAGGAGAAGGAGTGGGATAGGGCCATTCAGGCAGCATCCCGTCTCGAGGGGCGCACCGGGCGCCCCATGGCACCGATGATTGCCCAGTTTTACTGCGAGCAGGTTGAGCATGCCATCAAGACCGGGGAGCCGAATCAGGCAAGAAATCTGCTGAAGCGCGCCCTGACCGCCGATCCTGACTGTGTGCGGGCGAGTATCCTGCAGGGTCGACTCGAACAGGGCGTCGGTAACTACAAGCAGGCTTTGCGGGCCTACCAGCGGGTGCGCTATCAGGACGTGGAATACCTGCCGGAAGTGCTCGGCCCCATGGGCGAGTGCTATGCGGCACTGGGGCGGCAGGAGGATTTTGTGTCCTACCTGCAGTCTGTTCAGCACGAGTACGATGGCGTATCGCTCATACTCATGCTCGCCGAGCAGGTTCGCCAGCGGGAAGGGGATGCCGCGGGGATTCGTTACCTGACCGAACAGTTAAGCCGTCGCCCGTCGGTGCGCGGTCTGAACCGGCTGATCGAGCTCAATCTGTCGGCTGATCCGGATGCATCGGGACATGAACTGCATGTGCTGGCCGGGCTGTTCTCGGAGCTGCTGCGTGACAAGCCTGTCTATCGCTGTGGCCGTTGCGGTTTCACCGGGCGCACGCTGCATTGGCACTGCCCGAGTTGCCGAAACTGGGCCAGTGTGAAACCGATCCACGGCGTGGAAGGGGAATAGCGATCATTGCGCATAACGAAACGCCGCCGGTCATTGTGGCGCTGGACTATAGCGAACCCGCACAGGCGCTGACGTTTCTTGGCCAGCTGGACCCCGGCTCCTGTCGCGTCAAGATCGGCAAGGAGCTTTTCTGTGTTGGCGGCCCGGATCTCGTGCGCCGCTGCATCGATTCGGGGTTCGACGTTTTTCTCGACCTCAAATATCACGATATTCCCAATACCGTCGCTGGCGCCTGCCGTGCCGCGGCGCGCCTCGGGGTATGGATGGTGGATGTTCACGCCTGCGGTGGGCGGCGCATGATGGATGCGGCCCGTGACGCCATTCAGGGAACTCCTCGACCACCACTGCTGACGGCCGTGACTGTGCTGACCAGTCATGATCAACAGAGTCTCGCGGAAACCGGTGTGGTGGGGAGCATTGACGAGCAGGTGGAGCGTCTGACCGGCCTCGCTGTCGCATCGGGACTGGACGGCGTGGTCTGCTCGGCCCGGGAGGCGGCGCTCTTGAGAGAGCGTTTCGGTTCGGTGCCGGTGCTGGTGACGCCAGGGATCCGTCCGTCGGGGAGCAGCGCAGATGACCAGACCAGGATAGTTACTCCTGCAGAGGCGCTTGCCGCTGGTGCGAACCATCTCGTCGTCGGCCGGCCCATCACCCGTGCGGCGGATCCGAAGAGCGCGCTCGCCGCCATCGTTGCGGAGCTTCAATCGGCTGCCTGAAAAGCCTGCCTGCTTTTTTTTGACAGTTCCCCGGCTTGTCGTTAGATTTCAGAGACCCGCGCGGAGTCGCGGGCGATGCCGGTGCCATGGAGGTGCCGGCGGCATGGATGTCACAGCCAAAAAGGAGATTCACATGCAACGCATGGCACTTCGTCTTTTCCTCGCCGTCTGTCTGTTTTTCCCGCTCGCCAACGTCGGTCTTGCCGACGGGCCGGAGCCCGTCAACATCAACACCGCCGATGCAGAGACCCTCGCCCAGATGTTGTCTGGTGTGGGTGTCGCCCGTGCCGAGGCCATTGTCGAGTATCGGGATGCCAACGGTGATTTCGCGACAGCCGATGATCTGACCGCGGTTTCGGGCATTGGCCCGGCCACGGTTGATGCCAATCGGCAGCTGATTATCGTGGAATAGGCCTGCCTGTGTGACGTGATGGGCGTTCGCCCTCACGTCACTTGCACAGCGGCAGACTGTGGTGGAGAATCCAGACATCCGAACCCAATTATAATGATCTGGTTGACGGGCAGTCGCGGGTGGGCCGAGGCGCGCTGGTCGACACCAAACCGGCGGCGTACCCATGGATGTCAATGATCCCTACGTCAAAGTGCTCGACATTGAACAGACGCTTGCGGAGCTGAACCACACCGTCGATCAGTTGCGGCAGGAGCGCGATGATCTAGAGATCGCCCTGACAACCGCCGTTGAACATGGCGACGCAATAGAGTCTCAACTTGACCTCGCCAACCGTCAGCTCATGAGCGAAGTTCGTGAGCGGCGCGCCATCGAAAAGCAGCTACGCGACCTGGTCGCGACAATCTCGCAGAAGAGCCGTGATCTCGAGGTCGTCCTGCAGACCATCACCGAGCATTCCGATCAGATGGACCTCCACTGGCTCGGTCGCTACATCGAATCCGAAAACATTGCCCGCAGCGACCCACTTACCGGGCTGGCCAACCGGCGCATGCTTGACGAGACCATGGCCAAGGAATGGTCGCGGGGCCGGCGTCGGCGGCAGTGCATCGGCATGCTGTTGTGCGATGTGGATTTCTTCAAGTCATACAATGACCGGCACGGGCATCAGGCCGGAGACGTCTGTCTGGTCAGGATCGCTGATGCGCTGCGCCAGGAATTGCACCGGGAGGGGGATCTCATAGCCCGGTACGGTGGTGAGGAATTCGTGGTGCTGCTCCCGGATACGGACGCGACTGGCGTGAGACGTGTCGCTGAAAGCATTCAGACAGGCTTCGCGTCGCTGGCAATACCGCATGAGGACTCGCCCTGGGGGCGCATTACCCTGAGCATTGGCGCCGCGGCCATGATGCCGACAAACGACAACGAGTCGGCGCTGTTCGCCGAGGTGGATCGACGCCTCTATGTCGCCAAGCAACAGGGTCGCAACCGCATCGTATCAGCCGATTGATCGCTCCATGACCTGATTTCATGATGGCGTCGCGTGCGACGCCCTGGAGAAGCATTGCATGGTGGAAGACTACGGCGAGATTTACCCGTTGCAGCATGATCGGCAGGCGGAATGCCTGCATCTATCGTTCTGGCCGGGCTCGCTCCCACTCCAGCAGCGCTGGCGCAACAACGGCCTGTCTGCAGATTTTCTCGGAGATTACGTCACCACGTTCTTCCCCCTGGATGACGCCGATCCCGCAACGCGTCGGCGGCAGAATGAAATCCGGGGTGCGGTGGGGTTTATCGCCAACGAATTGCTCGAGAATGCGATGAAATTCCATGATGAGCGCTCGCTGCAGCCCATCACGGTGGACATGAACCTGCAGAAGCAGGTCATCCTGCTCCGTGAGACCAATGCCGCGGCAGCAGCCGAGGTCGAAAGGCTTCGCGGATTTGTGAAGCAGTTGCAGACCAGCGACCCGGGAGAGTTGTACGTTCAACAATTAGAGGAGAACGCACTCTCGGAGAGCACCGCTGGCATGGGGTTTCTGACAATGATCAACGACTATGATGCCGACCTGGCCTGGCGCTTCGAGGCGCTGGCGGATTCCGGCTTCCGCGTCACGACACAGGTAACGATCAGAATATGACGACCAACCCAGTAGCAATGAATATCGTCTCCGGTGAAGGGTATGCGGTCCGGTTGGATCACGAGAACGATTGCGTGCACCTTGCGGGTTCCCTGCGCCTTGACGGGCTGTCGGAGTACGCACCCATCTCCAGTCTGCTCGATCAGGCATTGCACGATCGCTCTGAACTGACGCTTGATCTTCGGGAACTCGAATTTCTCAACAGCTCCGGAATCGCGACACTGTCGAAGTTCGTGATCAGCGCGCGTAATCATCAGGATTGTGCCCTGCGCATACGGGGCTCCAATGAGATCGCCTGGCAGGGCAAGTCTCTCAATAACCTCAAGCGTCTCATGCCGGCGCTTGAACTCACCTTCGACTGATCCCCGGTGTCGGCAGCGCGAGAGAGTGAGTCCATTCCGTTTACTGCCGGGCTCACTTTTCGCCAGGCGGCGGCCACGCTGCTTATCGTTCTGGTCCTTGGCTTGATTGCCGGTGCCATCGAACTGATGACCGACTGGCGCTCCATGCGCGGCGAAATCCGTCAGCAGTCCCACGGAACACTCGAACTGGTGCGGGGCCCGGCCGCCGAGGCCGCCTACCAGTTCAACGATGAGCTTGCAGAGCAGGTGGTGGAAGGGCTGTTTGCCAACCGCCAGATTCAGCGTGTTCTGCTGCTGGATGATTTCGGGGGCGTAATCGCCGAGCGAGATCGCGCTGGTGCCGAGGAACCTGGTCCCCTGGTGACCTGGCTGTTTGGAGACGTGGCGGATTTCAGCATCAACCTCTACCACGGACCGGAGGGGGCCGGTGGCGAGCACGTCGGCACCCTGGGTGTGACGCTGGCGGAAACGGAAATAGCCAGCAGCTTCATGGAGCGGGGCCTGGTCATCGTCGTGGTAGGCCTCGCCAAGGCGTTGATCATTTCGGCACTGGTGGTGCTGATTTTCTACTTCATGATCACCCGTCCGCTGCTCGGGCTGCACAGCGCGATCTCACGGATCGATCCGGCGCGCCCCGGAGCGTGGTCCCGTCCGCGCTTTCGCGGCCACGATCGCGATGAACTCGGCCGCATCGTGGAAAGCCTTGATGCGCTGATGCTGGCCTTCCAGCAAGGCCTGGAGCAGCGCGACAAGGCCCGTGACGAGAACGTCCGCATGGGGGCCGAACTTGACGTTTCCAGGCGCATTCAGCATATCCTCCTGCCCTCGGCGGAAGAGCTGGCGGCCATCTCCACACTGGACATCGCAACCTACATGGAAGCGGCAGATGAGGTGGGTGGAGACTACTACGACATCCTCAGTCATGCCGACGGTGTTCGAATCGGCATCGGTGATGTGACCGGCCATGGCCTTGAGAGTGGGGTGGTCATGCTGATGACCCAGAGCGCCGTGCGCACGATGCTGGCCAGTGGTGAGGCCGACATCGTCCGGGTCATGGCGGTGCTGAACAACATCATTTACAACAACGTGCAACGCATGGGCTCGGGCAAGAACCTCACCCTGGCGCTGCTCGATTATCAGCCGGTTTCCGACCGAGCGCCGGCGCTCAATGGCGAGAGTGGGCGTCTGCGCATCAGCGGCCAGCATGAGACCGTCATCGTCATACGCGCTGATGGCAGTGAACAGGTCATCGACACCGACGAACTGGGTTTCCCGATCGGTCTGGTGGAGGAAATGGCCGAGTTCGTCGGTGAGACCAGCATCACGCTGGGGTCGGGTGATCTGGTTGTGCTGTACACCGACGGCATCACGGAGGCCGCCGACGAAGAAAACAGGCTCTATGGCCAGGAGCAACTGCTCGATGTCGTGCGACGGTGTCATCGGCTTGCAGCGGAAGACATCAAGGAAGCCATCGTCAGCGACGTCAAGCGACATATTGGTGGTCAGGTTCTCTTTGATGACCTGACTCTGGTGATACTCAAACAGCGTTAGTGCGGATAGGCATGGGAGATAGATGGATGCGGGTCTTGAAGTGGTGCGCGCGGGGCGTTGTGGTATGCCTGCTGGGCGGAGTGCTGGGCGCGGCACAGGGTCAAGCCCTGGACGATATCCAGTGGTTGAGCGAAGAGTATGCGCCCTACAACTATGCCGATCCCGAGACGGGCATTCCCACCGGGATATCCGTTGATGTGTTGCAGCGAATCTGGGATCGGCTCGGTGTCGAGCGCCAGGCATCGGACATCACCATCCTGCCCTGGGCGCGGGGCTACCGCATCGCCCAGGATGACCCCAATACCTGCCTGTTCGCCACCACGGTAACCGAGCCGCGACAGGAACTCTTCAATTTCGTCGAGCCGCTGGTGGATGTCAGCATTGTCGTGGTGGGCGCCCGTGATGGCGCGCCGGCGATCAATAGCGTGGACGACCTGGCGCCCTACCGCATCGGTGTCGTGCGCGACGATATCGGCGACCAGCTGCTGGTGCAGCAGGGGGCCGAGAGTACGATCATCCGCACGGATTCCGCCCGCATCATGGTGCGTATGTTGCGCGGGCAGCGGTTTGATTTCATCGCCTATGACGCCCATACCGCCCGTTGGACGATGCAGCAGGAAGACATCGATGCCAGCGAATACGCTGACGTCTACGTGCTGGACGAAGCGGTGATGGGCTATGCCTGCAACAAGGCGGTGCCCCAGGAGCACATCGACGCCATGCAGTCGGTCCTTGATGAGTTGATTGCCGACGGCACGGTTGCCAGGATCATTTCCGAATACCGGCAATAGGAAGGTGGGGCTGGAGTGGGTCGGGCCGAGGGGTGTAAGTCATACTCCTGCCGATAAAAAAGCCCAGAAAGTGTCTGGGCTTTTTCACTAAACTGGCTCCCCGGGACGGGCTCGAACCGCCGACCCAGTGATTAACAGTCACTTGCTCTACCAACTGAGCTACCGGGGATTGGGAACGCCCGACATTCTACAGATCGCCGCGATGGCGTCAACTGAATCAGGCTAGTGCCGCGTGCAGGCGCTGCATCGCCTTTTCCAGGGTGCACATGCTGGTCGCGAAGGACACCCGCAGGTGTCCACCCATCCCGAAGGCGCTCCCCGGCACCAGGGCAACCTGCGCCTCGTTGATCAGGTACTCTGCCAGTGCAACGTCATCAGCCAGGCCTAGCTTGCGAATGGCTCCCTCGACATTGGGGAAACTATAAAAGGTCCCAAGCCCCGCCAGGGCATCCACACCGGGCATGGCATTCAGGGCGGCTACCACGTAGTCATGTCGTTCGCGGTAGGCCTCACGCATAGGGCCAATGCAGGATTGATCGCCCTGCAGGGCTGCGGTGGCGGCGGTCTGGGCAATGGTGCAGGGGTTTGACGTGCTCTGCGACTGCACTTTTTTCATTGCGCTGATGATGGCCTCCGGCCCCGCGGCGTAGCCAATGCGCCAACCGGTCATGGCGTAGCCCTTGGAAACACCATTCACAACCATCGTGCGGTCGCGCAGGGAAGGGCAGGCATTGACGAGATTGCTGAAGGGCTCATCCGCCCAGATGATGTGCTCATAGATGTCATCGGTCATCACCAGTACGCGCGGATAGGCCTGTAACACCTCGCCCAGGGCCAGTAGATCGGCCTTGGTGTAGACCGTCCCGGTGGGGTTACAGGGGCTGTTGATCATCAGCAGTTTGCTGCGATCGGTGAGCGCTGCATCGAGCTGATCCGGCGTCATCTTGAAACGGTTGTGCTGGTGGGTTTCAACAATCACCGGCACAGCGTCGAACAGCTTGGTCATGTCCGGATAGGACACCCAGTAAGGTGCCGGGATCACCACTTCGTCGCCGTCGTCGAGCACGGCGGCCATGAGGTTGTAGATGCTGTGCTTGGCACCAGCGGAGACGAGAATCTCCCGCGCCGTATAGTCCAGATCGTTATCGCGGCGCAGTTTGGCGATGATCGCCTGCTTCAGATCAGGCGTGCCGTCCACGGCTGTGTACTTGGTGTGTCCGGCGCGGATGGCGTCGATGCCGGCCTGCTTGATGTGCGCCGGTGTATCGAAATCCGGCTCGCCGGCACTCAGTCCGATGATATCCTTACCGGCTGCGCGCATTTCGGCGGCGCGGGCCGTGACGGCGATGGTAGGAGAAGGCTTCACGCGTTGAACCCGTTTCGACAGCGGACTGTCCAAGTGCACCTCCCGGATAGGTTCGTCAGCCGCCCGTATCTGGCCAGGCGGCGCGTCGAGTCATGGTTTTCGTGGTGATTCAGCATACCCCAGGGGTCACGGCCGGGGCACGCATGGCAAATGGCGGTGAGTTGGTTTCCGCCGCAAGGTGAGCAATGAGCAAGCGATTCGAAATGGCGTCGAACTATGAGCCGGCTGGTGATCAGCCCAAGGCCATTGCCGGCCTGATCGATGGGTTGGAAGGCGGACACCGATGCCAGACACTGCTCGGGGTGACCGGTTCCGGCAAGACTTTCACCATGGCCAATATCATTCAGCGGCAACAGCGGCCCGCTCTGGTGCTGGCGCCCAACAAGACGCTGGCCGCGCAGCTCTACGGCGAAATGCGTGAGTTCTTCCCGCGCAACGCGGTGGAGTATTTCGTTTCGTACTACGACTATTACCAGCCCGAAGCGTATGTGCCGGCATCCGACACCTTCATCGAGAAAGACGCGTCGGTGAACGAGCACATCGAGCAAATGCGCCTGTCCGCCACCAAGGCCATCATCGAGCGGCCCGATACCATCATCGTGGCGTCTGTCTCGTCGATCTACGGTCTGGGTGACCCCAAGTCCTACCTGTCCATGGTGTTGCACCTGGTGCGTGGGGATGTGGTGGATCAGCGGCAGATTCTGCGCAGGCTGGCCGAGTTGCAATACACCCGCAATGACATGGAACTCAAGCGCGGTACCTACCGGGTCCGCGGCGAGGTAATCGACGTCTTCCCTGCGGAATCCGACGAGCAGGCCGTGCGTATCGAGCTGTTCGATGATGAAATCGAGGCGCTGAGCTGGTTCGATCCGCTGACCGGTGAGGTGGATCGCAAGGTGCCCCGGTTGACCATCTACCCCAAGACGCACTACGTGACCCCGCGGCGAACCATTGTCGACGCCATCGAGCAGATCAAGGACGAATTGCGTGAACGGCTTGAGGAACTGCGTTCAAACGATCGCCTGCTGGAGGCGCAGCGGCTTGAGCAGCGCACCCGCTTTGACATCGAGATGATGCAGGAGCTTGGCTACTGCAACGGCATCGAGAACTATTCCCGCTATTTGTCCGGCCGCAAGCCGGGGGAGCCGCCACCGACGCTGTTCGACTACCTGCCCAGCGACTGCCTGCTGTTCATCGACGAATCCCACGTCACGGTGCCACAAATTGGCGGGATGTTCCGCGGCGACCGGGCACGCAAGACAACGCTGGTGGAATACGGCTTTCGCCTGCCGTCGGCACTGGACAATCGTCCGCTGCGCTTCGACGAGTGGGAGGCCATCGCGCCGCAGATGGTATTTGTGTCGGCGACTCCGGGCCCCTACGAGAAGGAGAATGCCGCTGCGGTGGTGGAGCAGGTGGTTCGTCCCACCGGACTGATCGATCCGGAGGTGGAACTGCGACCGGCAACCACCCAGGTGGATGACCTGCTCTCGGAGGTCAACGATCGCGTGGGGCGCAACGAGCGCGTTCTGGTCACCACGCTGACCAAGCGCATGGCCGAGGATCTGACGGAGTATCTGTCGGAGAACGGCTGCCGCGTGCGCTATCTGCACTCAGACATCGATACCGTTGAGCGCATGGAGATCATTCGGGACCTCAGGTTGGGAGAGTTCGACGTGCTGGTTGGCATCAACCTGCTGCGGGAGGGCTTGGACCTCCCCGAGGTGTCGCTGGTAGCGATTCTCGATGCCGACAAGGAGGGCTTCCTGCGCTCGGACCGTTCGCTGATACAGACCATCGGCCGTGCCGCGCGCAACCTGCGGGGCAAGGCGATCCTCTACGCGGACAAGGTCACCGACTCAATGCAGCGGGCCATGGATGAAACCACCCGCCGCCGTGACAAGCAGATTGCCTTCAACACCGAGCACGGCATCACGCCCAAGGGAATCAGCAAGGCTGTCGCCGATGTCATGGAGCGCGACGGGGGCATGGCCAGGGGAGGCAAGAAGCGCCGGGTGGCGGATGAAGCAGGTGCCTACCGCGGCATGACCCCGGCGCAGGCGGTGAAGCAGATCAAGCAGCTTGAGCAACGCATGTACGAACACGCCCGAAACCTGGAGTTCGAAGAAGCCGGCCGCCTGCGTGACGAGATCCGCCGTCTCGAACACCATGCGCTGGAAAGGCCGGATGTGGCTACCGGGTAGCCGAGTTCAAGGGGCAACAGGAAAGCACGCCGCCGGCCTCGGGTTGCGTCGCACTTTTCAGATCGCGCCCATCAGGTTATCCCGGACCATTCCCAGGTGCTCGGCCATGCAGCGTCGGGCACGGTCCGGGTCGCGTTCCCGCAGTGCCGAGACGATGGCACTGTGCTGCCGGTCATAGATGCGGCGGGTATCTGGATTCACCGTTCGTTTCTTGAGGGCATACCACTCCGGTTCGTTCCGAATCGCGTTGATCGCCTGACAGTAATCGATCAGCACGGAATTCCGGGTTGCCTTGAACACCAGCAGGTGCAATTGGGCGTCCCAGTGCTCGAACTCGGCGAGGCTCTTTGCAATCAGGCTGCTGGTTAGCGCCGAGTCGATGGCTTTGAGGTCTTCCGCAGACGCACGGCTTGCCGCCATCGCTGCGGCCTGAGGCTCGATAATGAGTCGTACCTCCATCAGCTCCGCCGGACTCGCGTGACGCATCTTGCTGGGCAGCGTCGAATTGGCGATCGCGCCGTTTGCCTTCACGAAGGTACCGGAGCCAATTCGTCGCGTGACTTCACCGCTCGATTCAAGATGCGCAAGCGCCTTTCTCAGGGTGTTCCTTGCCACCCCTAACTCGGAGGAGAGCACGCGCTCTGGGGGCAGCTGCTGGCCCTCTCCAAGCAGGCCGGATCGTATCCGACGCTGCAATTCCTCAACCGCACGCTGTGCGGCCTTACCAATATCTGGCTCACTCACTGACTATACCTATGGTGCACAGCAGCAGATGGTGCCGCTGATAGTTCAGGGTAATCCCTCGGATAGATGCCTCTTGACGCCCGTCCTGTCATCGCCTAGTTTTATTAAAAATAAAACAAAAGGATCAATGGTTCAACATTGGTTCAAAAATAATAAATGATCGCGAGGAGAATACATGAAGTTTATTGCCTACGCCCAAGGCGGGTGTTGTAGCGTCGGAGAGTTGTCGCCGGCAGGTGATGCCATTTATCCGATTCGGGTTGATTCTGAGGCGGTTGGCGTTCTTCCGCTGGTTATCGCTGCCGCCGATGGGGGGCGTCTTCCCCAGGGTGACCGGTCTGCCTCAATCCCCCTCGACGATGTTTCCGTGCGTGCCCCGATACCGCGGCCGCGACGGAACATCTTCTGCGTCGGCAAGAATTACTTTGATCACGCCCACGAGTTCGCAAGAAGCGGCTTCGATTCAAGCGCCGCCGCCGGCGCGGTCCCCGGATCGCCGATCATTTTCTCGAAAGTCCCAGAGTGCGTCATCGCTGACGGCGAAGACGTGGTCATCGATCCAGCGGTGACTGCGGCTGTGGATTACGAAGCCGAACTGGCAGTGATCATCGGCCGGGGCGGGCGAGGCATCAGCAAGGCGTCAGCCATGGATCATGTCTGGGGCTACACCATCGTGAACGATGTGACAGCGCGGGACTTGCAGGGACGGCACAAGCAGTGGCTGATCGGCAAGTCTCTGGATACGTTCTGCCCCATGGGCCCCGTTGCCGTGACGGCCGACGAACTGGATCTGCAACAGACCGGCGTGCGCTGCTACGTCAATGGCGAGCTACGACAGAATGCGATGGTCTCCCAACTGATTTTCGACATACCCACTCTCATAGAAACGCTCTCGTCGGGCATCACCCTTTATCCGGGTGATGTGATCGCCACGGGTACACCGGCGGGGGTTGGTATTGGCTTCGATCCGCCGAGGTACTTGCAGGTCGGCGACGAGGTGACGGTGGAAATCGACGGTATTGGTCGTCTGCATAATCGTTTCGCGGCAATCGATCGGCATCAGGAGGGTTGAATGACTACGCAGCTGATCGAGCGCATGGCGGTGGAGCTAGATGGCGAGGGCACGGCAGTCGTCATGCTCCACGGTTTGGGTGGCACCTCCAATACATTTACACCGCAGATGCCTGTGCTTCGCTCCGGATATCGCGTGGTTCGGCCGGATCTGCCCGGAGCCGGGCGCAGCCGTGCACCGGACCGATCCAGCATCGGAGATCTGGTCCAGGCGGTATTGCGCATGTGCAATGTGCTGGGTGTCGAAAAGGCGCATTTCGTTGGCCACTCCATGGGGACCATTGTCTGTCAGCACCTGGCAGTGGAGCGGCCGTCTCTGGTGAAGAGCCTGAGCCTGTTCGGCGCCTTGATGGAGCCGCCGGAGCAGGCCCGCCCGGCCTTGAAGGATAGGGCAACCAAGGCGCGGGAAGACGGTATGGCGGACATTGCCGATGCCATCGTGCAGGCAGCGACCTCGTCGGAGACCAAGGAGCGCAATCCGCTTGCCATCGCCATGGTTCGGGAGTCGCTGATGCGTCAGTCGCCAGAGGGCTATGCAGTGAATTGCGAGGCCCTGTCCGACGCTCGGGCGGCGGATATCGGCCGGATCGGCTGTCCGGTGCTCCTGGTGACCGGTGAGGAGGACGGTGTAGGGCCGCCTTCCGTATCCCGACAGATGGCGGAAAAGCTTGAGAACGGCCGCTCGGTGATTTTGCCCCGCTGCGGTCACTGGACCACGTTTGAGCGCTTCGAGGAGGTCAATCGAGAGTTGCGGAGCTTCCTGGCTTCCGTGCGCTAAATCGGGTTCCCGCGACGGGAGCCGGGCGAACAAGCCAGTTCAATGGCAGGACCGGGTTTGGAGGAGAGTATGGGCAACTATCTATTTACCAATGTGCGCATTTTCGACGGCACGGGCGAACAGCCGTATACCGGTGAAGTGCTGGTCCAGGGAAACCGGATCAAACAGGTTGGCCGCGGAGCAAGCCGTACGGGGTCGAGCAACGGACACATGACAATCGATGGTGCCGGCGCAACCCTGATGCCCGGCATGACCGAGGCGCATGTACACCTGTCATGGAACGATCAGCCATCGCTTGAAGCGATACAGATGATGCCGCCGGAGGAACACACGCTGTTCGCGGCGGATATGGCCAAGCGCTACATCGATATGGGCTGGACCTCCTGCATGGGTGCGGCTTCGGCCAAGGCCCGTCTGGACGTCGTCATTCGCAATGCCATCAATTCCGGTCAGATTCCGGGGCCGCGGTACAGTGCCGCCAGCCAGGAAATTACCACCACCGGCGGTCTTGGCGACACGTCGCCACCCCACATCGACATTCCCGACATGTCCTTCGGCTGCATCGTCTCCGGGGTCGAGGAGATGCGCCGCGCTGTCCGCATGTTCATCAAGTACGGTTGCGACACCATCAAGCTGAATCTCTCCGGTGAGGAAATCGCCGGTGTACCGGCGGAAGAGACGCCAATGACCGACGAGGAGGTTACGGTTGCCGTCTCCGAGGCCAAGCGTCGTGGCTTGCGCGTGGCGGCCCATGCCCGGTCCAACGAATCCATCAAGATGTGCGTCCGCCATGGTATCGAGATCATCTATCACGCCTCGTTCGCCGACGAGGAGACCCTTGACCTTCTCGAAGCCAACAAGGACAAGCATTTCGTTGCGCCGGGGTTGGCCTGGCTCATCAAGACGGCAACCGAGGCGGGGGACTATGGCGTCGCGCCGGATTCGCCCATGGGGATGATGTACGCCCGTGAGGCGGAAATGGCCATCGACTGCATGCGCAAGATGCATCGCCGAGGCATTCGCGTGTTGCCCGGTGGCGATTACGGGTTCGCCTGGATTCCCCACGGTACCAATGCCAAGGATCTCGAGTACTTCGTTGACCGGATCGGGATGTCTCCCATGGAGGCGTTGCTCTCCGCCACCAAGCTGGGCGGTCAGATCATGGGCCGTCCGAATGAACTGGGGCAGATCAAGGAAGGCTACCTGGCCGACATGATCCTGGTGGACGGAGACCCCCTGTCCAATATCCGCGTGCTACAGGAAAAGAAGCGAATTCTGGCGGTCATGAAGGATGGCACGTTCCATCGCGCACCTGAGGGCACGGCGCAGAGGCAGGGGATGCGGTGGACCGGCTAGGGGTCGGTACGCGCTCTGGGCCGAACAATAACAAGCCAAGAGAGGGTGGTGGATGACGCTTTTCCTGATCACGCTGCTGAATGGGTTAACGCTGGCCGGGCTGTATTTTCTCGTTGCCAGTGGGTTCTCCCTTGTGTTCGGTCTGATGCGCAACATCAACCTGGCTCACGGTTCCCTGTATCTCCTCGGCGGCTACGTGGGCTTCTCCACCTACGACACCTTCGATTCCTGGGAGTTGGCGGTGCTCGCCGGATTCTCGTCCATGGCTGTGATGGGCGTCCTGCTGCAGTTGCTCATCTTCCGCTTCATGGAAGGCCAGGAGTTGCGGCAGACACTTGTCACCATCGCCATCTCCATCATTGCCGCAGACCTCATGCTGGCCTACTGGGGGGCTGTCGCCTACCAGTTCACCGTGCCGGATTGGCTGTTCGGGGCAACGCAGATCCCAGGGGTGGGATTCTTCTACCCCACCTATCGATTGTTCGTGCTGGCCGCGGCGGTGGTGATCGGCATCGCCCTTTGGCTATTCCTGAACAAGACCCGTATGGGACTGACGATCAGGGCCGGTGTTGACGACAAGGGCATGCTCGCTGCGTCCGGTGTCAACGTGCAACTCGTATTTTGCGTGACCTTCGCCATCGGCGCGGGTCTGGCGGGGTTGGCCGGTGTGCTGGGGGGTACGTACCTCTCACTCTCACCCGGGGAAGACATGCGTTTCCTGCTCGCCTCGCTGATCGTGGTGATCGTCGGCGGGATGGGCAGCATTACCGGGGCGGCAATTGGCGCTTTGCTGATCGGGTTGACCGAGCAGTTCGGGCTGGCTTACTCGCCGACCTATGCCCCCGTTTATACGTTGCTGATCATGGTCATCGTGCTGGCGGTGCGGCCGCAGGGAATCATGGGCAAGGCAGCTCAATCCTAGACAAGAGCGGGACTAGACAGACTCATGGCATCCATTCTCGATGAGACGACAAGCAAACCTGTGACGAGTGCCGGGACTTATGGGGTGATCTCCGGTATCCGCTGGTACCACTTCGTGGTCGTCGCCCTGCTGATTGTCTATCCCTTTACGGTTGGCAGTTTCTGGACCGTACAGATCGGTGCGCAGACGCTGATTCTCGGGCTCATCGCCCTGTCGTTGATGCTGCTTGCCGGGTATGGCGGCATGGTCTCTCTGTCGCAACTGACCGTAGCCGGGCTGGCTGGTTACATGGTGGCAATTCTTGGCACCGCCGCCAGTGGGCTTGGCATGGGCTGGCCACCTTTCGTGGTGATTCCACTGGCCATCATTGCGGGTACGGTCTTCGCAACCTTGATCGGCTGCATCTCGGTGCGCACATCCGGCATCTACACGATCATGATCACCCTGGCCATCGCCGTGGCCTTCTATTTTTTCGTTCTTCAGAACCTGCCGGTATTCAATGCGTTTGACGGGTTCGCCGGGGTGCGGCCACCGTTGTTGTTCGGCATGAACCTCCGCCAGCAGAATCACTTCTATTTTCTCTCATTGGCCGCAGCCGCCTTCGGTTACCTGCTGGTTCTGTACATATCCCGATCGCCATTCGGTCTGGCGCTACAGGCGATTCGTGACAACCCCCGACGCATGCGAGCCCTTGGTTTCAACGTCAATCTGCATCGCATCGCTGCCCATGCACTGGCCGGCTTCCTTGCCAGCCTCGGCGGCGTGCTGCTGGTCTGGCTCAACACCCAGATTTCTCCGGGGTCGGTGGGCCTGGGGCCGGTCATCAGCATCCTGATCATCGCCATTCTCGGCGGAATCCTGCATCCCATCGGACCTTTCATCGGCGCCCTGATATTCATCCTGATGGAGAACTTCGCCATGCAGCTTATCGCTGGCGACCGGTTCAACACTCTGATCGGTATTGTTTTTCTGTTAATAGTGCTGTTCTCCCCGGA
Organism: Natronocella acetinitrilica; assembly: GCF_024170285.1. Taxonomy (NCBI): domain Bacteria; kingdom Pseudomonadati; phylum Pseudomonadota; class Gammaproteobacteria; order Chromatiales; family Ectothiorhodospiraceae; genus Natronocella; species Natronocella acetinitrilica. The sequence continues at coordinate 198,453 of NZ_JALJXV010000004.1, forward strand.
TGGCGTTCTCGGCCTCTGGGGGAAGCTAAAAGCCTGGTACAGGCAAAAAAACCCGTTTGTAAACAGGCGGGACCACGAGGAGGAGGAAAAGCAATGGTGAAGAAAAGCTTGCTAATGGCGGCAGCGGCATCGGTCGCCCTGTCCGGAGGGATGGGGACTGTCCATGCGGATGAACCGCTTCGCATCGGCGTGCTCGCCACCCTTGAGGGCGTGTTTGCGGCGTCCGGCCAGGACGGGATGCGCGGTTTCCGCATGGCCATGGAGAAGTGGGGACACGAAGCAGGAGGCCGTGAAATCAGGATCTTCGAGGCATCTTCCGACGCATCGCCGGATAGCGCCCTGCGCGCCGCCCGACGCCTGGTCGAGAACGACGAGGTCGACATCATGATCGGCCCGCTGTCCGGCTCCGAAGGTATCGCCATCAAGAACTACTCCATGGAACATCCCGGAGTCACGTTCCTGAACGGCAGTTCAGCCGCGCAGCAGACCACCCTGGAGGATCCATCGGAGAACTTCTTCCGTTTCTCCACCGATGGCGTGCAGTGGCAGGCCGGACTTGGCTCTTACGTGTACGAGGAAAAGGGCTATGAGTCGGTGGCGATCATCGCCGAGGACTACTCGTTCCCGTACGCGTTGATCAAGGGCTTCATGACCGAGTTCTGTGACGCCGGTGGAAGGGTGCCGGAGAAGTTCTTCGTACCATTGGAAACCCGCGACTACTCATCGGTCATCGCCCGTATGCCCCAGGACGTGGATGCCATCTACGTGGCATTGGGTGGTTCGGACGCACTCAACTTCCTGGAGCAGTACCAGCAGATGGGTGGCGCCAAGCCCATGATCGCCGGTTCGATCACGGTTGATCAGTCGGTACTCTCCGCTCGTGGTCGTCAGCGTGACTACCTCATCGGTACCCCCACCGCGGGCCCTGTGGCCGACAACTACGAGGGCGAGGAGTGGCAGGAGTTCGTCGCGACCTATCGTGAGATGTTCCCGGACGGTCTTCGCTCCCCCGGCCTGTTCGCGCATTCCTATTACGTGAACACGCTCGCTGCGTTGACGGCGCTGGATCAGGTCAATGGTGATCTTTCCGACGGTCATGCCGCCTTCCGTGAAGCGCTGCAAAACCTGGAACTGGAGACGCCCACGGGTGTTATCCAGATTGACCACAACCGGCAGGCAATCGCGGATGTGTTCATCACGGAAGTTGCGCAGGACGATGATGGTTCTCTCTATAACCGTGTCGTCGACGTCCGCCACGGTGTGAACCAGACCCTGGGCTTCACCGAGGAAGAGTTTCTCGCGGGTGGTTTCGCAGCCCGTGACAACCCCGAGTGTCCTTAGCAACGGCACGTATCCAGCGAAGGTGGCTCGGATAACAACATGGCTTTAGAGACCACAACAGCGGCAACCCGCTCCATGTCGGCAAGCGCCCTGGAACTCCAGGGCGTAAGCCGCCACTTTGGTGCCCTTGTGGCACTGCGAGACATCACCATCCGTGTGGAGCATGGTGAGCGTCGTGCGGTGCTGGGTGCCAACGGCGCGGGCAAGACGACGCTGTTCAACGCAATCACGGGTGACTTCCCGCCGACGGCGGGCAGCATCCGTTTCTTTGGAGAAGACGTCACGACGTTACCCGCGGCGGAGCGCATCCGCCGCGGGTTGCGGCGTACCTATCAGAACTCTCAGCTTTTCAAAGGGCTGAGCGTACTGGATAACCTCTTTCTCGCGGTGCGCGGTGTCTCCCGGGGGCGGTTCTCCTTCCGCCGGCCGGGTCTGGCTGATCCAGCCATGCGCTCAGCCCGGGAGATGATGGACGCCGTACGTCTTTCCCATCTGGCCCAGACCCCTGTGGCGGATCTCGCCCATGGTCAGCAGCGTCAGTTGGAGATCGGCATGGCGCTGGCCGGCGCCCCGCGGCTCATTCTGTTTGACGAGCCCGCGGCCGGCCTGTCTTCGGTGGAGCGTCGGGAGCTCGTTGAGCTACTGAAAGGCCTACCGGAGCACATCGCTTACATCATCATCGAGCATGACCTCGATGTTGCCTTGCGTGTCGTGGATTACTGCACGGTCATGCACAACGGCGAGATGTTCAAGGAAGGCAGACCCGAAGAAATAGAGGCGGATGCCGACGTACAGCGCATATACCTGGGGGACGGTCATGGCTGACGAAAAGACAGGTCGGACCGGAACACCCGTGCTGTCGGTCCGTGATCTACAGGTGGCCTACGGTCATGCCCTGGCCCTGCAGGGGGTCAGCTTCGACCTGCAAAGCGGCATTCTCGGGATCGTCGGCCGCAACGGAATGGGCAAGACCACGCTTTGCAATACGTTGATGGGGCTAGTTTCCCACAAGAGCGGAAGTGCACGCTTCAAGGGCAGGGAGATGCTCGGGCTGAGGCCCAATAGAGTGGTTGGCCTGGGGGTTGGGTATGTGCCCCAGGGGCGTCGCGTCTGGCCATCATTGAGTGTGGATGAGCACCTGCGACTCGCTGCGCGGAGCGGGCGCCGTGGAGCCTGGACGGTTGATCGCGTCTACGAGACATTTCCCCGGCTGACCGAGCGACGCCGCAATGGTGGTGCGCAGCTCTCCGGCGGCGAGCAGCAGATGCTCGCCATTGGTCGCGCCCTCCTGGCGAATCCGGATTTGCTCATCATGGATGAGCCCACCGAAGGGCTCGCCCCCGTGATCGTGCAGCAGCTTGCCGGCCTGCTGAAGGACCTGGGGGAGGGTGGCGAAATCTCGGTCCTTTTGATCGAACAGAATCTTGGCGTCGCGCTGGATGTCTCCGAACGCATTGCCATCATGATGAATGGTCAGATCGTTCGCGACATGTCGGCGGCTGAGCTGGCTGCTGACAAGGCACTGCAGCAGCAGTTACTCGGGGTGGGGCGTCAGGAAGACTCTCTCGATCCCCTCGAGTCCGACGACCCGGGCGTCGATACCGGCGAAGGGGCAGCGGATGAGCCCATGGTGTTCCGTGTCCGCCGCGAGACCTCGGAGTCGGACGAGGGGCCTGCCCCCGCCTATGTGGCGAGCGGCGCCCCGACGCGCTGGTCGTCGGGTGATCCGGCCCCTGGTGGCTGGCGTCCATCCAGTCGCGGGAGTGGCGAGCGGCCTGCGGATGCCACCGCGATCACGCCGACCGGAACAACGTGGGACTCAGACCGCCCAGCGGATATCCCCCAGGTTTCCGTCGCCGATATGGTTGCCCACGTTGCTTATGTTGCCGGCACCTTCGACACCAAGGGCCAGGAGCTGCGCTTCATCGAGAACCGGTTGAAGCGCATGGGCCTGCGGACGCGAACGGTTGATCTCAGCACCAGCGGGCGCCCTTCATCCGCCGATGTGGGTCCGACGGAAGTTGCCCGCTATCACCCCGGCGGCGCCCAGGCTGTATTCACGTCTGACCGCGGCAGTGCGGTCAGCGCCATGGCTGAGGCTTTCGAGCGTTACCTGCCCACCCGCCGGGACGTGGGCGGCATCATCTCTGCCGGTGGTTCCGGCGGGACGGCGTTGGTGACCCCGGCCATGCAGCGTTTGCCCATCGGTATACCGAAGATGATGGTGTCGACGGTGGCGTCGGGAGACGTGCAGCGCTACGTGGGTGCCAGCGACATCTCGATGATGTACTCGGTCACCGACGTCCAGGGTATCAACCGTATCTCCGAGCAGGTGCTGGCCAACGCAGCCCATGCCCTCGGCGGGATGATCTCCCACATCGGCAGGCAGCAGAACACCGCCCGCAAGGCTGCTATCGGGTTGACAATGTTTGGCGTCACGACCCCTTGCGTGCAAGCGGTGGCCCGGGATTTGGCTGACGATTATGACTGCCTGACCTTCCACGCCACCGGCACGGGCGGGCAGTCCATGGAAAAACTCGCGGACTCCGGCATGTTGTCCGGGGTGATCGACGTCAGCACGACGGAGGTTGCTGATCTCATCGGAGGCGGCGTGTTCAGCGCCGGTGAGGATCGTCTCGGTGCCTTCATTCGGCAGTCCATTCCCTACGTGGGCTCCTGCGGTGCCCTGGACATGGTCAACTTCCACGCCATGGATACCGTGCCGGCGCGTTTCCGGGGGCGAAATCTCTATCGCCACAACCCCCAGGTCACGCTGATGCGGACTACCCCGGAGGAGAATACCGCCATCGGCCGCTGGATCGGCGAGCGACTCAATCAGTTCCGCGGTCCGGTGCGTTTCTTCATTCCCGAAGGGGGCGTGTCACTTCTGGATGCGCCGGGCAAGCAGTTCTGGGATCCGGCGGCAGACCAGGCACTGTTCCAGGCGGTCGAGCAGGCGTTTCGACCCACTGGCAACAAACGCCTCATCAAGCTTCCACACAACATCAATGACCCGGAGTTCTCCCGTGCGCTGGTGGAGGCCTTCCGGGAGATCATGAGTGAGCAACAGACGGGGGGACGACGGTATGCCGCGGTTTGAGCGCCAGGCGTTGCTGGACAAATTCCACGGAATGATCGATCGCGGTGAACCCATCGTCGGCGGTGGCGCCGGCACTGGGTTGTCGGCCAAGTGCGAGGAGGCCGGAGGCATCGACCTCATCGTGATCTACAACTCCGGGCGTTACCGCATGGCGGGGCGTGGTTCCCTGGCGGGGCTCATGGCCTATGGCAATGCCAACGAGATTGTCGTGGAGATGGCCTCGGAAGTGCTGCCGGTGGTGAAGCAGACACCGGTGCTGGCCGGGGTCAATGGTACGGATCCATTCATGATCACCGAACACCTGCTGGGTCGGCTCAGGAATCTCGGTTTTTCCGGCATCCAGAATTTCCCCACGGTTGGCCTCATTGACGGCACCTTCCGCGCCAATCTGGAAGAGACGGGCATGAGCTACGCCATGGAGGTCGAGGTGATCCGCAAGGCGCGGGAAATGGAAATGCTCACAACGCCTTACGTTTTCTGCGAGGACGATGCCAGGGCCATGGCGGACGCTGGTGCCGACATTGTCGTCTGCCACCTGGGACTGACCACCGGCGGTGCCATCGGTGCAGAGACAGCGCTGAGCCTTGACGACTGTGTCCCGATGATCAATGCCTGGGCGGCCGCCGCCCGGGAGGTCAAGCCGGACGTCATCGTGCTCTGCCACGGTGGTCCCATCGCCATGCCGGATGATGCCGCCTACATCCTCGGCAAGTGCCCTGATTGCCACGGGTTTTATGGCGCATCGTCCATGGAGCGTCTGCCGGTGGAGCAGGCGCTGATCGAGCAGACGCGGAAATTCAAGGGTATTCGGCGAGCCTGAGCGCAGCCGCTCGGTGATCGCGTAGGTGCCGAAACCTTTCTGATAAAAACAGCGGGCCGGGCCCGCAGACGGAGGAGAGCATGTCTGGTGCAGCGTTTGGTTGGACGATACTGGGGATCATCATCCTCGCGGCGATCATTGTCGGGGTCGTCTATCTGCTCAACTGGCTTTACCGCCGGTCGACGAAGGAGACCGCCTTCGTGCGCACCGGTCTCGGTGGCGAGAAGGTTGTCAAGGACGGCGGTGCCTTCGTGTTGCCCATTGTTCATGAAGTGATTCCGGTCAACATGAACACGCTGCGCCTGGAGGTGCAACGGGGTCAGGATCGGGCGCTGATTACCCGCAACCGGATGCGCGTGGACGTGGTGACGGAGTTCTACGTACGCGTCAAGGCGACTCATGAGGGAATCGCAATCGCCGCGGAGAGCCTGGGGCGGCGAACCATGCAACCGGATCGCCTCAAGGAACTGGTGGAGGGTAAGTTCGTTGATGCCCTGCGTTCCGTGGCCGCGGAGATGACCATGGAAGAGATGCATGAAAAGCGCGGCGAATACGTCAAGCGAGTCAAGGCGGCGGTGGCTGAAGATCTCGCCAGCAGTGGCCTGGAACTGCAGGCCCTGTCGCTCACCGGCATGGATCAGACGGCCATGGAGTATTTCAGTCCGTCCAATGCCTTTGACGCCGAGGGTCTGACCCGGCTGACCCAGGAAATCGAGCATCGCAAGAAGCTGCGCAACGATATCGAGCAGGACACCCTGATCGAGATTCGCAACAAGAACCTGGAAACCGATCGCATGGTGCTGCAAATCGATCGGGACACCGAGTTCGCCCGCCTGGAGCAACAACGTGACGTGGAATCCCGCCGCGCACTGCAGCAGGCGGAAATCGTCCGCGAGCAAACACAGTACGAGCGGGAATCCGAGCAGTCGCGCATCAGTAGCCGCCTGGAAACCGAGCGGTCACGAATCAGCATGGAGCGCGGTCTGGATGAAGAGCGCATTCGCCGCGAGCGGGAAATTCAGGAACTGGAAGTCGAGCGCCGCAAGGCCCTCGAACTGGCGGAGCAGAATCGTCAGATAGAGATAGCCGAACGTTCCCAGGCGCAATCAAAGGCCCAGGTTGCCGCCGAGCAGGCCCGAGGCAAGGCAGTGGAGGCCGAGGAGCAGGTGTTCACGGTACGTGAGCGCGAGGCAGCGGAACGGAGAAAGGCCGTGGAGCTTATCCTCGCCGCCCAGGAGGCCGAGCGCGAGGGTATTCGTCTGCGCGCCGCCGCCCAGGCTGAGCGCGTCGCCGCCGAGGATCGGGCCGAGGCCCGGCGACTGGCTGCTGAAGGCGAGAGCGAGGCCGAGAAGCTTCGGGCCCTGGCTGCCAAGCTGCGCTACGAGATCGACGCCGAGGGCCGTCGCCAGATGAACGAGGCCAACAACATACTGACGGTGGAGTCGCGCCAATCGGAAATGCGCAACAAGCTGTTGGACAAGCTGGAAGGCATTATCCGCGAGAGCGCCAAGCCCATGGAGCGCATCGAAGGTATCAAGATTCTCCAGGTGGACGGACTGACCGGGCCTTTGACACCCGCCTCACGGGGCAGCGAGGGTGGCAGTGGCAACCTGGCCGACAACGTGGTGAACAGTGCCCTGCGTTACCGCGCCCAGGCGCCGTTGCTGGACTCTCTGCTGCGCGAGGTCGGTTTGCAGGGAGGTGATCTCAATCGCATGGTCAGCCGCGTGTCCAATGACGCGGGCATCTCGGCGGAGGAGCGTGTCGGCGGTGATCAAGCCGACGATGGGTCTGCAGACAACGCCGCCAAGGCCCGCAAGAAGCCCTGACGTCGGAGAGATTGTATGGTCAAGGTCTACAGATCCAGCGTCATCAACGCACCCGCCGATCGGGTCTGGCGGGTTGTACGGGACTTCAATGCCCTGCCGGAGTGGCATCCGGCGATCGCCGAGAGCCGAATCGAGCAGCATCATCCGTCGGACAAGGTGGGCTGTATTCGCAACTTTTCGTTGAAGGATGGTGGGCGCATCCGTGAACAACTGCTGGCCCTGTCGGATTTCGAGTTTACCTGCGTGTATTCCATCCTCGAGTCGCCCATGGGCGTCGATGACTACATCGCAACGTTGAAAGTCACCCCCATCACCGATGGCAACCGCTGCTTCATCGAGTGGTCGGCAGAGTTCGAGTGCGCCCCTGGCCGTGAGCGCGAGTTGTCGGAACTCGTCGGCAACAGCGTCTTTCAGGGCGGGTTCAATGCGCTGAAGGAACGGCTGGGCGGTCGCTGAGCGATGGGCGCACCTTTCGGTAAGCGGGTTACCGTCACCCGCAGTACGGTCATCAATGCACCGATCGACGTGGTGTGGGGTCTGATTCGGGACTTCAACGGTCATGATCGCTGGCATCCGGCGGTTGCCAGTAGCCGCATTGAGGACAACCGGCTTCCCGACGCGGTTGGTTGCGTGCGTGACTTCAGCCTGCAGGATGGTGGCCGTATTCGAGAGCAATTGCTGAGTCTGTCTGACCGGAATCACTGCTTCACCTACTGCATTCTTGAAGCACCGTTGCCCTTGAATGGCTACACATCCACGGTGACTCTGAAGCCGGTGACCGATGGCGAGCAAACGTTTTGGCACTGGGAAGGTCGATTCCAGCCCCCGCCAGGTCTTGCCGACGAACTTGTAGAGATTGTCGGCGGCCAGATTTACGAGGCGGGTTTCGACGCCATTCGCCAACTGTTGGAGCGACGGCCAGCGGCTCGAACGGAGCCGGTGGAGCCTCCGACGCCAGCGAAACTGGTTCGAACGCCGGTATCAGTGGGTGCCGCCGTGTCCGGGCATGAGAGCGTACGCGGTCGCGGCATGATTGCCACCACCTACGGCGGTCCGGAGGTTTTCGCTTCGGAAGATGTCACCGCGCCGCCGCCGGAGCAGGGTCAGGTGCGGCTCCGGCACACTGTTATTGGCCTGAACTTCATTGATGTCTATTGCCGCTCGGGCTATTTCAAGCTGGCGGAGCCGCCCGCCATCCTCGGTATGGAGGCAGCAGGTGTTGTCATGGATGTGGGCGCTGGTGTCCGCCATCTCCGGGCCGGAGATCGGGTTGCCTATGCCTGTCCGCCACCAGGCGCCTATTGTGATGTCCGTACCATGGATGCGGCGCTTGTGGTGCCACTCCCTGACGCCGTGTCAGATGAAATGGCGGCGGCGGCAATGCTCAAGGGCATGTCTGCAGAGTTTCTGTTGCATCGGGTCCATGACGTACAGCCAGGCGAGGTCGTATTGGTGCATGCGGCCGCTGGCGGCGTGGGTTCGCTGCTTTGCCAGTGGGCCGCATTGAAGGGCGCCACCGTGATCGGTACCGCCGGTACGCCGGAGAAGGCCCGGCGGGCCCAGGAGTTCGGGGCCCAGCATGTGATTGTCTATACAGAGGAGGATTTCGTTGCGCGGGTGCAGGCATTGACTGGAGGAAAGGGTGCCTCCGTCGTGTATGACGCAGTGGGCGGAGACAATCTTGGAAAATCCTATGCGGCGCTGGCGGTGCGCGGGCATCTCGTCAGCTTTGGTCAGGCCTCCGGGCACATTGACCCCATAGATATTGCCGAATATGCAGGAAAGTCTGCCACTATCAGTCGTCCCAATTTCGCACATTACGCCAGTACAACGGCGGACGTGATGTCCATGAGCGACCGGCTGTTTCCCCTGCTGGCAGATGGTCGACTCGGCGTCGAGATCGGCCATCGCTTCCGGCTCGAGCAGGTTGCCGAGGCCCATCGTCTCCTTGAGAGTCGCGGCACCACGGGTGCAACGATCCTGCTACCTTAGGGGACACTAGCGGGCGCGGCTAAGCCGTGAGGAGACGAATGACAGAGGCTGGCGAGATTCGACGCGTTGCCGTGACCGGCGGCGCCGGAAGGCTTGGCCGCTACGTGGTTGCAGAACTCGCAGCGCATGCCGACTTGCTGGTGGTTGATCAGCAGCATCCTGAACGCCTGCCGGACTGCGAGTTCCGGCAGGCCGATGTCACCGATCTTCAGGCCCTCAGGCACGCTTTTGCCGGTGTCGATGCGGTTATCCACCTGGCAGGGATCGATCTGGATTTCCCCCGCGGGCCGGAGGATTTCATTCAGGTCAACGCCATGGGTACCTGGAACGTGCTGCAGGCGGCTCGAGAGTGTGGTGCTCGCCGCGTGGTGCTCTGCTCCAGCGTCATGGCCTCCGGTTTGCCGGAAATGCGCGAGGATCACGCCCCCGCCTATCTGCCCATCGACGAGGATCACCCCGACCGGCCGGGCCACCCCTACGGTCTTAGCAAGCAGCTCGCCGAGATGATGGCGGGGAGTGTGCGAATCGGCGGCCCAATGCAGGTGCTCTGCCTGCGGCCCATGATGGTGTCCCTTCCCGAGAACATCCCGATTCTGCAGGCCAAGGCCGCCGATCCGACGACCCGTTGGACGTTCTCCCATATCGGGCCAGAGGACTGCGCCAGGGCGTTCCGCTGCGCGCTGTTCGCAACCGGTGTGCGTGACAGCATCTTCTACATCACCGCGCCGGACAGTTGCATTTGCGAGCCAACCCTTGGTTTTGCCGAGCGTGTCTTCGGTCGCTTGCCGGCATTGCGACGCCCGGATGTGTATGCCGCAAACCCCCGCGCCTCCTTGTTTGATGGGAGCCGGGCGCGGGAGCAGCTGGGTTTCGAGCCGGCGCAGGCCTGGAGCCAGCTCACCTCCGATCGGTAATCGGTGCGCCAGTGGCCCTTGCCATCCTATCTTCCCGCTTGATCCCTGCTCACGCCTCCTGCTAACTTCAAGTTATTGAGAGCCGTGGAAAAACGGCATTCCTGCCGATCTCGTCGCCGGTGACGCACAGCAAGGAGGGCTGAGCCGCGTCCGTTGGTGATTGGAAGACAGAGAGACGATGCGACAGGACTTAAGTGGCAGTGTCAGCGAGTTCTTGCTACATGTGCACGATGCAAGCGCCCGCTTGGCACCGGAAGACTTTCAGATGTGGACACTGCGCGAATTGCAGCGCCACATCGATTTCGACTTCGCGATCTGGGGTGCCGGCGACGGCCACGACCGCCGGCTGCATCGTGCCAGTGTGTACAACCAGGTGGAAACACTGTTCCAGACCTGGGAGCCGGTTAAGAACGAAGACGGTTACGCCGATCTCGTGATTGGCAATACCGGGAAGACCTGGACGCTGAGCCAGGTGCCCAACGTCTTTCGCACCCGAGCGTACAATGAGCACTGGCGGCTCTACGATGCGAGAGAAATGCTCTCCACCATGCAGGTCGATCCGGTCACCGGCCTTCACGTATTTGTTACCCTGTCCAGGGATCGTCTCGAACGGCGCTTTACCGAACCGGAGCGCCGCTTCAAGAACCTGGTGACCAAACACCTGTTTGTCGCGGCGCGCCACAATGACCAGGCACAACTCGGTCGAACCGGCGCGCCTGCTGCACTTATCGATCATCTTGGCCATGTGCATGCCAGCCTCCCCGGTTTCATCGAACTCATCGTCGACGAATGGGGGGCAGCGGCAGGTCGCCGATTGCCGCGGGCGGCCGCGCAGGACTTGTGGCAGCGAGGACATCACGAAGCCCTGGGTCTGCATCTTGATGCCGAACCGGCCGGCACCCGGTTACTGGTGCGGGCGCGTCGCCGCGCAGCCCTGCCGCCATCGTTGAGTCGGCGGGAGCTGGAGGTCGCCTGGGCCTACGCCAATGGCAAGAGCCAGAAGATGGTGGCGCGGGAACTCGACATCTCGCCCACTACCGTGCATACGCATTTGCGCCGCATCTACCAGAAACTCGGCGTCACCGACAAGGGCGCACTTGCCCTTTGGCTCACCAGACATGGTTGACTGCTTGATCATGACCCCCGTCGATACAACCGGCAGCAGCCCAAGTTTGCTGACGGCTGATGCCCAACTTTTGCGCGACCTGACAACGACGATCCCTGGCGCGATCTTCCGGTTTCGACGTGATGCCGATGGTGAGTTCCACATCGAGAGCATGAGTGAGGGGCTACGGCGAATCACTGGAGTCCCCGACAATATCGATCTGACAGATCTGCGCGGATGGATTTCCCGCATTCCCCTTGAGCATGTAGAGCCCTATCTGCAAAGCATCGATGCTTCCGCCAGGAGCCTGACCCCCTGGAGTCACGAATGGCCGATCGACGTGCCGAAAGGCCGAATCTGGTTGCAGGGGTTGTCCCAACCCCATCAGGCCGACGATGGCAGCGTTATCTGGAATGGTCTGCTGCTCGATGTCACCCGCCGCAAACGCGCCGAAGAGGAGCGCATGCGGGTGGAAACCGACTACCGCTCCATCTTCGAGAACACCACCGAAGGTATTTTCCGCTCCTCCCCAGATGGTCGACTGCTCGACGCGAACGCACCTCTGGCGCGCATGCACGGGTTTTCCACCAAGGAAGAATTGCTCGAAGCCGTGAACGACCTGGCAAAGGACTACTACGTGCATCCGGAAGACCGCACCACCATCCTGGAGGTGCTGAACCGCGATGGCCATGTCGAAGGCTTCGAAGCGGAAGTCTATCGCATCGGGACCGGTGGACGCTTTCGTCAGCAGGAGAACGCCCGCGTTATCCGGGATGCCGCCGGCGAGGTGCTCTACTACCAGGGTACCGTCCGAGATGTAACCGAGGAGTACCAGGCCCACCGGCTTGCGAGTCGTCGCGCCGAGATTCTCGAACTCATCGCCCGTGATGCGCCGCTGGAGAGCGTGCTCAAGCAGGTCATACGCGTTGTCGAGGAGTATCGGGAGGGCTATACGGTGGCTGTCGTCCTGCAACGGCAGGTCGGCCTGGAGATTGCGGCGGCGCCCAATCTGCCCTCGCGATGCTGTCACACCATTGATTGCCGTGCTCCGGAGGAGGTCGGCGGAGCGATCGCTGCGGCAATCGCCTCCGGTGGCATCCGGCTGCAAACGGATGTCGGTCGTGTCGACGACAGTCCGCTGCAGATTTCCATGCGGGAGGTTGGGTTCTCGGCACTGCTGGCAACCCCGATCAAGGACAGCGAGGGTACGGTCCTTGGGTTGTTGGCTGCGTTTTCGACGGTAGTGAATGCCTTCGGCGATGACGTGCGTGGGGTACTGAGGGAACTGGCGCAGATCACCGCCATTGCCCTGGAGCAACAGCGCCTTGCAGCCCGGTTGTTCGAGCAGGCGCATTTCGACGCACTCACCGGTTTACCGAATCGCGTGCTCATGGAAGACCGCATGAATCAGGTCATGCGCGAGGCGCGCCGGCGTGGATGCAGTGCGGCAATCATGTTGCTGGATCTCGACGAATTCAAACTGGTCAATGACACCCTGGGCCATGATGCCGGTGATGCGTTGCTGCAGCAGGTGTCGGTGCGGCTCAGGGCCTGCGTGCGGCAATCCGATACGGTGGCAAGATTCGGTGGGGATGAGTTCGTCCTCATTCAGCCGTTCGGTGATGACGGCGACGATCCGCGTGGGGGAGCTGAACGCGTCCTGGAAACACTGAACGAGCCCTTCCTCATCGACGGGCGGCAGGTGTCGGCGCGCCCCAGCATCGGGATCGCCCTCTACCCCCAGGATGGCCATACCGTGGCGCAACTGATCCGTGCTGCGGACACGGCGATGTACGTTGCCAAGCAGGGTGGCAAGAACCAGTATCGATTCTTCGATGAGTCCATGAATCTCGCCGTGAATGAGCGGTTGCGGCTGGAGCGTGAGTTGCGCGATGCGCTGCAGGCCGGCTTGTTGAGTTTGTGCTTTCAACCACGTGTCTCCCTTCAAGACGGTTCCATTGCCGGCGCGGAAGCCCTGTTGCGTTGGCAGCATCCGGAACGGGGTTTGCTGATGCCCGCGGATTTCCTGCCCGTGGCCGAGCAGGCGGGACTGATGCCGGAACTCGACCGTCATGTGCTTGCGCTGGTAATGAGGCAGTTCGCCGCCTGGTCAGGCACCGCCGCTGCGCTGACCTTTTCAATGCAGTTGTCCGCGGAGACCCTCGCGCGACGCAATGTGGGTGATGAGCTCGGGGCTTTCATCGCGGAGTCGTGTCCGACAGGAATGCTGCTGGAGCTTGAGATCACCGAGAGCGCCCTGCTGCAGGACGCTGACCGCGCAGCCGGTGAACTTGAAGCGCTGCGCAAGCACTGTCCTGACTTGCGGCTCGCGCTGGGTGGCTTCGGCGCCGGCTACTCCTCACTGCGCAACCTGGCGAAACTGCCCATCGAGACGTTGAAGATCGACCGGTCCTTCGTGGCCGATCTGGGGCAAGCGGATAAACGGCGCATCGTGGAGCCCATCATCCGGGCCATATGCGACCTTGGCAGCAGCCTGAGCCTTTGGGTGGTTGCTGACGGCGTCGAAACCGCCGAACAGCAGCGACGCTTGCTGGCCCTTGGGTGCGATCGCGGGCAGGGCCTCCTATTCGAGCAACAGGAATCGCCGGCGGATTTTCAGAGTCTGTTTGAATCCGGCGCGACCTTTCCCCGATGAGTTGCTGGTAGCCGGTCCCGCGAAGCGACTCAACAAGCTGTTCGGCGACGATGTACAGCAGCGCGTACAATGGAAGAAATTCATCACGCAGAACTCGAAACCCCGTGGCATCAGATAACAGCATTCCCTCAGATTTCAGAAGCTTTGGTCTCGCCGAACCACTCCTGACTGCCCTGGATCAGGCCGGCTATGAGGCACCCACAGCCATTCAGGCTCAGAGCATTCCTCCGTTGATGACGGGGCAGGATTTGCTTGGTCAGGCGCAGACCGGCACTGGCAAGACCGCAGCGTTTGCCCTGCCGATGCTCTCGCGCCTGGACCTGACCCGTCGTGAGCCCCAGGTTCTGGTGCTGGCGCCGACCCGTGAACTGGCCATCCAGGTCGCCGAGGCTTTTCAGACCTACGCCAGGAATCTACCTGGTTTCCATGTGCTGGCCGTGTACGGGGGGCAGGAGTACGCCATACAGCTCAAGCAGTTGCGCCGTGGTGCGCATGTGGTCGTGGGGACGCCTGGCCGAGTCATGGATCACATGCGTCGGGGAACCCTGAAGCTGGACGCCTTGTTCGCCCTGGTGTTGGACGAGGCCGACGAAATGCTGCGCATGGGCTTCATCGACGATGTCGAATGGATCCTGGAGCAGACCCCGGAAAACCGTCAGGTTGCGCTGTTCTCCGCGACCATGCCCGATGTCATCCGCCGGGTTGCCCGGATGCACTTACGCAACCCTCTGGAAGTGCGGATCGCCTCATCCACCACCACCGTCAAGACCATTCGCCAGCGCTACTGGCGGGTCAGCGGGCTGCACAAGCTGGACGCCCTGTCACGGGTGCTGGAGGCGGAGCCCTTTGACGCCGCGCTGGTGTTCGTGCGCACCAAGACGTCCACCGTCGATCTGGCGGAGAAGCTCACCGCACGCGGTTATGCCTGCGAAGCGCTGAACGGTGATGTGCCCCAGAAGTTGCGGGAACGCACGGTTGAGCGATTGAAAAACGGCCAGCTGGATGTGGTCATCGCCACCGATGTCGCCGCCCGGGGGCTCGACGTGGAGCGGATCAGTCACGTCATCAATTACGATATCCCCAACGATACCGAGTCCTACGTGCATCGGATCGGCCGCACCGGACGGGCCGGACGCAGCGGTGAGGCGATCCTCTTCGTGGCTCCAAGGGAGCAGCGCATGCTGCAGGCAATCGAGCGGGCCACCCGTCAGCCCATCGAACGGATGGGTATGCCCAGCGCCGACGATGTGAACGAGCAGCGAATCGCACGCTTCCAGCAACGCATCAGCGATACCCTTGCCGGGGAAGATCTCGAGTTCTACCTGCGCCTTATCTCCGATTACGTGCGTGACCAGGAAGTGGACCCTGTGCGGGTAGCCGCAGCGCTGGCAAGGATGGCGCAGGGTGAAACACCGTTCCTGCTCCCGGAGTCTTTGCCCCCGGTCCGGGAGAAAACGGAGCGTGATGCCGGAGCGCCACGCAAGCGCGCCCAGCATGCCCCCAATTCCGCCGCCGATATACGCCCGCTGAAAGATCATCCGGAGATCGTCCTTGCGCGATACGTGGTGGACGTGGGTTACGAACACGGCGTCAAGCCGGGAAACCTGGTTGGCGCCATCGCCAACGAGGCCGGAATCGACAGCAGCTACATCGGTGGCATTGACATCAATGACTCCCAGGCAACCGTGGATCTTCCAGCCGACATTCCCGACGAGTTGCTCAAGCACCTGAAAACGGTGTGGGTGTGCGGCCGTCGGCTTGGCCTGCGTCGTCTGGGAGAGTCGCCGCCAAAGGCGGCGGCAAGCAAGCGCCAGACAGGTCCTGCGGCAAAGCCTGCGCAGCGGGCCAAGCGCAAGCGTAGCCCAGGGCGCAAGGCCTGATTCTGTCGGCTTCTGCCCCGCGCCTGGAAGACATCGGGTATCCAGGGCTTGGCCAAGCAGATTCGAGGTTGTAGACTATGCCAGCTTCAACGACAGGCGCGTAGCTCAGCTGGTTAGAGCACCACCTTGACATGGTGGGGGTCGTTGGTTCGAGTCCAATCGCGCCTACCAGACAGATCAAGGGCTTACGGTTAATCCGTGAGCCCTTTTTTTCGCCCGAAACAGTTGGCAATGAGGCAAAAGCGTGTTTGAACCCTGGACCGTGCTCGTAGTATTCGGGGCGTTCCTGTTCGCCGGTGCGGTGAAAGGTGTTACCGGGCTCGGTCTGCCGACCGTCAGTCTCGCGCTCCTGGTTGTAGCTCTCGATCTGCCAACGGCGATGGCGCTGCTGCTGATACCGACGTTGGTTACAAACCTTTGGCAGTCCGTGGTAGGCGGGAACGCCAAAGTCATACTCATCCGCCTTTGGCCATTCCTGCTGATGACCATCGTCACGGTATGGATAGGCGTGCTCGCCCTCGCACGCCTGGATTTCGCCCTGCTCACGGGTCTCCTTGGCGCGTTGCTGGTGATCTACTCGCTGGTGAGTCTGGGTGGAATCAGACTGACGGTCCCGCCCAGACACGAGGTGTGGGCCGGCCCCCTGGCCGGGTCTGTCAGCGGCGTGCTGACCGGTATGACCGGGTCGTTCATCGTTCCTGGAGTGATGTTTCTGCAGGCCATAGGGCTACCCCGCGACGTGCTGATCCAGGCGATGGGGATATCGTTTATCGCATGCACCGCGGCACTGGCCATTGCCCTCCAGCAATCGAACTTCTTCAGCGTGGAGCACGCGATACTGTCAGCCGGCGCGGTTGTGCCGGCCATCGTGGGAATGGTCGGCGGACAGGCGCTGAGGAAGCGCATTTCCGAGCAGCGATTCCGCACCGTATTCTTCATCGCGCTTCTCTTGCTTGGTGCGTACATCGTCGTGAATGCCATTCGTTCTCTTCTTTAAGGAAGCGCTGAAGTATTGACGCCGCCGCGCTCGAGTCCGGTTTTCGTTCGTGGCTAGAAGCAAGGTGGTGCAGGTATTTCCCTGATTGGCCTGACCAATCTGTACCTGGCGAGGAGACAACTGATGCCTTGAGGGCGGAAATCCGCCCGCTGAGCCCGAAAACGGGTTCTTGGGGGCCAGATGGCTCCTGAAAAATACATGAACTCGCCACCAAAATAACGCGTATAAGTAGCGAACGACCATACTCTCGTGGTCGGCTTTGTCGGACCTCACATAGGAAGCATTATTCATGACAAAGTTTACAGGTTTGGTGTTGATCATTTTTATACATGGCTTCTTCTTTCAAACAGCATTCGCGCAAGACGAAAGAATAGCGTTAGTACCTTTGCCCTCAGTCGACGACTTCACCAGAGGTAAGGATGGCTGGGGTTTAGGGCTGGGCCTTGGTATTGAATATGAAACTGCATACGAAGGCTCAGACGAATTTGGTTTTGAGATCGATCCTGCTGGTGCATTGCAATGGCGCAGAGAGGATAATATTTTCTTTTGGGCTGGTGAAGCGTTAGGTTGGCGTGGTTTACGTGCGGATACTTGGTTACTCGAGGCCCTTGTTGGATTCGATGAGGGTCGTGAAGAAAGTGATTCCGACAAAGGTCGTTTAGATGGACTCGGTGATGGCGAAGAAGGTTTCGAATTGGTTCTACAAGCACGCCGTGCTTTCGCTGCCGATTGGCGTAATTGGTTGGTTGGCCGGGTTATCGCTGGAGAGAATGGGAACCTTGGCCTCTTTGGCGTAGGCCGCCGCTTCGGCGATAAATTTGACGGTTCCGGCTCTGAGATTAATCTCGTTGCGGTGTTGCACGATAGCGATTTTGCCAATAAAGATTTTGGCATCACCGCAAAGCAGTCTGCTGCATCCGGATTGGATGAAACTAGAATGAGCGGTGGATTTCGCTCACTTGGCATCAATTATAATTACCGGCATATTATCAACAAGAATTGGCAGATTTTCGGTGAAGCACTCTATGAGCATTATAGTAGCGACGTTCGAGCTAGCCCAATCGCTCGCAGTAACTATGAGGCCGAAGTAGGCGGCGGGTTCATTTACGTATTCTAGATTGATTAATATTTTATTACTTTGCGTGCGCGGTGTGTCCGGATTGCTGGCTCGCGCACGACACTGTTATTGAATGCCCGCTATTAAACTCCAAGCCGTCTAAGGAACGAAGGCATGAGGCTCGACGTACTCACTGCCGACGCCTAATTCCATCGAGCGAACTTCAAGACGATCAGTGCGCGCGAAATCTAGTCAATGGTCACCGCTTACAGTGTGCGGGAAGTCTGGAGATGCGGTGTGGCAAATGACAGTCAGCAGTTCATTGGGGCGACCAGTTGGACCTGCCCGTTAACCCTCGTAATGTTCCAGGCTTGATAAGGATGCCCTGGCTGTGGCGGACACATGCAAGCTTCAAGAACAAGACTCATCGACACCACCGGTTTCTGATGGTGGGCGAGTATCCCGTCTCTCGCCTTGCGCGATATCGTGATGGCTGAGCACTACAACCTCTCTTGGCCACCACTCCGGATGCTCGTCCCGAATGAAGACCATCAACCTCTCGCGGATCTGCATTTCAGCGACCCAGCCGGCGAAGGGATCGGATGCCACCAGGTAGCAGGATATCGTCTGAGCAGTCTCGGTCTGTCCCGTCACGTAGCAGGACAGATTGTGATGCTCGACAACGCTTTCCTCTTCCTTGGCGAACGCCAGAAACTTCTCCCTGATGGTCTGAATGTCGGCGCTCAAATGGAGGATCAACTCCAGTGTTCGGTACATTTTGGCGCTTTCGATCGATAAATTCTCGAAAGGCCGGGAGACAAAGTACGTTACGGGCACGATCAGTCGCCGCTTGTCCCACACCCGCAGCTGAATGAACGTGTAGAAGATGCCTTCCACGTAGCACCACTGCCCTTCGAACATGACCAGGTCGCCGATGCGAATGGGCTTTGCCAGCGATAGCTGAAACGAGGAAAGAATGTTGCCGAGGATGGCCTGGCCGGCAATGCCTACCAACACTGCAAGCACGCTCGCTGACGCCAGCAGCGTCAGACCCAACGTCTCGAACAGCGGGATCTGGCTTAACACATAGACAGACACCGCGATCACCGTGACCAGAATGATGATCCGACGCACCGCATAGAGGGAGGTCAGCAGCTCGCGTTCATCCCGCGGCTTGGTGTCGTCGATTTCTCCCATGATGCGCCGTGTCACCTTGAGCAGGATGGTGTCCACCAGGCGAAGCGCTATCGTACCGACGCCCCAGGCGATAAGAATGATCAGCAGGATGCGTATGAAGGTGGTCGCCACCGCCGTGAAGGAAATCGCGTAGTCGAGCAGTGCCTGGGCGACGAACGCCATGACGAGAAGCGCTGTGGGGACCCTGATTCTGCCGGCAAAGATGCTTAGCGCACCGGAGGGAAACCAATACGCCAGCAGGCCGACCAGAGCGTAGACCCCCCATCCCACGAGGCCAATGGCCAGCAGGAATACCGGTATGGCGATCCACTCCCAGATCTCGAGCCCGCCGAACGAGGCCTTGAAGCGCTCCGGAATATACTCCTCGAGTAGCGAGGGACCGTATTCCTCGTAGAGCAAGGGGATCGACGACACGCTGTTCGGCGTAATCAGCCAGATGGGCTCCTCGTCATCTACCCGATATCGCCCCAGGCGAATGTCATAGGCTTCGCCATCCACGGTGAGAGATGCCAGTTTGATATCCCGCTGGGGCTCACCTGCCCGGCGATGCTGATCCGACGGGTCCTCGACGGCGGCGTCCGGTCGCCCGGAAAGGCGGGAAACATTGATCCACTCACCGCGCTTGAGCACCTCCGCGAGTTGTCTGGCCAGCAGGCTACCCGTCTCCTGTTGCTCGGTACTGTCCAGAGCTGAAAGGTTGAGAACATGCGCGGCGGCAGCAAACTCCTCCTGTTCGACAAACTCCAGAAAACTGCGAATCGCATCCCGTGGCGTCAGTCGCTTGAGATTGTCGGGTGGTTCATCGAGCCCGACGTTCAACGAATCGAGAGGAAACCATAGCCTCTCTTCGCCCACGGTTTCGGTTTGCTTCTCGGTCTCGCTCTCGCTCAGCAGCGTTTGCGCCACACTCTGGCCGGAAAAGAGGAAAGCGATTGCCAGGACCATCGGCAGAAGCCATGTGCCGTTTCCTTTCATGCGGGGCTTCCCCGGTTAGAGGTCCGACGCCAACCTTTTGCCGACAGCCCTGTGCATGGCGCGCAGGGCATCAGTGCACGATGCGTTCTGGGATGGGGCGGGTCAGACGCCGTAAGATGTCCCGCCCAGGCTCATGTGGTGATCTCGCATTGGCTGCAAGCCTAGAACCGCCGCATCATTGCCGTCTGTGCGGCGCGGCGCTCTCAAGCCAGGGGCGGCGCAGTGCTCGCATGGTCGGCATACTTCCCCTGCTAACGAGAGTCGGAGTTTCTGAGACGCGGATTTTGATCGTTGGTGCCAGCCGGGGACTTGGCAAGGCATTCATGGAAGGTTTGGGCCAGCATGGCGACCGATTGATTGGTGTGTCGAGGAACAAGCCAGCCGATCTTGCAATAGTCGATGCTTCAGTCGTCGTGGACTGGATCGAGACGGATCTGTCCGACCCCCTCAATGCGACGAAGGATATCGAGCGGAGCGTTCAGGCGGGCCTCGATGTCATCATCTGGAACGTGGGCATCTGGGAAGATCACGCGTTCGAGGACAATTACAGTTTCCTCGCCGACCGGGACGAGCAGATCATGGAGATGGTCAGCGTGAATATCACGGCGACCATCCTCGGGTTGAAAAGACTGATGCCGATCCTCCTCGACTCTGGCCATCCAAGTCTGATACTCACGGGTTCGACCTCCGGTCTGCCAAACAACGGCCAGCCTGAAGTGACCTTCACCGCCTGCAAGTTTGCACTTACGGGAATTGCGACCGCCCTTCGTGAAAGCTTTCGTGACAGTCGTCTGGGAGTTACCTGCTTGCAATTGGGTTATTTGAACACCGAGGACTCGCTGTCTGTGCCGCTCGAGCAGGCCAGTGCAAGGGGCAATGGAGCGATGGTCCCAGTCCACGACGTGGTGACCATGACCCGTGCCATTCTGTCGTTGTCCCCGGCATCCCTGGCACGGGAGATCACGCTGCCGGTATTGATGGATCAAAGGTTCTAGTGTCCCGAAACAGAAGTTCGGCAATGAGCAGCCGAACGGAAAACGTGGCAGGTGCCGAGCCTGAATGCACGGCGGCCCCCCGTCCTGCCACGGCTTGAATGATTTTTGCTGTTCCCGTGGATGAAATCGCCACGTCGCGCGTATCTATCTTTAACAATGGCGGCTGTGTGATTCCACGCGGCGATAAAGCGAGGTCGTTCCGTTGGAGAAATCGGCGCACTTCGACGCGTTGCAGACGCACATCCAGGCCTTGCGCCGTTATGCCTACGGGCTCTGCCGCGATCGATACGAGGCGGAGGATCTGGTTCAGGAGTGTCTGAGCCGGGCCATCGCCTCGGCCAACAGTCTGCGTCCCGGCGCCCCGCTCAAGCCGTGGCTGTTCCGCATTCTGCATAACGTCCACATCAGTCAAGTGCGCCAAAGGCAGGTGCGTGGACCAGTGCATGATCCGGACGAGGCGGACGGTGCGGTAGCGGCTGATCAGATGGCGTCCCTGGAGTTGCGCGATGTGCTGGCCGCGCTGGAATTGCTTCCATCCGAGCAGCGCGATGCCGTTTTGCTGATGGCGGTGGAAGATTTGCCCTATCGCGACGCCGCCGATGCCCTTGGCGTGCCGCTGGGCACCTTCATGTCACGGCTTAGCCGGGGGCGCCAGGCTTTGCGGGTACTCACGGGCGAGGATCGCGGACGGCATTTGCGCATCGTAAGAGGCGGGCAATGAGACGGGATATAACTGAAGACGATTTGCAGCGGTTTGTCGACGGCCAGCTGAGTGCCGATCGCCTCGCACTTGTGCGTCAGTACCTCGCGGAGCATCCCGAGGCACGGCGCCGGGTGGACGCCGATTTGCGCTGCAAGCGTGCCGTGCGGCGTCATGTCGCGGAGCAGGTGGATCGCGTTGACGATCCGGTGACAGCCGGGCTTGCCACGGAGTTGGCGGCGCGGCTGGAGCTGTCCACAAGTCGGCGGCCCTCCCCCTGGTGGCGGCAGACCGCGGCGGCAGTGGTCCTGTTCTCCGCTGGGTGGGGTGCCAGCCTGGGTTACGACGCTTACCGGGCATGGGCCGTGCCGCCGGTGGTGAACGGTGCTGCCAAGGCCCACCAGATCTTCGCCGAGACGAACCGGCGGCCGGTGGAGCTTGCGGCGTCCGATAGCCTGGAGCTCAAGCACTGGTTCTCCGAGCACCTGTACGCGTCGGTGGATATCCCGCAGTTGGAGGCTATCGGTCTCACCTTCATGGGTGGCCGGCTGCTCGCCACCGAGCAGGGGCCATTGGCCCAGATGCTGTACGAGGATTACTTTGGCCGCCGGCTGTCGTTCTACATATCGCCGGCTGATGCTTACAGCGGTGCCGATGTGCAAGTCGTGAAGGTGGGCGGCTTCAGGGCGGGGTATTGGGAAGATGAAGGGCTTGTCTACACCCTGGTTGCGGACACCACCAGGGAGCAGCTCTTGACCATCGCTGCGGTGATTGGCGGAGACGAGCCGACATACGAGTGATCACCACGGCCTGTGGTTCCCGGGCCGAGGTTTTGGGGAACGTCGGATCCGTTCAGGTGTTGCGCCTGGCAACTGCGGCATGGCCGAGACCAGGGCAGCGTTGGGCGGAGAGGATGCTCCCGATAACTGGCGGGACCGTCATGGTTGGGAAGGAGGTTGGGCAATGGGCATTGATATGCAGCAGATCAAGCTGGGTGGGGTTGCCGTCGCAATGACACTGGCGGTTGGGCTGGGTGGTTACTGGTACGGCGCGAGCAGCCACAAGCCGGAAATCGTGCCGGTAGTCAAGACGGGCGCGGGCTTACCGGCGGGCTCTGGTTTCGGCATTCCACTGATCACGCTCACGAGCGCGGCGCCGGGCGTACCCGTCCGCTTTGGTCCGCTGGACGCCGAGTCCACCGGGAGCCTGGTGAACCTGCAGTTCAGCACCAAGGTGGATGGACGTGGTCGGGAGGTGGCCCTGGTCAATGGCGACCTGATGCTACCGGTGCGATTTGGCCGTAACGACGAAGTGCCGAAGCAGATCAGCATTGCCTACCGCAACGGTAGCCCGGCTACCGTGCGTTACACCGGCCGACAAGGTGGTGCGACGTTCAACATCATTGAGGAATTGTTAGTCCAGGCCACGACTGACGACGAGCAGACGAACTGAGCTAGCCGATTACGGTCCGCAATCATCGCGCCCGGGTACTGTCCCGGGCGCTGTCTCAACGAGACGCCGTCAGAAGGCGGGTCTCCATATGGCTGCAGTTAAAAGTCTGGATAACCGTCTTGCTGAATTGGCGGAGGCGGTTGAGCAACAAAGGGTTCAGCGTCGGACCGATCCTACCGTCAGGGGGCCCATATGAATTCAATGCGAATACCGCTCGGCTCGTAGACGATGCAATGCTTCGCTGGTCCACCTCTCAGTAACTCCGGCGCGAATTCCACGGTGACGCCCGAATGGCCTGAAACCGTGTCGAAAATCTCCTGAAGGTCCTGCTCGGAGGCGACCTTGATTGCCACATGGTGCAACCCGACGTTTGATTTTCTATCGAATGACGCGCTGTCGGCATTGGTTTGCCAAAGGGTGAAGAAGGCTTCGCCATTGGAGACGAACTTCGCGGGGTACTCCGGCACCTCCCGCACAAGAGACCAGCCCAGGCAGTCGATGAAGAAATTCGCCGTGGCCTCAAGGTCAGATACCGCAAGGCCGAGGTGGTGGATGCCGAGTGTTTTCATTCCGGTTTTTTCCTCAATACGCTTCGCCGTTTCGATTCCACGGAAATTCCATGTAGTGCGCCGTGGATTTCGCCAGTTCCGGGCCGCAGTAGTCGGCGACAACCTCAAGTGCGGCATCTATGCCGGCGGCCACACCCCCGGAGAGGATCATGTTACCGCTGCGCAAATAGCGCACCTGGGTCTGGATCTGCGCGCTGGGAGCGGCATCCTGCAGCTCTTGAATGGCCCGGTGGTGGGTCGTTGCGGGTTGGTTATCCAGTAGCCCGGCGCGGCCCATTATGAGAGCGCCCGTGCACACCGAGAGGACAGTGCGCACCTGGGGAGCCATTTGCTGGAGGAAAGTCAGCAGGTGGGGGTCCCGGGACTGGGGCCGGGCACCGGGCCCGCCCGGCACCACCAGAATGTCCGGCACTGGGCAGTCACTGTATGTGCAGTCCGGCAAAAGCTTTAGCCCGTTTCGGGCATACACGGTGTTGTTTTCCGCTGCCACCAGTCGCACAGAAAACGGTTTGCGGTCTTCGACGAAGCCGGCCACCGAAAAAACTTCGAATGGGCCGCACACATCAAGAACCTCGACGTCGTCGAATACCACGATCGCGACATCCAGTTGTTCGTTGGCGCTCATTGGGAACCTCCGTCGATGAATTTCATGATTCCGATGATTGTCGATAGATGTCGCCGAACTGCTCGCGCAGCATGTTCTTCTGCACCTTCCCCATGACGTTTCGTGGCAGGCTGTCGACAACGATCACCCGCTTTGGCCGCTTGTATTTGGCGATCTTGTCCTTCATGGCCCCGAGTACGTCGGACTCGCTGACATGCCGTCCGGGCTGCGGCACCACCACCGCTGTGACGGCCTCTCCCAGATCAGGATGTGGGACGCCGAACACGGCTGATTCCACGACTGCCGGCAGGTCATCCACGATCTGTTCCACTTCCTTGGGATAGACGTTGTATCCGCCTGAGATGATCAGATCTTTTGCGCGGCCGACAATATGGATGTATCCATCCTCATCGACATATGCGAGGTCCCCGGTGATGAAGAAACCATCTTCACGGAAGTCTTCGGCGGTTTTTTCCGGCATGCGCCAGTAACCACCGAATACGTTGGGGCCGCGCACCTCCAGTCCGCCGATCTCTCCGTGGGGTAACTCGGCCAAGGTCTCGGTATCGACAATGCGAACCTCGACGCCGGGTAGAGGGAAACCGACGGTGCCCGCCCGCCGTTCACCGTCATAGGGGTTGGAGGTGTTCATGTTCGTCTCGGTCATGCCGTATCGCTCCACGATGCCGTGACCGGTTCGCGCACGCACGGCTTCGTGGGTTTCGGCCAGCAAGGGCGCCGAGCCGGAGACGAAGAGCCTCAGGTTTTCGGTGGTCTTGTGGTTGAACCGCTCATCCTGCAGCAGGCGTACGTAAAAGGTTGGCACCCCCATCATCACGGTGCAGTGCGGCAGGTGCTCGATGACTTCATCGACATCGAACTTGTCCAGAAAGGTGATACGGGCACCGGCGAGGATCGGCACGTTGCATGCGACGAACAGTCCGTGCACATGAAACACGGGCAGCGCATGAAGCAGTCGGTCTTCAGCCGAGAAGCGCCATGCGTCGATCAGCGCCTCGGCATTGGCCAACAGGTTGCCATGACTGAGCACGGCGCCCTTCGGGCGGCCGGTTGTGCCGGATGTATAGAGGATCGCCGCCGGCGCCTCCATGCCAACCTTGGCGGGTTCATGCGTTGTTGGCTCATGGTCAAGCTCTTCCACCAGGGTACCGTCACGGGCGGTACCCAAAGTGGCCACACAGGCGCCCGCAGCCGCTGACAGGCTCGCCAGCGTACTCGTCTTGCCCGCCTGGGCGATAACGACGGTTGGCTCGGCGTTGTCGAGAAAGTACCGGAGCTCGCCCTCGGTGTAGGCGGTGTTCAGGGGCAGGTAGACGCCGCCTGCACGCAAGCACGCAAGGTAGAGCAGCAGCATCTCGGGGCTCTTGTCTATTTGTACCGCCAACCGGTCACCGGGCCGCAGGCCGAGTTTGGCCAGGCGGTTGGCAAGCCGGGCGCTTTCCTGCAGCGCCTCGCCATAAGTGTATCGGCGGCCACCGGGCCGCTCGACCAGAATCTGCTCCGGTGTCTGCTCAAGACGGGTGGAGATTGCGGTGAACAGGTTATCTGTCATTGTTTCTTTTCCTTCAGGCCGTCTGCGGCTGCCTTTGCAACTTTGCGCACGCCACGAGAGGTGGCAACGTGGCCTTCGTTAACATATCGCTCATGGTTGTTCTCGATTTCATCGATGGCGTAAACGTAATTCACCATGATGCCGAGACTTTGGTGCAGACCCTTGTCAGAAACGTCTCCCAGCCAGTTGATCCGCTCCAGACGAGCCCCGTTGCCCAGGTGGAACCGCGCCACCGGATCCTGCGGATAACCCTCGGCATTGCGTGTTTCACACAGATAATGGGCCACCAGCGCCACCACGACTGGCTCCAGCGCCGCCACTGATTCCGGTTGACTGTGCCAATCGGGCGCATCCGCCAGGGCCAGGGTCTCTCGCCAGGCATCAGGCAGTCGTAGGTACTCCACGGCGTCATGATGTACGGCATCAAGCCATGCTCGAAAGCTTGGCAGTGGCGATAGCGTCACGAAGGTTTCCAGGCTGGGGCATTCCTGCTTCAGCTCCTGCACCACCTGCTTGATGAGGAAGTTGCCGAAGGAAATGCCACGAAGCCCATACTGGCAATTGCTGATTCCGAAAAAGGCCGCGGTTGTCGGGGCATCCAGATTGGCTGGCGTCTCCTCCGCATGAATGATGTCCTGCACATCCCCGGGAATCTCTGATGTCAGGGCGACCTCCACAAAGACCAGGGGCTCATCCCCCAGTGCGGGATGAAAGAACCCGAAGCACCGCCTGTCTCTTGGGTCGAGACGTCTGCGAAGATCGTTCCAGTCACTGATGGCGTGAACAGACTCGTACTTGATGATTTTCTCGAGAATCGACGCCGGCGTCTGCCATTCAATCCGGCGCAGTACGAGAAAACCGCGGTTGAACCATGACGAAAGCAGGTGGGAGAAATCCCGGTCCACGGGAACAAGGGCCTCCTCGTCACGCAGTCGCTTCAGCAGACCCTCCCGCATCCTTACAAGGTCCAGGGTGCCACCGGGTGCGAGGTTCAAACGACGTAGCAGGGCCTGTCGCCGCGGTTCGCATGCATCGAACAAGTGGGAAAGTGATAACTCCGAGTCGGTCTGCTTGTACGCTTCGTATGCCGTGTCCACCGCAGCACGATCTGGTCCGAATGCATCGAGCAGAAGGTGGAAGAATGCGCCAACTTCCTCGGGATCCAGAGTCACATAAAGATCGAGAACCTGACGGGCCAGGCCGATGCTGCTGGCCTCGCCATCGCTCGCGAGTAGTTCTTCGCAGGCAAGCCGCAGCTCCTGCGCTGTCGCTGGACGTCCGTCTATGCCGGGGTGCGGCATGCGGTCCCGGAAGTCGCGACGGGTCAAGGCATTGAGCAAATCCTGCAACAAGCTGGTTGCCATGGATGTTCGCCCTCGTGACGGGACTCAGGTTGCCGCCGGTGCGGCGACTGTTCTCCGCACCGGCGGTCAGGAATTGCCCGCGAGCCTCAGGCTCCGGACTTCACACCCTTTGTCGACGACGTATATCCGAAGGCCTCCTGCAAGACGCCGTGTACCAGCCGGCGCTTCTCGAGGGACACCGGCTCGGTAAGCGAGGATACCGTGTAGAACACCACTGCGCTGACCACGAAGCCCCAGAATGCAGGACCAACCGCGGTGGGCAGGAAGGTGACGACGCCAAACTGCAGTGCGAGCATGACCGCCCAGCCGACAAGCATGGCCCAGAAGGCCGCGGCTTCAGAAGCCCTTGGCCAGAAAAGGCAGCCGATCAATGGCATCAGGAACACCAGCGCCATCCCGACCCCGATGGATGCCAGCGGAATCAGCAACTGGCGACCGGCATCGGAGAGCGTGAACGCAATCACCAGGGAGACGAAGATCACTTCGAAAACCCGGCTCGCACGCAGGTTGCTCGATGGAGTCGCGCTGGGTTTGACCCGCTTGTAGAGGTCCTGGGAGAACACGGATGAAGCGGAAATGATCTGACTATCCAGCGTTGACATGCCGGCGGCGAATACCGCCACCACCAGCACCGCGCCCATGAGCGGCAGCATGTTGGCGTAGATGAGCGGCACCAGTGCGTCGCTGCTGAAGCCTTGGCCCAGATCCAGTGGCATACCGAGGGAGAGGAAGCCGATCACCGCGCCGGAGAAAGTCACCACAAGCAGGGCAAGGAAAGAGGCGATGATTGATCCGGTCACGAGTGTGCGTGGCGATTCCGCCATGTACATCCGCTGCCAGAGATGGGGAGTCAGCACCCAGCCGAGGGTCCAGAGCAGCATCAGCGTGATGTAGTTGCCGCCGGTGGAGCCGTCAAAGACGAATCGGCTCGGGTTCGCTTCCACGGCGTTGGTCCAGCCGTTGACCCAGCCGCCGCTCCAGGCGATGACCAGCAGTGCAGTGAGGATGATCAGGGCCGCAAAGATGAAACCCTGAATGGCATCCGTCCAGACGATGGCGCGGGCGCCACCAAAGATGGCGTACAGTGCAACGCAGATCGCCAGACCGAATATACCGACTTCATAAGGCACCAGGCCGCCGGAGATGCTCGCAAGTGCCACGGAAATGCCCGAGAGCTGGATGGCTGCGTACGGAAACAGCACCACGATGCAGACCAGCGCCGTGAGGTAACGAAGCCGCTTGCTGTCATCGTAATAGAAGCTCAGGAGGTCGGCGGGGGTCACGAATCCGTACTTCTTGCCGAGTAACCAGATCCGTACGCCGATGAACATGATCAGCAGCGGGCCCATGGAGTTGAAGAACCCGAACAGTAGCCAGTTGACACCGATGTTGTAGAAAGTGCCCGGCCCGCCCAGAAACGCGAAAGTACTGAACCAGGTCGCGAATAATGTGCCCACAAGCATGAGCAGGTTGGCGCTTCGACCAATCAGGTACCAATCATCGTAGTTTCCGGCGAGATTCGTCTGATAGGCCTTGTAGGCGATGACCGCCATCATGACCAGGTAAAGCGCAATACCAAGTAATGTAAGTGCTGTTATTCCGCCCATGGGGCCCCCTACCAAGTGGTTTGACTCCGAGCTGGCCGAGATTGACCAACCAAGCCTTGCGGCACCACGCCGACTTCTCAAGTTGCGGCTGAGCCGCTGTAGTTATTCGTGTCGATCCCGCCCTGGGCGGAGATTGACGGATGCTTCTAGTTTTCCTTGTAACCGTGGATCGCCCACGGCCGGGCCCGCACAAGGAAGTAAGTCAGCCCAAGCGCGCAGTTCGAGAGAAAGACTGCATACGACCAGAAGATGGTCATGGGAAGGATGCTGCCCACCATCACGGCACTGTTGCCGATGGAGGTAAAGACCGGTGTCAGCGTGAGCACAATGTTCGCCACGGCCCACAGTAGAATGAAGCGTTCGAACTTGCGTCGCGGTATCAGCCCGAACATCGGGGAATGCTTTTCAATCTCATACCCCTCGTGGGTTGCAGTTGCCGTTCTTGCTTGCTCCATAATCCCGCCCTCCTGTCATAGCGCGGTTGAATTAGTCGCGGCGTTCCTCGCCGGACTGGGAATCATCGTGGGTTGCCCCCGATTGGCTATCTCCGGCCACTGTTATGACCTGGCGTTGAGCAAGCGGGGAGCCTGCTGCATCGGTGAAAGTGGCGGGCGGGCGTGGCCGGCGATCCACATGAAACTGGAAGATGTCGAAGCGGTTGTATCCGCCGACCAGATCGTGAAACTGCTTGGGTTCCACGCACTCGCCCAGGTCGATGTCGCAATAGAGCAATGTCTCGTCTCCCGGCGTGCTGCTGGCCATCGTGGTGCCCCTGGGGCCAATCACCAGGGAGATTCCCTGGTCACAGGCGTCGAGCAGTTCCCCGCCGCCTGGAATGCCGTCAGCGATGGCTGCGCGTGTGGTGCTGTCCACCACCCCGGCAACCACCGCGTTGAAACATTTGCCCTCGAATGCCACCGCAGCGGAGCGGATTCGAATCGCTTCCGCCAGATCGTAATTGGTCGGTTCGGAGGGATCCCGCGTCGGCCACACCGGCGGGTAGGAGGACAGATGCAACTGCTCGCCTTGTGACATCAGCGCGTAGCGCGCCAGCGGGTTTGTGTTCTCTCCACAGATCAGCATACCGACTCGGCCGATGTCCCCATCGACGACTTCCAGCCCTGCACCATCGCCGTTGGCCCAGACGAGCTTCTCGAAGAAGGTGGGTACCAGCTTCCGACGGTGATTAACCAATTCACCTTTTCGGTTGAAGATGACGTTGCTGTTCCAGATACAGCCGACACTCGCCGCGCTGCGTTCGTTGAAGCCCATGGACACCCAGATGCCGGCGGCCCGGGCAGCCTCGGCGAGTTTTCTGAGTTCCGGGCCATCGAGCAGAACGCTGCTCGCTGCAAAGCGACAGAAGTAGTCGTGGTTGCGAATGGGTGCAGCGAAAGCGCACCAGATCGGGAAAGCGGAGAGATAGGTTTCGGGGAATGCAATGATATCGGCCCCGTTCTGTGCGGCCTCTGCAATGTGGCTGCACGCCTTGTCGAGTGTCGCAGGTGTATCGAGAAACCGAGGACTCACCTGTGCCAGCGCGACCTTTACGGGTGTACCGCCCATCTGGATATCCCCCATACGGCATCAAGCCGAATTCTGTAAAAAGTGAAGTACGTTACATAGCACTCTGATGAATTCTGATTTTCCAACTGTTACATATTACAGATAGCTCTGATATATACCTGAGTCAAGCTTTGCTTATATTCCGAATGCCCCGGATGATGTATGCCGGGCGATGGAGTGAAGAGCCAGAAGGAAAACACGTGAACACAAACGCGACTTCTGTGGTGCAGAAACTTCGGGATGCCCTTGAGGACGGCATCATCAACGGGGATTTTTCTCCCGGGGAACAATTGGATATCCCTTCTCTTGCATCGCGGTTCCAGGTGTCTCGAACGCCTGTCCGTGAAGCCCTTCAGCAGCTTTCCATCAGCGGTCTGGTGACGGTCATACCGAAGCGCGGGACCTTCGTGGCGCAGGTTGGCCTGGCGGAATTGATACAGATGTTCGAGGTCATGGCGGAGTTGGAGGGCATGTGTGGCCGTCTGGCTGCCCGGCGCATCGAGATGGACCAACTGGAGGCCCTGGAAGAGGCGCTACATGCCTGTGAAAGAGCTGCCAGCCAGGGCGCTGCGGATGAGTACTACTATGAAAACGCGACCTTCCACTCCTGCATCTACGACGCCAGTCAGAATCAGTTTCTGGCTGGAGAGGCCAAGCGGCTGCGGCATCGCCTGAAACCGTACCGACGTTTGCAGCTGAGAGTATCCGATCGAATCAACCGGTCACTGGATGAACACCGCGCAATCTTCGAGGCCATTCGCGATGGCGACGGCGAGGCCGCAGAGCAACTGATGCGCGATCACGTGCTCATACAGGGCGAGCGATTCAGCGATCTGGCGGGGCAGGTCAACAGGATGCAAAGCGAAAAACCGCTCTCCAGGGGCAACAGCGGTTGATTGATAAACAGGCCCCAGCAATCCATCGAGTTACAGGCAGCGAGAGCGACATGAGTGTCACCTATACGACTTTGCTACAGGGCAACAACGTGCGCCTGCAAGGGGGGTTCCTCGGCTTGTCCTCGGTGGTGCTGGTGGAGGCCGGTGGCCTGAGAATCCTCGTTGATACGGGTCATCACGTCACGCGACACATGTTGCTGGATGCCCTGAAGGTTCGTGGACTGTCGCCAGCGGATATCGATGTGGTTTTCCTGACGCACCTGCACTTTGATCATGCCAACAATGTTGATCTGTTCGAATCAGCACGCATCATGGTGTCGCAGACGGAATGGGACTATGCGCACCGTCCACATGCGGAGGACCAGCTGGTTCCCTGCGGAGTGACCCGAATACTCAGCGATATGAATGTCGACATTTTCACCGGTGAGCCGGAGATCTGCCCCGGCGTGCAGGCCCTTGCAACACCCGGGCACACTCCTGGTCACATGTCCCTGGTTCTGCGTACGGAAGACAAGGGGACTGTGGTGATCGCCGGTGACGCCATCAAGTATCCCAAGGAGACCCTGACCGGGCGTTGTGACATGGCGTTCGATCGCGTCGAGCGCGGCACGGCTAGCATCGCCCGAATCATGCAGATTGCCGACCGGATCATTCCCGGACATTTCCCGGAAATCTATAAGGTCGGCGACAATCGGTACGCCTGGGACGAGGGTGCCGAATTCAACCTCGTGATCAGATAGCTGCCGGGTCAGCGCCGCGACCCAGTCTGTCCAGCCCGCCGTCGACGCATGGCCCGGACCAGGCGCCCCGGTCCGGGCCAATAGCCGTGGTATCTGTCGACGTTATAGGTATGGCAGTGCTTGAAACCGTCGTTCACGGGCAGCGCATCCCTGATGTGGTGATGTCCCGCCGGCAGGTCGGCATGGACATGCTCCAGCGCCAGCGAGTCGTCTGCAGGCCAGAGTCGCCAGGCTGCGGCTGCCGCGGCGAATGACAGAATTGCAAAGCCTGCGAATAGCGGCTCGAGGCCCCAGTAGAGTCCGAGCCACCCCGCCAGCGGATAGGTGAACAGCCAGCAGGCGTGTGACAGGGAGAACTGCGCCGCGAACAGGGTTGGCCGGTCTTCCGGCTGGGCCGATCGCCGCAGCAAGCGCCCGGATGGCGTGAGTACGAGCGATGACCCCGCCCCCAGCAGGAACCAGAGCAGCAGTAGTGACAGGAAGTCAGGTCCCAGTAACCCCAATGTCAGCGCCGCGCCGATGAGTACCGCACCGCCGAGCATGACCGAACGCTCCCGAAGGTATTCCAGTGCCGCGGGCAGCATGAGAGCGATCAGCATGCTGCCGGCCCCGAATGCGGCGATGGCCATGGCCACATGATTATCGCCGAGCCCCAGGGAGTCGCGAACATAAATGACGGTGTTCACCAGTGCCATGGCGCCGCCAGCGGCCACTGCCATGTTCAGCGCCAGCAGGCCGCGCAGTCGTGGCGTCGCGGCGAAGATGCGCAGGCCGAGCGTGGCCCTGTGGCCGACGCCGCTCTCGACGGCACCAGGCGAAAACGTCGGTAGCGGTGTCCGGTAGACTATGGCTGCAGCAATCAACAAGCCGATCACCGTGCCGCCGAACAACCAGTGAAAAGACATGAACAACAGCAGCATCGCCGCCAGTGCGGGACTCAGCAGGTTTTCCAGATCGTGGGCAAGCCGCGTCAGTGACAGGGCCTGCGTATACGTCGCCTCATCGGGGATGATGTCCGGCACCGTTGCCTGCAGGGTCGGGGTGAACATGGCCGATGCGGCCTGCAGCGTGAAAACCAGAGCGTAGATCTGCCAGATCTCCGTGACGAACGGCAGTAGCAGCACGACTCCGCCACGAATCAGGTTCAGTGATACCAGCAGCCCGCGGCGGGGAAACCAGCCGGCCACCGCACCGGCAAGCGGCCCGATGGCGACATAGGTCAGCATCTTGATGGCGAGTGCCGTACCCAGCACCGCACCCGCTTCCCCCCCAGCAAGGTCGTAGGCCAGCAAGGCCAGCGCCACGGTCGTCAGTCCCGTCGCCACCAGGGCGAGGACATGGGACAGGAAAAGTCGGCGATACGTGGCGTTGTGCAGCGGCTCGATCATGGATATTCGACGCCATCATTTTCACGAGGAGTATCGCACAGGCGGCTGACGGGGCCGCGTCCGGCGCCCGGTTTCAGGCACTGGACGTCGCCCCGTCAGCCATGGTTCCTCTTAGTGCCCGCGCTCCCGCAGCCACTCCCGCATCTGCTCGATTTCCGATTCCTGAGCCTCGATGATCTCGTTGGCCAGCGCCCTGATTTCGGCATCCTCGCCGTATTCGAGCACCACGCGGGCCATGTCGATGGCGCCGGCGTGGTGGGGAATCATCCCCTTCAGGAAATCGATGTCGGCGTCGCCGGTGAAGTCGATGTTCATCCCTTCGTGCATGCGGTCGTTGGCTTCCATATAGGCCTTCACCGCCGGGTTGTCGGAATGGCCCTGGCCGTGACCGCCATGGTCCCCATGCCCGCCGTTATCGTTCCCATGGTGGTGGGCAAGCACCAGGCTGGTTGCGCCTGCCGCCAGGAAGACTCCCGCAACTGCGCCGACCACAAAGCCCTTGATACCGTTTTTCATGCTGTTATCTCCTGATGTGTTGCTGTTGGATGAATAACGCGGGCGCATCAGCCCGCATGGTTCGGTTGATAGTGGATTAGTCCCTGATCTCGGATGCTTCGAAGCCGCGCTGGCGGACAGCCGCGATCAGGGCCGCCGTGTCGGCTGCGCCCGTGACTGTCGCCTGGCCCTGGGCGCGGTCGACGCTGGTCACCTCATCGACGCCTGGGACTGCAGCCAAAGCCTCGCGGACGCTGGCTTCGCAGTGCCCGCAGGTCATGCCTGTGACGCGAATGCGAATCATGCTTTCACCTCATGGTTGGTGGTAGATGGCCGGGGCGTCGCAGCAGTGGCGCCCCGGCCGTGGCACCACGCCTAGTGATGCTCGGCGTGGTCATCACCGCCAGACCCGGGAGCCGCGCCCTGCGGTGGCGTCTTGTCCAGTGCCCCACGCTGCTCCGGCGTCAGCATCTGGCGCACGGCGTTACGCAGTCGTACGTTCTCTGCCAGCATTTCGCCATGCACGGCCGCCATGCGGCCATGGAGCTCCTGCACCGCATCCGGGTCGGGTGAGTCACTCTGCATGAGAGCGTGCATGTCTTCCCGAAGGTTCATCATCCGCGCCATGCGCTGATAGTGTTCCTCGCGGTGGGCATGGCGCAGTTCCCTGGCCCGGGACTGCTGATCCTCAGTGAGATCGATGCCGCTCAGGTCCATGGGACCCATCATTCCCGGCATCATGCCGCCCATGGCTGCGCCACCCTGCATCATCGGGCAGGGCGCCATCATTCCGCCCGAGCCCGAACCGCCCATCATTCGACTCATCATTCCGCCCATTCCCGAGCCGCCCATCATGCGGCCCTCGGTCGCGTCCGGCGCGTTCTGGTGCATACCGCCTCCTTGGCCACCACCACCGTGCATGCCGGCGATCGCGCCCGCGGTTGTCAGAGCCGTAGCCAGTCCTGCCGTCAGCAGAAGCGTTCGCGTTCCCATCTGTCGTGTCTTCATGGTCGTACCCTCGCGGTTGAGTCGTTCGACGCTGCCCGGTATTCGCTTTGAATGACCGGATACAGCGCCGTACCTGTTGTGCCTGTCAGAACGGTGCCCATGAGGCGCCACCATCGCTGCTTGATAGGACCCTCCCCTGGCTGTTTACCGTGAACATTCGGTTGGGGTCGGACGGGTCGACGGCCAGATGCAGCATGAAGTCGTCGCCCCAGTGCTCACCCACGACGCGCCAGTTCAGACTGCCCTCCGATGCCTGGACCAGCCCCACGCCCACGATGTAGGCATAGACGTGGCCGGCCGCTACGGTGCGGACCGTGCTGCTGGGGGCCGTGCTGGAATGTGCGCGTTCCCAGTTGCCGCCACCGTCATGGCTTACGAGCAGGCCGTTTTGAGTTGCCGCGAAGAGCCTCTCGGGGCGGCGGGAAGATGCGGCGAGCTCGATCAACCCCTGGGGTGCCTGCCCTCGCAGTTCCCAGGTGTGGCCACCGTCGGCACTGTGCTGCAAGAGGCCCTGATAGACCCCGTAGATCACGTTGGCGTCAGCGGGACTGACATCCATCTGGTGAAAATCCACCGGGCCACGCACGCCGCTGGCGCGGCGTGTCCATGTCACGCCGCGATCCTCCGAGACAAGAAAACCGAGGTTACCGCCACCGTGGGGGTGACCACTTGCGAACAAGGTTTGCGGCTCAAGTGGATGGGGCGTGAACCCCATGAAGTCATGCCGCTCCTCGGAGACAAGGCGTGCCGTGCCTCCCGGATCGGCCACATAGAGGCCGAAATGGCTTGCGATATATAGCCGCTCCGGGTCATCGGCCGCAACCGCAAGCCCGTGCACGTGGGTTTTCTCGCTCAGTTCGGTGACGCTCAGTGTTTCGTCGCTACCGCCGCAAGCCAACAGGAGCAGTGCGCTGACCAGCGGCAGAAGTGCGGCTTTCCGCATGCGGAATTGGTGAGCAGACGTATGCCCCATGATTCAACTCCTGAAATACGTTCTCGATGGGCGGCAACAGCCGCCCGAATTACGCGGGAGAACGGTTCAGGCGCGAGGAGGGCGCTGGGGAGGCAGGGTGTGTCGGTTCGAAAAATGCGGGAAGCCGGTCTTGGCCTCGACATGCACAGGTACGGCGAGCAGTGGCGAGTACTCGACGGCAACGCTGCAGACGCCGCAGTCGCCATGATCTTCCCCGTCATGGTCATGGGGTTCCACCAGGCTGCTGCTGGTGTGGTCGCCGTGAGCCCCGTCCACGTGGGCCGCTGCGTGCCCGAACAGGCTGGTCATGCCAACGACGAATACCAACAGCAAGGCGAGGAGAGTCACTCCCCGCGAGCGCTTCTGGTACTCGGTTGGCGTGTCACCTGACACCTGGCTCTCCATCTCGAATCTGGCCGATTGAGTAGACTGCGACACGGTGATTTGGTTCTTGACATTCGTCAAGTGAAAGGCGGATCGGGCCCGGCATCCTCGCGCTTTTCCAATGTCAGGCCAACGAGGCGTCGCAGTGCCGTCACCTTTCCGTCCTGCTGCGGCGGGCGCAGCTTGATCCGTGAGGCGCCTGGTGTCGTACCGTCTCGTTCTCACTCGCGGAATTGAGATCCACGTTCAGCGAAACGTGCGATTCGCAGGCCACTGGGCGAAAGCAAGAAAATAGAGGAACGCGATATTCACCAACGGGATCAACATCAACAGGCTCAGCCAACCGGGAAAGCCAGCCTTGCTGCAGATTCGCCAGAACGGTATGACAACGATCGTCGCCATGATCAGCATCCACAAGAGGTGTCCTCCGGCCATTCCACCGTCCATCATCATTGCGCGACCTCCAGGAATCTTGCGTAAGACAATCAGTCATTCAAGTGTATCCCACTGCCATCCTGCCACATTAAGGTATTGCTCGATTGTATGCGTACCATCCGGGAGGAAACCAAATGACGGAAGCCGGTCGCATTCGCCTGTTGGCCATTCTTGTGCTGATTGCCTTTGTTGGGTTTGTCGGCGTCTTTCTGAGTGTCCCCTGGCTGATCAGTGACCCCTTGCCGGTGGTCAATCGGGGCGAGCGTGTCACGTTCCCGGCGGCTGATGCCCCATCCCACCGGGTTGCGGCGCAGTTGCGCGTCAATGCCAGCGGAGAGTTCGAGTTCCTCATCAGGCTGCCATCCGAGGGAAGGCAGGCGTCCCCCCCGCGCGTTGTATTCGATATGCCAGGGCACGATATGGGAGCCGTGGACTCGGCAGTGCGTCAGATCGGTAGCAGAGACTACCTGGCGACCGGCCGCCTGGAGATGGCCGGGCAGTGGCAGGTTCGAATCGAGGACAATGCGAATTCCCATCTGTTCGACTTCATCCTCGCGGAATACTGAGCTGCCTCAGGCGTTATAGACAACGGTTCCAAGGCGGGAGACGTCGTAGCCACCAAGTGCGTTGGCGCGTTGGAGGAAGCGTTCGGTCCGCGTAAACGCCATCAGGCGCTGGATGGGTTCTTCGAAGTAGCTGATGCGACGCATCGCAAGATCGAACTGTTCGTCCTGGATGGGAATGAACTCCAGCCCGTGCCTGCGTGCCGCGGCCTCCACCGCCACACCGGCGTCGGCTTCGCCGGCGCTGATGGCGAGGGCTAGATCATCCTCGCTGAGCGCGAGGTTATCGCAGAGACGCAGGTCTTTGGCGGATAGGCCGCTTTGCCTTAACTTCCATTGCATCAAGGTATCAGCGCCGGCTTCGGGCTGCCTGCGCACGACGCGGGCTCTGGAACCGGCGAGGTCCTTCAAGGAGCGAATCCCCAGCGGGTTGCCCCGTTGCAGCAACAGGCCCTGTCGGCGTTGTGCCCAGTGAATCACCACCAGGTCACGCAGGCCGCCGAGGCCGACTTGCACCGGGTCGTTGTAGCGGCCACTGGCCGAGTCCACCAAGTGCAGCCCGGCCGCCATGGCGTCACCGGATAGCAGCCGCTCGACGCCGTCACTGCTGCCGTGGCACAGAGTGGCGATATTGACGCCGGTTTCACGGACGGCCCAGTCGAGCAGCGGGTCCTGACTGCCCGCCAGTATCGGCGGAACGGGCCGTGCCGAGCGCTGGTCCCCTTCAAGGTGACTGAGTACCCAGAGATCCACGCTCTCCCGGGGGTAGAGCAGCTTGCCCGTCGCCTTGGTGCACGGGATCTGCCCCTGGCGCACCAGGTCGTAGACCTTGCGCTCCTTTAGTCGCAAGTAGTCCGCGACCTCGCTGGTCGTCATGTACCGGTGCGACAGAATCTGGTTTTTCATGTCTTTTGACTGCTTTAATTTCCCAACTCTTGGTCTGTTCTTTCAAATAAGCACAAGATGCATGTCAAATCCAGATGCTTTCCGGACTCACGACCGCCACTCGGGCGGGGTCCCGACGCTGATGTTCCGGTTGGAGGACAGCTCTTGAGCGCACTACGCAAAGTAACGTTAAGCCTCGCCATGGCGGCTATGGTCAGTTCCGCTGCCTTCGCCGGCGACACCCACATCACCCTGGCTTCGACCACGTCCACCGATCAGTCCGGACTGTTCAGCCACATCATTCCCCAGTTCCGGGAAGCCACGGGTATCGATGTGCGGGTGGTCGCGGTTGGCACGGGCCAGGCATTTGAAATTGCCCGGCGGGGCGATGCAGACGCTCTGCTGGTGCACGATGCCGAGGGCGAGGAGCAGTTCGTCGCAGACGGCCATGCCAGTGAGCGTCGGGACGTCATGTACAACGACTTTGTGATCATAGGCCCGGCTGACGACCCGGCTGGCGTTCGCGACGCGGGTACTGCCAGTGAGGCCATGCAGAGAATTGCCGCGCATCCTGCCCCGTTCACCTCACGCGGCGACGACAGCGGCACCCACAGGGCGGAACGCCGGCTGTGGGAGCAGGCCGGGATTGAGCCGGGTGGCAGTTGGTACCGGCAGCTTGGCAGCGGCATGGGGCCGACTCTCAATACCGCCGCGGCGATGGATGCCTACGTCACGGCCGATAGAGGTACCTGGGTTGCCTTTGATAACCGACAGGGTCTGGAGATTCTTCTAGAGGGGGACGATGTTCTGTTCAACCAGTATGGCTCTCTGCTGCTGAATTTCGAGCGCCATCCACACCTGAAGCGCGAGGCAGCCACCCGTTGGCACGAGTGGCTGGTGTCGGACGAGGGTCAGGCCGCCATTGCCAGCTACCAACTTCGGGGTGAGCAGCTGTTCTTCCCCAACGCCGAGTGACCGTGCCTGTCTTCATGGGCAAGAGAATGCCGGGTCCAGCGCTCTTGCCGTAAACTTGCAGCCGAATAACGGATCGGCGACGACTTCCGCATCCAGCACATTCTCCCGTAGAGATAGACGTCGCCGCCGCTGGCAAGGGTCTTGTTCTACAGCGCTACGCAGGCGATGTGTCCGCCCTTGGATTGCCCTATGACCAGCTTCCTTGATGGAACGGCGCTTGGCCTACCGGCGGCTGCCGCGAGATCCGTGAGTGCCATGGGCCAGAGCATTGGTTTCATTTTTATTTCGAATTACCCGGGCCTCGATGCCACAGGCTTCAACGCAGGCTGACCAGAGGTGGGGCGACGGTTCTGTTCGATAGCGGACATAGCCCAGGGGTCATTCCAGTGGGTGGAGGAGTGGTGTAGCGACGACCAATAAGGGGCCGCAATTGCTCACCGTGGGCGTCGCCAACATCCTGCCGCACCTGGAGCGTATGGCTGACCGGCCCCGCTGGCTGACCCGGGCTGCATTCGGTGAGGGCTTCATGGAGCTCGCCGAACTTAGTGATTCACGACACTAGTTGGGGAGTCGCCCGTCCGCGTGGCCTGCCTCATCGTGCATCAGGCTGCAGAGTCGCTCGAACGTAGAGATATCGAAACCGGCTGCAGTGATCTCATCGAAAACGCGCTGGTTGGCGCCGACTTGTACCGATCGCACGCCGTCGCCATCATTGAGATCGGCTGCTTCCCTTTCCGCTTCGTCGAGAATGGCGTCGACGCGGCTGCGCACCGTCGAGTAGACGTCAAGGATTCGTTCGTCGATGTCCCCCAGCTCGAAAAGCTCGCTCTGGGGCATCGCTCCTGAGTAGATGTTGGCGCTTGCCATGGGCGCGCCACTCACGGCTCCACCACCACCATGGCCGCCGCCTTGATGCCATGCATGGGCGTTCTGGGCAGCGGTCAGCAGCAGCGCCGCCACGACGCAGGAGGCCAAGCGCGAAAAGGTGTTAGCTCGATGTGCTCTGCTCATGTTCTTCCTGTTGTTTCGAATGACGCGTGTCAGCCGCACCATAGTCAGGGACTGTCTGATCGGGCATTGGGGGAACTACGTAGTCAGGCAATTTTAGGGCCGGCAGGGCGGGCGCCGCTCAAGCGTCGGAGCGCCGAACTGGCGCTCCGATCGGGGCTGCAACGACTGTCAGCGACCGCCGCGCTGTCCGGCCCCACGCGCCGGTGGGCTGTTGCTGATCTCGCCGGGAGTCACCGATACCACTCCACCAATGCGGCGCTTGTCGGCGGCGCCGTACTGCTGGTTTCCGGTCCCGAATACCACGCCTTGAACAGACCCCAGGTTGAAGGTCGGCCCCGGATTATGGCCGATGTCGCGCAGAGTCTGGATGCTGGCCTCGGGGAAGCCGTACTCGAAACTCGGGTTGCCGTTGGCGCTGGTTTGCGAGATGCGGGGCGCATCGATGGCTTCCTGGATGGTCATGTCGTGATCCACCAGGTTGATGGCAACGTTAAGCACGATATTGATGATGGTCGCACCGCCGGGCGATCCGAATGCCGCCAGCGGTTGTTGCGGGTTCCTGAAGATCATGGTCGGGGCCATGCTGCTCCGGGGCCGCTTTCCGGGCGCCACGTCGTTGGCCCCGGGGTTGAAGTTCATGGGGTCGGCGTTGGCCTGGGGTACGAAGTTGAAGTCGGTCAGTTCGTTGTTCAGAAGGAAGCCGTAGCCGGGAACCATCAGGCCCGTACCCCAGGCGGATTCGATGGTGCTGGTGAACGACACCAGGTTGCCCGAGGCATCACTGACGCTGAAGTGGGTGGTGCTGACCGTCTCCGGGTCCGCTACGCTGGCCTGCGCCAGCTGGCTTTCCTGTCCGTTCCAGGCCAGATCGAACGGTCGGGGGTCATCGGCGGCGACGAAGCCCTGCCGGCTGTCCGGGTCGATGAGGCCACTGCGCAGCGCCGTGTAGCCGTCACTGATCAGGCCCGCAGATGGCACATCGACGAAGTCATCGTCGCCCATCCACAGGGCACGGTCCGCGAAGGCGAGGCGCATCGCCTCGATCATCACGTTCAGCGTCCGGGGCGATCCGAACCCGTAACCCTGACTGGCATCGCCCAGGGGGAAGCGCTCAAGCATCTTCAGCATCTGGATGATGGCCAGGCCGCCGGAGGAGGGTGAAGGCATGGAGACGATCTGGTAACCGCGATAATTGCCCACCACCGGATCCCGGATCGCAACCTCGTAATTGGCCAGGTCATCCAGTGTCATCCGTCCCGCGAGCTGCGCGTTTGCGCCACGGAAGTTCAGTTGAGTGTCAATGATGGCCTGGGCGATCGGGCCGGTATAGAAGGCATCGGCACCTTGTTCGGCGATGAGTTGAAGGGTGGCCGCCAGCTCCGGCTGGACAAGCAAACTGCCCTCCACCAGGCCGATGCCTCCGGGGCGGAACACATTGCGGGCCTCATCGTAGGCCGGGTTGCCGATCTCGTTGCCGAGGCGGCCGCTCGTGATGCTTCCCTCGAGTCGGGAACTGACGCGAAAGCCGTTCGCCGCCAGCTCAATGGCGGGCTGCAGGACCTGCTCAAGACTGAGATTCCCCCAACGCTGCACGGCAAGTTCAGCACCCCGTACAGTGCCCGGCACGCCAACGCTCAGGCCGCTGGTGGACGCGAGGCCAAAGTTCTGGCCCTGGAACATGTCCGGTGTTGCTGCCGCCGGCGCGGTCTCGCGGGAGTCGATCACGAAGGTCTGCTTCGGGCCGCCGGCGAGGTGGACCACCATGAAGCCACCGCCGCCAATGCCGGAGGACTGTGGTTCAACCACCGCCAGTGCAAAAAGCACGGCAATCGCCGCATCAACGGCGTTGCCGCCCTGGCGCAGGATGTCGGCCCCGACCCGGGCCGCGATTGGCTCGCTGGTGGTCACCACGCCGCCGCGCACACCTGGCTCACCCAACGAGCGCAGTTCCGCGCTGGCAGGGATTGCGATAACCAGGCTGACGGCGACGGTGACCATCAGTCGGCTCACGGCATGCCTTGCGCGTTGCCCCCAAAACAAGGAAAAAGCATCAGACCTTTCCATTGCTGTGTCTCCCTGGGGCGTCCCAGCAAGGCCGACGCGGCACCGCTGCGCCCCAAGGGAGTATAGGTGGTCGACTCCGGCCCCG
Organism: Natronocella acetinitrilica; assembly: GCF_024170285.1. NCBI lineage: Bacteria > Pseudomonadati > Pseudomonadota > Gammaproteobacteria > Chromatiales > Ectothiorhodospiraceae > Natronocella > Natronocella acetinitrilica. Next base: position 240,648 of record NZ_JALJXV010000004.1, read on the forward strand.
ATGTCGAATCGAGGCGCTGGCCTAGCTATCGACCACCACCTCGAAGCCGCCATAGATCAGCCGCTTGCCGTCGAATGGCATGGGGTTGACGTCCGGTTTGAGGCGGGGGTCTTCCATGATCTTCGGCATTGCCTGGTCCCGCACCGCGCGGGATGGCCACACCAGCCAGGATAAGATCACTGTCTCGTCCGGCTTGCGCTTCACCGCCATGGGAAAGGAGGTCATCTCGCCATCCGGTACGTCGTCACCCCAGCACTCCACCATCTTCAGCGCGCCGTACTCCTTGAACACCGTGGCGGCGTCGCTGGCGTGCCTGATGTAGCGTTCCTTGGTCGCCGTGGGTACGGCGGCAACAAATCCGTCAACGTAGGTCATGATCGCGCTCTCCGCTCAGTCCTTGGGTGGCAGTTCCCGGGTCGGCCTCACCTCGATGGTGCCGAAGCGGGCCGGCGGGATGCGCCGGGCGAGTTTCAGGGCTTCATCCAGGTTGGCCGCCTCCAGCAGGTAAAAGCCGGCAAGCTGCTCCTTGGTCTCGGCGAACGGTCCGTCGGATACGATCACCTCATCGTCGCGGACCCGCACGGTGGTGGCCGTCTCCGTGGGCTGCAGGGGCTGGCCCCCCAGGTAATGGCCCTCGGCGGAGAGTCGTTCGACCCCGGCCACGCATTCCTGGTTGAGGTCGTGCCATTCCTGCTCGCTCATGGCGTTGATGATGCTTTCCTGGTAGTACACCAGTGCCACGTATTTCATGACGCCGCTCCTCCCTGCTCGTCACAACCGCGGCCAAGGCCGTGGCTGATCATCCAGTTGACGCCGAAGCGGTCCGTGGCCATGCCGAAGCCCTCCGCCCAGAACGTGCGCTCGAACGGCATGATCTGCATGCCGCCATCCAGCAGCCGCCGGAAACCGTTTCGGCCTGCGCCGCCTGCTCGTATTCCAGGTGGATCTGAACCCCCCGGGGTGGCTGGTAGCAGTCGCTGCGCATGTCAGCACCCATCAGCCGCCGGCCGCAGATGTTCACCGCGGCGTGGATGATGCGGTCGTGCCAGTCCTCGCACACGTCCGCTGCGGCGGGGGTCTCACCAAAGGTCACCATGGCCTCCAGATGGCCGCCGGTGAGGTCGGCATAGAAGGTCATGGCCTGGCGGCAGTTGCCGGCGAATGCCACGTGTACGTTCACCTCTGCGGGCAGGCGGTCATGGCGACGGTGGTGCTCAACCCCCGGTCCGGGATCGAAGTCCTCCATGGTGAAGTAGCGACGCAGTTCCAGCCTCACGTTGCCGCCGTCGTCCTCCGGCGGCCACTGCCTGGCCCAGTGGATGGCCTCTTCAAGGCTTTCTACGTCAAGCACGGTGTAACCCGCCAGCAGTGCCTTCGTCTCGGCGAAGGGGCCGTCGGTGACCACGGGCTCGCCGTCGTGGAACTCGACCCGGCAGCCCTCACTGGAAGGGCGTAGCCCGTCTCCAGTCACGAAAACGCCGGCGCGGACCATGCGCTCGTTGTAGTTCGCCATGGCCTGCAGCATGGCGTCGCTGGGCAGCACGCCGCGCTCCGTGTCCTCGTCGGCCTTGCGCATCATCATGTACTTCATGCTTTTCTCCCCCGGATTGGTGTATGCACTGTGAGGTCGCACGAGACCCAGGGAAATCGACATCAGGGCGCCGCTGCTTCACCACCAGCGTGGTCGAGTTCGGCGATTCGCCGCTGCAGAAAGCGTCGTTCCGGCCCTTGCGCCGCCAGTGCATGGGCGCGCTCATAGGCTTTTCGAGCCTCCGAGAAGTTGCCCGCCCGCCGGTGCAGATCCGCCCGGGCTGCGTGATAGAGGTGGTAGTTGACGATCTGCTTTTCGCCGGCGAGTTCGTCCAGCAGGCTCAGGCCCTGTTCCGGCCCGTCACGCATGGCCATGGCCACGGCGCGGTTGAGAGCAATCACCGGCGATGGCTGGCGGCGGTAGAGTGCATCGTAGAGAAGCGCGATGCGTCGCCAGTCGGTGTCGTCATAGGTGTTTGCCCGTGCATGTTCCGCGGCGATGCAGGCTTGCAGGGTGTAGGCGCCAGTGGGTGTTTCGGCCATGGCTTGCTGCAGCCATTCCATCCCGGCAAGGATGTGGGTCCGGTCCCAGCGACTGCGGTCCTGCTCGTCCAGGGTCACCAGGTCACCGCACTCATCCTCACGGGCTTCCCGCCGGGCATGGTGGAGCAGCATCAGGGCCAGCAGGCCGTGGACTTCGCCGTGCGGCAACGAGTATGCCAGTTCAGTGGCCATGCGGATCGCCTCGTCGGTGAGGCTGACGTCCACGACTGCGTCGCCGTCGCTGCGGGAGTAGCCTTCGTTGAACACCAGATAGATCACCCGCAGCACGCCGGGCAGGCGCTCCGGCAATTCGTCCGCCGATGGCACTTCATAGGGGATGCGGGCATCGCGGATCTTGCGCTTTGCCCGCACGATCTGCTGGGCCAGCGTGGCGGGCTTCTGCAGCAGCGCGCTGGCCACCTGCTCGGTGGTCAGCCCGCACATCTCCCGCAGCGTCAGCGCCAACCGTGCAGGCATGGCGAGCCCCGGGTGGCAGCAGGTAAACAGCAGGCGCAACCGGTCATCGGCGATTGTCTGGTCGTCGAATTCGTCGGCGGCGGTGTCATCCGGAATGAGCAGATGGGCATACTGCCGTGCCGTCTGCCGGCGTCGGATCTGGTCGATGCCCCGGCGCTGGCCGGTGCGGATCAGCCAGGCGGCGGGGTTGTCCGGCACGCCGTCGACCGGCCATTGTTGGGCCGCCGCTGCGAATGCTTCCTGCAGGGCCTCTTCAGCCAGGGTGAAGTCATCGAGCAACCGGATCAGGGTTGCCAGCACACGTCGCGAGTCCCGGTGGTAGACCCGTTCTAGTTCCCTGTGGACGCTGGCCATGGCGCAGACACCGAATCCTTCCTCAAATTTAAGCGCTTCCTTAAGTATCCATCACCGGGAATCTGCATGAAAGGGTGGGAAGCCGGGACGTCCGGCTGATGCGCCGGACGCCGTCATGTGCCTTTGGGGAAGCTCCTCTTCCCTAATGCTTCAGAAGGTGAACAGGCGCCAGTCCGGGCTGGCCATCAGTTCGGCAATCCGTGGCGGCTGCGCGACGCCCACACCATCGACAAGGGCGGATTGTTCGAGCCCCTGGCCCGGCAGGAAGATCGCGCAAACCTCCACCGTCACGCCAGCGTTAATCATGCCCTGGAGCATCTGCCGCGGCGAGCGGTCCGCCGGCTGGACCACTGTGCCCCCCATCTCGGAGTCGGCCACGGCCATTTCCCCGGCGGCATCGCAGAGCAGAATCCTCGCCTCACCGCCGCCGCGCGTGTAATGCATGGTCAGGATCAGCGCCATGGCCTGGGTCTCGTTCGAGTCCGACGTGATGATGGTGAGCAGCTTGGGGCTGCTTCCCCCATGTTCACCGGCGGTCAGTGTCGATGACGCGAGAACGGCGAGCGAAAGGCAGAGTGCGAGTTGTAACGTTCTGATCACAGGTGATTCTCCTCGAAAGTTGAACAGTGTCTCCGCAGGCTATCGGTCGGTCGCTATGTCCGTCTGTGACAATGTCACCGCGGAACGCTGCCCAAGGTCCGCGGCCGCCCGACGGGTGCCGTTACCGGGAGTCTGAACAGTAACTGCAGCGGAGGGTAAAGCAGGCAGGCCACGGCAACGCCCAGACCGACCCCTGCCGCGATCAGCGAGGCATAATCGAGTACACCGTTTAACTGGCCGAGGCCTGCGCCGGTCCAGGCAGGGAGCATGAGCGCGAGCAATGCCCCGGACGCTACACCAACACCGGCAGACAGTCGGGCAGCCGGCCGCAGGCGCAAGGCATGGCGTTGTGTGACCAGCACGCCAAGCAGAACGAGTTCCACGAGCAGCAGGGCCGCCAGCGGCAGCAGGAACGGCCGCAGGAACTCAAGCAGAACAGCGATAATACCCATCAATGAGAATGCCATGTTCAGTTCTCCTCGCCGTCAGATGCGGCCGCGCAGCATGGCGTTATAGGCCGCGTGAAGCATGCGGTCCTTCATGAGCCAGGGCACCCAATGCTCCCGATACGGGCTGATGAAGCCGAATGACGGCACCATCTTCATCTCGTAGTCGAATTCCACCAGGATGCCGCGTCCCTGCTCGGTAATGAGGGGGCATGAGGTGTACCCGTTGTAGCGGGCGGGTGGCTCGCTCCCTTGCAGCACCGCAAGCAGGTTGTCCACCACGACCGGCACCTGTGCCTTGACGCTTGCCGCAGTCTTGCCGACGGGGGTCCCGACCACGTCACCGGCGCCGAACACGTTCGGGTAGCGTTGGTGTTGCAGGGTGTGGCGATCAACCTCAAGCCATCCGGTGAAGCTGCCGTCTCCCCAGGCAAGTTCGCTCTGCCGAATGCTTGCCGGGGCGCGCATGGGCGGTACGACGTGGATCAGATCGTACTCCAGCGTCCGCTGACCGTCCCCGGTGGTGAAGGTGGCCTGGCGGCGGCCCGGATCAATGGCGATGAGGCGGTGTTGCCAGTTGAGGCCGATGTCGCGCTCATGCGGGAAATGTTGCTTCAGAAATTCGTTGATATCCGGTTGAGAGAACAGATTTTGATCCGGAGCGAAGTACTCGAGTTGTGCCTGCCCGCGCTTGGCCGCCTTGCGCAGCCCGTGCTCGGTGAGCATGGTCACCTTCAGCGGTGCGCCTGCGCATTTCAGTGCACCCGGCGGCCGTGTGAACAGGCCGACACCGCCGGTCTCGATGAAGCGGTTTATGGCCTGCCAGGTACGCACGGCATGATCAGGGTTGTCGTAAACGCAGGCGATACCGTTGCTGCCGATCAGGTGCGGGTCCATGCCATCGATGGCCGCGAAGTCCAGTTCGACCCCGGTTGCCACCAGCAGGTAGTCGTAATCCACGGTCGTGCCGCGCTGCAAATGCACGCGGTTCCTCTCCGGCTCGAACGCCACTACTGAATCGCGTATCCAGTCTACGTCTCCGGGCAGATAGCGCTCGGTACGATCGAACACCCTGGATGAATCCCAGGCCCCCGTCGCCACCAGTGTCAGGCCAGGTTGGTAGTAATGAGCCTCCCGGCTGTCGATGATGCTGATGCGTGCGCCATCCAGGCTGCGGGAGAGTCGTGAGGCCAGCGAAATGCCGGCCGCACCGGCGCCGACGATCACGATGCGCGCATTGGTTCGGACCGCATGCGCCGGCAACGGCGCAAGCAGGGTGCCTCCGCCAAGTCCTGCAGCCGCAAGGGCGCCTGCTGCCGCGGACGTGATGACAAACTGCCTGCGGCCTGTATCGATATCGTCGTCCCGGGCAGCGATCGCGCGCTTGGAGAAGATGTTTTTCATCGTCGTGTCCTCACGTTATTGCCAGCGGGTCTTGTGCCCGCTTGGGAGCAGTGCTTTCCAGTTCCGGCCCGTGGCACACAGGCGTTGTCAGTGCCTTTGTCCGACTGGCGACACACCGATCTGAAGTCTTTCACAGTCGCTGGAAGCGGTTAGTGACTTAGTCACAAACCATTGATCGTGAAATGAAAAATAGTGCGTCCGAATGAATTAAGTAATCTTCCTAATGGTCTGGCTACCAACCCGTGCGTAACGTCTCGTGGACTGCCCAGTCGCGGGCACTATCCAAGAGGGAGAGAGACAATGATGGATGCTGCTGGATTACGCTTTCGGGTCGGCGATTCGAGTCGCCTGATGACGGTTCTGACGGTCGCCCTGGCCATGATTTTTCTGCTGTCGGGGGGCGCCAAGTTGTTGTCCCTGGAGTTCGAGGTTCAGGCCTTCATGCGATGGGGCTACCCCTTATGGTTCATGTACCTCATCGGCGTGGCAGAGGTGGTCGGCGCGATCTCGCTGCTGCTGCGACCGCTATCCGGGCTGGCCGCACTTGCCCTGACCGGTCTGATGACTGGCGCGGTGCTCACCCACATCGTCCATCTGGAGGCTGGCATGGGGGCCTTGGCGGCGATCATCCTCCTGGCGGTGGTAACGGTGGCGTGGCACCGACGGCATGCCGTCTTTGGAGTTGTGCAACGCTCGGTTCGGGCCGAGACATGAGGGGAAAGGCCATGAATACATCGAAAGCCTGGCAATCACCAATTCGAATCGTGCTTGCTACCCTGCTGTTGCTGGCTGCGCCCGCCCTGATGGCGCAGCAGCCGTCCGTTTTCAGCGAAGACGGGCTTGCCATCCGCGGCTATGATCCGGTGGCGTACTTCACGCTTGGCGAGGCGACACCGGGCAGTGACCAGTTTGAAGCACAGTGGAATGGGGCGACCTGGCGCTTTTCCAGTGCCGAGCATCGGGAGCGCTTTGTTGCCGACCCGGCGGCGTACGCACCACAGTACGGCGGGTATTGCGCGTGGGCGGTCAGCCGGGGCTCCACCGCGAGTATCGACCCCCATGCGTGGACGATTCATGACGGCGCCCTGTACCTCAACTACAACCGTTCAATCCATCAACGGTGGCAGCGGGATATCCTTGGCAACATCGCCCGCGGGGATGCCAACTGGCCGGGATTACTTGAATGAGGCAGGCCGCGCTGAACCATGATTCAGCGCGGCCGTTACGTTAGCCACTCATGGACACGGGGTCGCGACTGGTGGGAATCGCGTCGGGCATGCCGACGCCCATCACCGTGCTGGCTGCTTCGGCGACCGGGAGTGACAGATCCACGGCAATGCCGCCAGCGCAGCTATTCCATGCCTCGGCTGCGCCACCGTCGTTGCACATGGTGACCAGCAGCCCCTTGCGAAGCGCGAAGCCGAGACACTCCATCGCATCCTGAATATCGGCGCAATGCACAACCACCGCAGGGCCTGAAGCTTAGTCTCTCCACGCGGAAACGGACGCCGAATGGCGTCTGCCAGGCGAAGGTGTGTGCGGGAGCGAACATACTGTCGCTAGTCCGCGACGCTATGGTCAACAGTTATCCCCCGGGCGGGGGACAAAAACAGGGAGCAGGCCATGGCTAACATGCTCGTGACGGGAGCAAGCGGCTTCGCGGGTGGGGTGCTTGCGCGCCGCCTGGTTGCTGATGGGCACAGGGTGACCGCGTTTCTGCGGTCGTCGGCGCAGGCGACAAGCCTGCAGGAGTTGGGTGTCCGGGTGTGCCCGGTTGACATCACGGACCCGAACGCCATCAAGCAGCACATGGAGCCCTTCGATTGCGTGTTCCATGTTGCCGCCAGCTATCGGGTGGAGCATTCTGATCCCGAGGAGTTTCGTCGAGTCAATGTGCAGGGCACCAGCCATCTCGTGGACGCTGCCGGGACGGCTGGGGTGGGACGCTTCGTGCACTGCTCCACGGTGGGTGTCCACGGTCCGATTGAAGAGCCGCCCGCCGACGAGGAATATCGGGCAAAGCCAAATGATCACTATCAGGAAAGCAAATGGGAGGGTGAGCAGGTCGCCAGAGCAGCGTTTGCCAGCGGCCTGCCCGGTTGCGTGGTGCGCCCTGCCGCCATCTATGGGCCGGGTGACCGGCGCTTTCTGAAGCTGTTTCGTGCCATCAAGAGCGGTTTTTTCACCATGATCGGCTCCGGGGATACCCGGTATCACATGGTCTACGTAGACGATTTGGTGGATGGGTTCGTACTCGCGGGAAGCAACCCCGCGGCACTGGGCGAAGTATTCATCACGGCAGGACCGCGGGCCGCCTCCATTCGCGAAATCGTTGACCTCGTGGCTGACGTACTGCACGTCAGGCGTCCGCGATGGGCCATTCCGGTTGCACCGGTCAAGGCCGCTGCTCACCTGTGCGAAGTCATGTGCCGTCCGTTCGGGATATCTCCGCCGCTGTATCCCCGACGGGTGGAATTCTTCACGATGAATCGCAGCTTCACAACGGCCAAGGCGGAGCGAATGCTCGGATACCAGCCGCGCTGGTCCCTGGAAGCGGGTATCGCTGCCACCGCGCGGGGCTACCGGGAGGCGGGCTGGATAACCTAGCTGGTGGGCTGACGTGCTGAAACTCGGGATACGTTTCGCAATTGCATTGCTGATCATCGGGGTTCTGGTCTGGATCGGTGATGGCATTGCAGCGCACTGGGCAGTGATGTCGCAGCTCACCCCGCTGGCGGCGGTGCTTGCCCTGGTGGCCATCACCCTGGGGCGCACGGTGATGGCCTACAAGTGGTTGCGATTGATGCGCTGCTTCGGCGCCGTCATGCCTTTGTCCATTGCCACCCAGATCTACTGTGCCGCCAACATCTGGGGCCTGGTCCTGCCATCCACGCTTGGTGTGGATGCGGTGCGGACCGTCTGCGCGAGCCGCGAGGGCTTGCCGGCGCGGGATGTGATCGCGTCCATCCTGGTGGAGCGGGGTATCGGATTCATCATCGGCGCGAGCCTCTGCCTGGTGTCCGTGCTCTACCTGGCAGAGCAGGCCGTGCTCGGCAGTACCTTGTACTGGACCGGCTGGTTCGCGGCCGCGTTGATTGTCGGGCTGGTGATCGGCATGTGGCTCTCGTTCTCCGAGTGGCTGCATGGGTTCGTCCACGACCGCCTGCTTCGCCGCGTGCGCGAAGGGCGCATTGCCCGAACACTGCGTGACCTCCACAGTGCCTATCTGGCATTCCGCAGCCATCGCGGCGAACTTCTCCTGTTCCTTGGTCTGACCGTGGTGGAGAACCTGGTCACCGGCGCGGCGTTCTGGCTGATCGCCTGGGGCCTCGGCGTTTCGGTGGGTCTGGTGGATGTCCTTGCAGTGGCATTCGTGGCCAATCTTGTCTCCCGCGTGCCGATCTCCTTCGGCGGCGGGCTCGGCGTCTTCGAGGCGATGTTCGTGCTGGGGATGTCCGTGATCGGCATCCCCACGACCGAGGCGCTGTCCGTGGCGCTGCTCGGCCATCTGTTCAAGATCCTGTCATGGTTGCCCTGGTGGATCGTCTATACCCTGCGGGCGGGTCGTATCGGTGTGCCCGCCAGCGACCGCGCCTGAAGCCCAAGTCCTCGGGGTGCGGCGGGGTTTGGCACCTTGCGGTTACCGAGTCGCCGATTGTAGATTGTGACCTCGCCAGCCCGTGGCGTGGATACCCGTCAGGAGGACGTTTGCGCATGGATCAGCATGCCATTTCAGGGTTGTCCCCCGTAACCGAGCATTCCGCAACCTGCCTTTGTTGCAGCCCGCTCTTCAACAAATACACGCGCCGTATCTCTGCAGATCTCTCCCGCCGCCGAATGATGCTGGCGCTGGGGGCTTCCGTCGCAGCGGTCGGACTCGGGGTCTATCCGGCAAGTGTGCTCTCCCGCCCGCAGGAGTCGCATCCCACGGCCTTGGTGTTCACAAACATGCGGCTCTTCGACGGCAAGTCCGCCGCCCTGCGGGATGGGGTGGAGGTGATTGTCGAGGGGGACAAGGTCACTGCAGTCCGGGATCACGGGGCTCCCCGGCCAGAGGGCGCGGAGATCATCGATGGCCGTGGCGGTGTCTTGATGCCGGGGCTGATCGACGCACATTGGCATGCGACCATGGCCGCAGTGCCCAAGATGGCGGCGCTGACGGCGGATGTCGGATACCTGCACATCGTCGCTGCCAACGAGGCCGAGCGCACGCTGATGCGCGGGTTTACCAGTGTCCGCGACGCCGCTGGTCCGGTGTTCGCGCTCAAGCGGGCGGTGGACGAGGGGCTTGTTCTGGGGCCCCGCATCTACCCCTCTGGTGCGATGATTTCGCAGACATCCGGGCATGGCGACTATCGCCTATTGCACGAACTACCGCGCTTCCCCGGCACGCCGCCCAGTCATTCAGAGGAACTCGGTGTCGGGCAGATTGCAGACGGTCGTGACGAGGTGCTTCGCCGGGTCCGGGAACAACTGATGCAGGGTGCCACGCAGATCAAGCTGGCGGCTGGAGGCGGCGTTTCCTCCGTGTACGACCCCATCGAGGTCTCCCAGTACACCGAGGATGAATTGCGCGCCGCGGTAGAGGCTGCAGAGGACTATGGCACCTACGTGATGGTTCACGCCTACACGCCCCGGGCGATTCAGCGGGCGATACGCGCCGGCGTTCGCTGTATCGAGCATGGTCAACTCATGGATGATGAAACTGCCGCCCTGGTGGCGGAGACGGGTACGCTCTGGAGCCTGCAGCCGTTTCTCGCCGATGAGGACGCAAACCCCATGGCCACGCAGGAACAGCGCGACAAGCAACAGCTGGTCGCCCGCGGGACCGTGCGGGCCTATGAATTAGCTCGGAAGCACGGCATTGATGTGGCCTTTGGAACCGACACCCTGTTCAATGCCGAACTCGCTGCACGGCAGGGCCGGCAATTGGCCAAGCTGGGTCGGTTCTTTTCCAACATGGAGGTGCTGCGAATGGCGACCTCCGGCAATGCCCGCTACCTGCAGGCCTGCGGTATCCGCGACCCTTATCCCGCGCCACTTGGTGTCATCGAAGAGGGCGCCTGGGCCGACATGCTGCTATTCAATGGCAACCCTGCGGAAAACCTGGATCTACTGGGCGAACCGGAGCGCAGCATGCGCGTTATCGTGAAGAACGGCCGTATCGTCAAGATGCAGTCCTGACCGAGATATGGCTGGCGTCAGAGGCGACGGCGGGCGCGACGGCCTTGCCGATCGCGCTCGCCGTCGCTTTCGCAACTCACGTGGCCGCGCGGGCTTCCCGTATCGCGGGCTGGCGTGGGTCGTGCTCGCTCTGACCCATGACCGATCGGGCTGCCTGCGTAACCGGTAGCGACAAGTCCACGGCGATACCACCATCACAGGCGCCCCATGCATCTCCGGTGTCCTGCGCATTGCACATGCTTACCAGCACACCCTTGCGCAACGCAAAGTCCAGGCATTCCATTGCATCCTGAACATCAGCGCACTGCACGACCAGAACTGGTCCACGACTCCCGGCTGTGGGGAAAATGAACCGTCCTCGCACACTCATGGCGAGCCCTGCAAGGTTCACGCGAACCAGGCCACCATCCACAACACGGCGAACATCGACTTCCAACATGACGAACCTCCTGCCCCTCGGCTTCGGCGGCTCTCTCACAAGGATTTCCGCCACCGTCTTCGGGCTTCCTCCCAAATTCCGCTCTGCGTCTTGCTAGAGCGGCCCAATGGTCTCCCGGGTGTTCCTGGTCTTGGCTATGGACACGCGCGGTGCGGCGGCCAGGTAGAAGTCCAGCATCTGGTCCAGTGGCGCCGAGTCGCGCCGCAGTCGACTGCGCAGGGCGGCACCTTCCCAACAGTTCAGCAGCAGGGTGGCCATTTCTTCCGGATCGGTGTCTGCCGGCAGATCGCCGCACTGTCTGGCATCTTCAAGAGCAATCGCGATAGATCGCCCGACTTCGGAGAAGCACCAGTCGATCTTCGCGGCAAAAACGTCGCTCACGGTGCAGAGTTCCTGCCCCAGCGCCCCCAGCATGCAGCCCAGGTGTCCATCGCGGGCGTATTTGTCCCGTGAGAGTTCAAAGAATCGGCGTGCCCGCTGCAGTGGCGGCAACGCGGCGTCATGAATGCAGGCTTCCAGACCGGCGTGCACCTCTTCCATGTAGCGGTCGACCACCTGCAGCGCAAAATCTTCCTTGCTCGTGAAGTAGTGGTAGAACGATCCGCGCGGCGTCCCCGTGGCCTTGAGAAGGTCTTGGATGCCCAGGCCGTTGTAGCCATGCCGAAGCAGCAGATCGAGCCCCGCTTCGAGTAAATGCTGTTTGGTGTCCTTGCCCATGAGCTGCCAACTAATTGACCGGTCTATTACAACACTAGTCCATGGCGCTGGCTCTGCAAGTTATTGAGTAGCGTCCGATGAATCGGCCATGTTTACGGTTGACGCGTTGACTTGCAGGGCCGACACGGTAGACTGCCGCGTTCTGATTTCCGCGGCCTGCCTGACAGCGGGCTGACATGCACGTGGCCTCTCGTATGGGTCACCACTGTGGAGCAACGCCATGCCAGTTATTACTCTCCCCGACGGTAGTCAGCGCAGTTACCCAGAAGCCGTTTCCATCATGCAGGTGGCCGAGGACATCGGCCCGGGGCTTGCCAAGGCGACCCTGGCCGGGCGGGTCAATGGCGAGTTGCGGGATGCCTGCGACCTGATCGACGCCGACGCCGAACTCGCGATCATCACACCGCGGGATCCCGAAGGCCTGGATATCATCCGCCACTCCTGCGCTCACATGCTTGGGCAGGCGGTGAAGCAGCTTTATCCCGAAGCGCAGATGGCCATCGGACCGGTCATCGACAATGGCTTCTACTACGACATCCGCCATGACGAGGGCTTCGACCCCGACGACATGGAGCGGATAGAGCAGCGCATGGCCGAGTTGATCGCCCAGGAATACGACGTCATCAAGAAGGTGACGCCACGGGAGGAAGTGCTGGCCACCTTCCGTGAGCGGGGTGAGACGTATAAGGTCAAGTTGGTGGAGGATATGCCCGAGGTGCAGGCCATGGGGCTCTATCACCACCAGGAATACGTGGACATGTGCAAGGGCCCCCACGTACCCAACGTGCGCTTCTGCAAGGCTTTCAAGCTGACCAGCCTGGCCGGGTCCTACTGGCGCGGTGATGCCAACAACGAGATGCTGCAACGCGTCTACGGCACCGCCTGGGCCGACAAGAAGGACCTGAAGGCCTACATGAAGCGCCTGGAAGAGGCGCAGAAACGGGATCACCGCCGGATCGCCAAGGCGCAGGATCTCTTCCACCTGCAGGAAGAATCGCCGGGCATGGTGTTCTGGCATGACAAGGGCTGGCGCATCTACCTGATCCTGCAGGACTATATCCGCCGGCTGTTGTCGCGCCATGGCTATCAGGAGGTGCACACGCCGCAGCTGGTGGACCGCAGTCTCTGGGAGAAATCAGGCCATTGGGAAAAGTTCGGCGACGATATGTTCTACACGGAGTCCGAAAAGCGGACTTATGCCGTGAAGCCGATGAATTGCCCCTGTCATGTGCAGATCTTCAACCAGGGTCTGAAGAGCTATCGTGATCTGCCGCTGCGCATGGCGGAGTTCGGCTCCTGTCACCGCAACGAGCCCTCGGGGACGCTGCATGGCCTGATGCGGGTGCGCAACTTTGTGCAGGATGATGCCCACATCTTCTGTACCGAGGACCAGGTGCAGTCAGAGGTTTCCGATTTTATCGATCTGGTTTTCCGCGCCTACAAGGATCTGGGATTCGATGAGGTGCTGATTGCCCTGTCGACGCGGCCTGAAAAACGGGTGGGTTCCGATGCCATCTGGGACAAGGCGGAAGAGGCGTTGGATACCGCGTTGCGTAACAAGGGCCTGGATTTTACGCTGCAGCCCGGCGAAGGGGCATTCTACGGGCCGAAGATCGAGTTCTCGTTGAAGGATTGTCTGGGGCGGGTCTGGCAGTGCGGCACGATCCAGGTTGATTTCGCCTTGCCTGGCCGCCTCGGCGCCACGTATGTGGCCGAAAGCGGCGAGCGGAAAGAGCCGGTGATGCTCCACCGTGCCATACTGGGCTCCTTCGAGCGGTTCATCGGTATTCTCATTGAAGAACACGCCGGGGCGTTGCCTTTGTGGTTGGCGCCGGAGCAGGTTGTCGTGCTCAATATTACCGATCGGCAGGCCAATACAGTGCGTGAAGTGGAAAAAACCTTGCGCAATCGCGGTTTTCGAGCATCTGCCGACTTGAGAAACGAAAAGATCGGCTTTAAAATTCGTGAGCACACGATTCATAGAATCCCCTACATGCTTGTCATCGGGGATCGTGAAGTCGAGACCGGTTCCGTCGCCGTTCGCACCCGCACTGGAGAAGACCTGGGGTCAATGCCCCTGGATGACTTCATTGCAAGGCTCGATGCCGAAACGCGACTCGCGACGAACATACAGGAGGATTAAGGTATCGCCGTGAAAAGTCGGAAGCGGGGTGGTGGCCCCTCAGCTGATGAAAAACGCATCAATGACGAAATCACCGCAGAACAGGTGCGGCTGATCGGAACTGATGGCGAACAGCTCGGGATTTTGTCCATCCAGGACGCGCTAGCGCGCGCCGAAGAAGCGGAACTTGACCTGGTTGAGATGGTGCCGGATGCCGACGTCAGCGTCTGTCGCATCATGGATTACGGCAAGCACAAGTTCGAGCTGAGTAAAAAGCAGCAGGCGGCTCGAAAGAAACAGAAGCAGATCCAGCTCAAGGAAATCAAGTTCCGGCCCGGTACCGACGATGGTGATTACAACATCAAGGTGCGCAACCTCCGACGCTTTCTGGAGGATGGCGATCGCGGCAAGGTGACACTGCGTTTCCGTGGCCGTGAAATGGCGCACCAGGATCTGGGCCTGAAATTGTTGAATCGTGTCGAGGCGGACGTCGAGGATATCGCAACCGTGGAGCAGCGCCCGAAGATGGAAGGGCGGACCATGGTGATGATGCTGGCGCCCAAGAAGAAGAGCTAAGCGGCTCTTACGTGACGATCATGGCCAGCCAGTGCGGCTGGCCTGCTGTTTTTATGACGGGAGATTGGCAATGCCGAAGATGAAGACCAACCGGGGCGCCGCCAAGCGCTTCGCTAAGACGGGTTCCGGCCGGTTCAAGCGGGGCAAGGCGTTCGCCAACCACATCCTGACCAAGAAGGCGCAGAAGCGTAAGCGTAACCTTCGGGGCGCAACGCTTGTCGCCGAACAGGACACTGCAATGGTGCGTCGGCTGTTGCCGTACGCGTAAGTAGAACTGGGAGTTAACCATGCCACGAGTCAAGCGAGGGGTGACCGCCCGGGCCCGCCACAAGAAAGTGATGGCGAAGGCCAAGGGCTATTATGGCGCCCGAAGCCGCGTATTTCGCGTTGCCAACCAGGCTGTTATCAAGGCTGGTCAGTACGCGTATCGCGATCGGCGTCAGCGCAAGCGTCAGTTCCGCGCACTCTGGATCGTCCGCATCAATGCCGCTGCGCGGCAGTGTGGGCTTTCCTACAGCCGGTTCATCAACGGTCTGAAGAAGGCGGACATCGAACTGGACCGCAAGGTCCTGGCCGATCTGGCTGTCTATGACAAGGCTGGATTCGCCGCGCTGGCGGAGCAGGCCAAGGCCAAGCTGGCCGGCTGAATCCGGCTCATTCGCCGAAACTCGCGGGGCCGTCAGGCCCTGGCGAACGAGGTGGAAAGGGGAAAGGCCGCAAACCTTTCCCCTTTTTTGTCTCCGGGGTCCGGGCAAATGCTGTCGCCCCTAACCAATGGTTGTGATTGATGAGCACCGACGATCACGCGGAACAATTGCAAAGCCTCGTCGCGAAAGCGCAGGAAGAGATCACCGAAGCCGGGGACCTCAGGGCGCTGGATGCCGTGCGCGTCGCATTCCTGGGCAAGAAGGGGAGCCTGACCGATCAGCTCAAGGCGCTGGGTAAGCTGCCCGCCGAAGAGCGGCCCGCCGCGGGGCAGGCCATCAACCAGGCCAAGGTCACCGTGCAGGAAGCCATCGACCAGCGCCGTAGCGCCCTGGAGCAGGCTGCCCTTGATCAGAAGCTGGCCGCCGACCGCATTGATGTG
Source organism: Natronocella acetinitrilica (assembly GCF_024170285.1). Lineage (NCBI taxonomy): Bacteria > Pseudomonadati > Pseudomonadota > Gammaproteobacteria > Chromatiales > Ectothiorhodospiraceae > Natronocella > Natronocella acetinitrilica. Next base: position 256,127 of record NZ_JALJXV010000004.1, read on the forward strand.
ACCCTTCCGGGCCGGCGTGAGGCCGTGGGCAGCCTGCACCCGGTCACGCGTACGCTGGAGCGCATGGAGCGGTTGTTTGGCACCATGGGCTTTGAAGTCGCGGAAGGCCCGGAAATCGAAGACGATTATCACAATTTCGAGGCGCTCAATATTCCTGCGCATCATCCGGCCCGGGCGATGCATGACACCTTCTATTTCGACGCGACCAGGCTGCTGCGTACCCACACGTCGCCGGTGCAGATCCGTGTCATGGAGGCCGATGGCGTGCCCGTGCGCATCATCGCGCCGGGCCGTGTGTATCGCTGCGATTCCGATGTCACCCACACGCCGATGTTCCATCAGGTCGAGGGTTTGCTGGTGGACGAAGGCATCAGCTTTGCCGACCTGAAAGGCGCGCTCCACGACTTTGCCCGGGAGTTCTTCGAGCGGGATCTGGACGTGCGCTTCCGGCCGTCCTATTTCCCCTTTACCGAACCGTCGGCGGAAATGGACGTGCAGTGCGTACACTGCGGCGGCAAGGGTTGCCGTGTCTGCGGCGGCACTGGCTGGCTGGAAGTGCTGGGCTGCGGCATGGTGCACCCCCGGGTCTTCGAGTACTGCGGTGTCGATGCGGAACGCTACACCGGATATGCCTTCGGCATGGGTGTTGAGCGCTTGGCCATGCTGCGCTACGGCGTTGATGACCTACGGATCTTTTTCGACAACGATCTGCAGTTCCTGCAGCAGTTTCGCTAGCCGTTGTCGATGTCAGCTCCATGTCGCGGTACGAGCCCTGACGAGGATTGTGGATGAGAATTAGTGCCGAGTGGTTGAAGACCTTGCTGCCGGTGACCGACGCACCCGCGGCGCTGGCTGATCGCCTGACCATGGCGGGGCTTGAAGTGGATGCCGTCGAGCCCGCGGCGCCGCCGTTCAGCGGCGTGATCGTTGCCGAGATCGAGAACTGCGAACCGCACCCGGGCGCGGACTCCCTGAAGCTCTGTCGGGTGAACGCGGGTGGCGAGTCCCTGCAGATCGTCTGCGGCGCACCGAACGCGAGGCCGGGGCTGCGTGTGCCGTTGGCCGTTGTCGGTGCCGAACTGCCGGGAGACCTGCGGATACGCAAGGCGAAACTGCGGGGTGTCGAATCCTACGGCATGCTCTGCTCGGCCCGTGAGCTCGGGCTCAGCGAGGATGGCTCGGGCCTCATGGAACTCGCCGCTGATGCGCCGGTGGGAGAGGACCTGCGGCATTACTTGGGGCTGGATGACCAGATCATCGAAGTGGATCTCACCCCCAATCGCGGTGACTGCCTGGGCATGCTTGGTCTGGCGCGGGAGGTCTCTGCGCTGACAGGTGTGGATTTCCCCGGCCTGCCACTGCAGCCCATCAGCCCCCGCCACGACGACCAACTCCCTATCCGCCTGGAGGCCGCGGCGGATTGCCCCCGTTACGTAGGCCGCATCATTCGCGGTGTCGACGTGTCGGCGCCCACCCCTGTCTGGATGCAGGAGCGCCTGCGCCGGGCGGGTATCCGCAGTCTGGGCCCGGTCGTGGACGTGACCAACTACGTCATGCTCGAGCTCGGTCAGCCCATGCACGCCTTTGATCTGGCGCGTTTGCAGGGCGGCATCGTGGTGCGCAAGGCGAGGGCAGGCGAAGCTCTGGAGCTGCTGAATGGCGAGACGGTCGAACTGACGCCGGAAACCCTGGTCATTGCCGACGAATCGGTGCCTGTAGCCATGGCAGGGATCATGGGCGGCGAGACCAGCTCGGTGACAGATGGAACCAGCGATATCCTGCTGGAGAGTGCCTTCTTCTCGCCGATGGCCATCGCCGGCCGCGCCCGCAGCTACGGCTTGCATACCGAATCCTCCCATCGGTTCGAGCGGGGAGTGGACCCGGTCATTCAGGCCCAGGCCGCGGAGCGGGCTACCGCGTTGATACTCGAGATCGCTGGTGGCGAGCCCGGTCCCCTTATCGACGTGGTGGACAGCGTTGCTCTGCCTCCAGCGCGAACCGTCAATCTGCGTGCCTCCCGCATCAGTCGCCTGCTCGGCACGGATATACCGCGGGAGACCGTCACCGGCGTATTGCAGCGGCTTGGCCTGACTGTGAAAGGCGGTCCGGAGGAATGGCAGGTCAGCGTGCCCGCCTATCGCTTTGATATCTCCATCGAGGCGGATCTGATCGAAGAGCTGGCCCGCGTCTACGGCTATGACCGCATTCCGGTTCGTCATCCAGCAACGCCGGTGACTGTGTCACCGCAGCCGGAGGCCCATGTTTCCCTTGCGCGGATTCGCCAACACCTGGTGTCTGACGGCTTCCATGAAGCCGTGAACTACGCCTTCGTCGATGAGCGGGTCCAGGAATTGGTCGATCCGGACTGGAAGCCCGTCGCCCTCGCGAACCCGTTGTCTGCCGACCTCGCAGTCATGCGGACCAGTCTCTGGCCCGGGTTGCTGCGAACCACAGCACGGAACCAGAGTCGACAGCAAGAGCGCCTGCGTTTGTTCGAGACAGGTCTTCGCTTTCGCGGCGAACTGGACGCCCTCACCCAGGACGGTGCTGTCGCGGGGGTGATCGCTGGCGCTGCACTGCCGGAGCAGTGGGGAGCCTCGCGGCGCGTGGTGGATTTTTTTGATCTGAAGGGCGTGGTCGAGTCCCTGGCCGAACTGCGTGGAGATGCCACGGCATTCGATTATGTGGCGGACCAGCATCCGGCGCTGCATCCCGGGCAGAGTGCACGGATTGATCTTGATGGAGAGGTGGTGGGCTGGTTGGGTGCGCTGCATCCATCGGTGGAGCGGGCGCTGGATCTCAACGGGCCGGTCTTCCTGTTCGAGTTGAAACTCGCCGCTCTGCAGGTCGGTCAAGTGCCTGCCTATCGCGGGCTATCGCGTTATCCGTCCATTCGGCGGGACCTGGCCCTGGTGGTGGATGAGTCCGTTTCCGAAGCCCGGGTACGGGACTGCATCCTCCGCGCAGGGGGGGAGACATTGAAGAAAATCGTGCTATTTGATGTGTATCGGGGCAAGGGTGTGCGCGAGAACGCAAGAAGCCTGGGTATAGGCTTGATATTACAGGATTTCTCGCGCACTCTTACGGATATTGACTGTGATGACATCGTGGAGCGCGTCGTGGCCAGCCTCGGCAGCGAACTCGGTGTGGAACTCAGGGGGTAGTTTCAGTGGCATTGACCAAGGCTGACATGGCCGAGCGCCTGTTCGAGGAAGTGGGGCTGAACAAGCGCGAAGCGAAGGAACTGGTGGAATCCTTCTTCGAGGAAATCCGCTCGGCGCTGGAGGATGGGACCAGCGTCAAGCTGTCCGGCTTCGGCAACTTTGATCTCAGAGACAAAAGCGAGCGCCCAGGGCGCAATCCAAAAACCGGAGAGGAGATCCCGATTTCAGCGCGGCGCGTGGTGACTTTTCGCCCGGGCCAGAAGCTGAAGTCGCGAGTGGAAGCCTATGCTGGAAGCAGCGAACAATAACGAACTGCCGGCGATCCCCGCCAAACGGTATTTCACAATTGGTGAGGTCAGTGAGCTCTGTGGGGTCAAACCCCACGTTCTGCGCTACTGGGAGCAGGAGTTCCCGCAGGTGCGCCCGGTGAAGCGGCGGGGCAATCGTCGCTATTACCAGCGACAGGATGTCATCATCATCCGCCAGATCAGGTCGCTGCTCTATGAGCAGGGCTTCACCATCGGCGGTGCTCGTCAGCGCCTCTCAGGTGATGATGCAAAGGAAGACCTCAACCAGAGCCAGCAGGTGATTCACCAGGTCCGCGTGGAGCTGGAAGAAATCTACCACTTGCTGAAGCGCTAGCGAGACCCTGGGCCAGCCCTCTTCTGCACGGCGTCCTCTCGGGCGCCGTTTTCTGATTTTCCTTCCCCTGTTGTCAACATGCAGCATGTTGCGCTGCGTCATCATATGTAGCCAAGCTACAAGAATAAAGTTCTTATAAATATATAAAAAACAATTATTTAAAAATAAATGCGCGTATTTGTTCATCTTTATGATTGACTACAACCATTAATCCGGTATTTTTGCTACAAGTCTGTCGTCCTGAAGCAACCTTCGTTGTTGCGAGGCCACAGATTGTCGTCCGGTTCTACCGGATCATTGATGGGGGTTCTCGTTTCCTGCGTGTCATCCCCGGTATGGAAGCCGCCGGCTTTGTCCGGCCACGATAAGCCGCGTCCCTAGAGCGGCCTGTTCGAATATGAAAAGGAGGGGTCAATGACCAAGTTCCGCAAAGCAGTACTGCCTGCGTTGACTGCGGCGTCCGCCGCAATGGTGACGCAAACCGCTCTCGCCATTGATTTCAGTGGGTATCTGCGCTCCGGTGTGGGTGGTAACTCGGAAGGTGGCGCGCAGGAGTGCTTCGCACTTCCCGGTGCGAGCAGCAAGTACCGTCTCGGTAACGAATGTGAAACCTATGCCGAAATCGGCCTGGGGACCAATATCTTCGAGGGGCCGGACGGGGCGTACTTCCGGGTGCAGACCCGCTTCGCCCTGGCCACCGATCAGGACGCATCCTACGAGCCGATTGTCGATTCTGAAACGGGTGACGGTTGGTGGATTCCCGAAGCCTACGTCGAGGCCGGTAACCTGTTCGGCGGTGCCTTCGCCAACGCCAGCTTCTGGGTCGGCAAGCGCTTTTATCAGCGGCACGACGTGCACATCACGGATTACTTCTACTGGAACAACAGTGGCCCGGGCGCCGGCGTCCAGGGTGTCGATCTCGGCTTCGCCGATCTGTCGTATGCCTATCGCCGCGATACCGATCGCAGCTTTGATTCGTCAACCGTAGCCCTCGAGTCCCACGATCTGCGCCTTGGCAATATTGCCGTGAATCCGGGCGGTGCCCTGGAGCTGGGTGTGACCTACGCCCGTCATGACGAAGATCTTGACGACCTGGACGCCGAGGACTTTGACGGCGATGACGGCCTGCTCTTTACCATTCAGCACTTCCAGGACGGTGTGCTTGGCGGCTTCAACAAGCTGGCTGTCCAGTATGGCACGGGCCCCTACGGCGCGCAGGCGGGTGCCGGTGCCATTGGCCTGAACGACGATGCCAAGGTTCTTCGCGTGGTTGAGCAGCTGCTGTTCCAGGTCACCGACAACTGGTCCGGCATGTTCACCGCCGTCTACGAGGATCAGGACGACGTGCAGACCTGGTACTCGGTGGGCATCCGCCCGATCTACCATGTGAACCAGTATTTTGACCTGGCTACGGAGATCGGCTACGACTACGTAAGCCCGGAGGAGGGTGACAGCCGCAACCTGACGAAGGTGACCTTCGCAGCCCAGCTCAGCCCCGAGATGGCCTTCTTCTCGCGGCCGAACCTGCGGGCATTTGTCACCTACGCCACCTGGAACGATGCCGCAGACGAGGCAGGTATCGCCAATGGTGTATTCGACGGCAGCACCGACGGCTTTACCTACGGCTTCCAGGCGGAAACCTGGTGGTAGACCGATAGCAACGGCTTGATGCCGTTCACATCGGGGCGGTTGGGCTGCAAACCCATCCGCCCCGGTTTATTGTCTGGCCCGCGATCGCCGGCGGCGGGCAAAGACACGGATTGCAGCGCCGGCATTCGTAAACAGCAGCCTCGGGATGGGGCGAAGACAGGGTTTTCATGAAGCGAGACGATCAGAACTGGTGGCGCGGAGGCGTCATATATCAGATCTACCCGCGGAGCTACCTCGACACCTCTGGCGACGGAATCGGCGATCTTCGGGGCGTGACCGAGAAGCTGGACTACATTGCCTCGCTGGGCGTTGATGCGATCTGGCTGTCGCCGTTTTTCCGTTCACCCATGAAGGATTTCGGCTATGACGTGTCCGACTACAGGGACGTCGATCCGATGTTCGGTAGCCTCGAGGACTTCGACGCACTGGTGATCAAGGCCCATGCGTTGGGGCTCAAGGTGATGATTGACCAGGTGCTCAGTCACACCTCGGACCAGCACCCGTGGTTTATCGAAAGCCGCGAGAGCCGCGACAATGCGCGGGCGGACTGGTACGTCTGGGCCGATCCGCAGCCCGATGGTTCACCGCCCAATAACTGGCTGTCGATCTTCGGTGGATCCGCCTGGGAGTGGGGTACCCGGCGCCGGCAATACTATCTGCACAATTTCCTGACCAGCCAGCCGGACCTCAACTTCCACAATCCGGACGTGCAGGATGCCGTGCTCGCCGACGTGCAGTTCTGGCTGGATCGCGGTGTCGACGGCTTTCGGCTCGATACGGTGAATTTCTATTTCCACGATCAGCAGCTGCGTTCCAACCCGCCGGCGCGCGACCCCTATGCGGCGACGACTGCGCCTCCGGACAACCCCTACATTTTCCAGGATCACGTCTACGACAAGACGCGCCCCGAAAACATCGATTTTCTGAAGCGATTCCGGGCCCTGCTGGACCGTTATACGGATCGCGCCTCGGTGGGCGAGCTCGGCGTGGATAACGCCCTGGAGGCGATGGCAGAGTACACTGCCGGCCGCAATCGCTTGCACATGGCGTATTCCTTCGAACTGCTGACGCCGCGCACCGGCGCTGCCTACATCCGCAAGACCATCGAGGATCTCGAGGAGAGTATCGGGGATGGCTGGGTGTGCTGGTCCATCGGCAACCACGATGTCATGCGGGTAGTAACCCGCTGGGGTGGTGATGAGGCCAGCGCCGAGATGAGCAAAGCCTATCTGGCTCTATTGCTCTCGCTCCGGGGCAGTGTCTGCATCTATCAGGGCGAAGAGCTGGGGCTCGACGAGGCGGATATCCCTTACGAGCGCCTGCAGGACCCCTACGGCATCAAGTTCTGGCCTCGCTTCAAGGGCCGTGACGGTTGCCGCACGCCCATGCCCTGGCACCGTGGTGAGCCCCATGGTGGCTTCACGCGAGGCGAGCCATGGCTGCCCGTCCCGGCAGAGCACAAGGCGCTGGCCGTGGATGTGCAGGACACTCAGGAAGACTCGGTGCTCAATGCCTATCGAAGGCTGCTTAAGTGGCGTCGGGATCATCCGGCGTTGCGAGACGGTAGTATCCGGTTTCTCGATGCACCAGAGGATGTGCTGTTGTTCATCCGCGACTGCGATGAGGAACGTCTGTTGGTCGCCATCAACCTGGCAGGCGAGGCGCGCCAGTTTCCACTATCTGGCGGGCTTCGTGCAGAGAGCCTCGGTGGACATGGATTTTCCGGTAGCGAGTCGGGCGGGGAGGTCATGCTGCCTCCATGGGGCGTCTGGTTCGGGGATCTGCCGATCTTGGAGGAGTAGAGGGAGAAAAGAGCATGGGAGACGTGGTCCTCAGGAATGTCGAGAAGTCTTTCGGGTCCACCAAGGTGATTCACGGGGTGGACATCGAGATCAAGCATGGCGAATTCGCGGTCTTCGTCGGTCCATCCGGGTGCGGCAAATCGACGCTGCTGCGCCTGGTTGCCGGTCTTGAGGAGATTACTGGCGGAGATCTGCACATCGGGGGTAATCGCGTCAACGACGTGCCGCCGGCGAAGCGCGGCATTGCCATGGTCTTCCAATCCTATGCGCTGTATCCGCACATGACCGTACGGGAGAACATGGGTTTCGCGCTGAAGCTCGCCCGCCGGCCGGAGGACGAGCGCCAGCGCATGGTGGAGCAGGCGGCGAAGATCCTGCAGATCGAACCGTTGCTGGAGCGCAAACCCAAGGACCTCTCCGGCGGGCAACGTCAGCGCGTCGCCATCGGCCGTGCCATCGTTCGCAAGCCGGAGGTGTTTCTCTTCGACGAGCCGCTGTCCAATCTGGATGCATCGCTGCGCGTCCAGATGCGCATCGAACTCACCAAGCTCCATGAGGAGCTGGGTGCGACGATGATCTACGTGACCCATGATCAGGTCGAGGCCATGACCATGGCGGACAAGATTGTGGTGCTCAATGCCGGTCGGGTGGAGCAGATCGGCGCGCCGCTGGATCTCTACCATCATCCTGAGAATCTCTTCGTCGCGCGATTCATCGGTTCGCCGAACATGAATCTGTTGCGTGGCGAGATGGTCAGCGGTAGCTCGGAGCAGGCGACTATTCGACTCACCAGTGGCGAAGAAGTGGTGGTGGCGGTTAATGCAGAGGGCGCTGCTGCGGGAGATGACATCACGCTGGGTGTGCGGCCGGAGCATCTGGACCACGCCGCCGACACAAGTACCGATTCCGCCGCATTGACGGGTGAGGTCAGCGTGATCGAGCATCTTGGTGAGTCGACGCTAATCTATCTGGCGCTGTCTGCCGCCGAAGAGCCGGTGGTGGCGCGATTCCCGGGTGACGCCAGGTTCTCCATCGGGGACAAGGTATCCCTTGGGTTGAAAGAGGAAGACTGCCACCTTTTCAACGCCGATGGCGTTGCTTTCCCGCGGACGCGGGTGCGCCTTAACAAGGACAGTGAGGCAATCAAGGTCGCCTGAAAGGTGTCAGGCGACCTTGCCGCTCAGGCCGGGTCGCCCTGCACGCGTTTTTCCGCCAGATTGCGCTTGGTCTTCTCAAGTTGCTTGACCAGATCCGGGCCTCGACGCAGCGCCACGCCCACCGCGAGTATGTCGCTGATCGTCAGATGCGCGATTCTCGAGGTCATGGGCGTGTAGGTGTCAGTGTCCTCCGAGACATCTGCGAACAGGGCCACGGAACTGACCTCCGCCAGGGGTGAGCCGCAGGCTGTGATTGCCACGACGTCGGCACCCGCCTCACGCGCAAGCTCCGCGCTGCGAACAATGTCCGCTGAACGCCCCGTGTGCGAAATGGCCACCACTGCGCTTCCGGGCTTGAGGATGGCCGCCGACATGCTGTGGATGTGTGGGTCGGTATAGGCCACAGTTGGCACACCCAGACGAAAGAACTTGTGCTGCGCATCCTGCGCCACGATGCCTGATGCGCCATGACCATAGAATTCGATGCGATCGGCGTTGGCCAGCAAAGTGATGGCCCGCTCCAGGGCGTCGGTGTTCACATGGTTGCGCACCTGCACCAGGGTGGCGATGGCTCGGTCGAAGATCTTGGCGGAGAGATCTTCGGCGCGGTCGCCAGGATTGACTCCGCTATAGATATACGGGATGCCGCTGGCCAGGCTGCCGGCAAGCCGGAGTTTGAAATCCTGAAAGCCCGCACAGCCAATGGCGCGACAGAAGCGGATCACAGTCGGTTCGCTGACGTTGGCCTCTTCCGCGATGGTGGCGATCGGGGCGCTGATCACGGCATTGGGGCGGTTCAGCACGAGATCGGCCACTTTCTGCTCGGATCGCCGAAGACCGCTTCTCAAGGCCTTGATTCGGGCTAGCATCGCGCGATGACTCCTGGAGTGGTTGTTGAATACAGTAGCACGCTGATCCGTTCCGGCGACGTGCAAGTGGTGTTGCTCATCTTGCGTGCAGTGGCGTGAACCCCCGCGCCAGGCCCATGAGCGCGGGCTGCGCGGCCGTGACCAGCGTGCCGGGAATGGGGGCGAGATAGTCACTGAATCGGCCGTGGGCCTCGAAGCGTTGCCGGAACAGGTCTCGGTCGAACAACGCGCCCAGGCGCGGCACGATACCGCCACAAATATAGAAGCCACCGCGGGCACCGAGCGTCAGTACCAGGTTACCGGTGACGTTGCCGAGAATGCCCGCAAACGTGCGCAGGGTGAGAAGGCAGAGTTCACAATCCCCCTGGCGCGCACGCTCGACAATCACTGGCGCGCTCAGCGAATCCCCCGCTTGTCCGTGGATTTGCACCAGCGCCCCATGGATGTTGGCAATCCCCATCCCGGAGACAACACGCTCGGCGGACACATGGTCATGATTCTGTCGCAGCGTGCGCAGCAGTTCGATTTCGAGGTCCGTGGCCGGGCTGAAGCTGACATGGCCACCTTCACCCTGTAGCGGAATCCAGCCATCCGCCGCCGGCAGCAGGCCGGAGACCCCAAGTCCGGTGCCTGGGCCAAGCACGGCGATGGCGCAACCGGGTGCTGGAGTGTCGCCGCCCAGTGGCGTCTTGTCGGCTGCCGCCAGGTGCGGTACCGCCAGCGCCTGGGCGGTGAAGTCGTTCAGTAGATGCAACTCGGCCAGATGGAGGGCCCGGCGGGTCTGCTCGATGGAGAACGACCAATGGTGATTGGTCATGCGGACGTGATCGCCAGTTACCGGCGTGGCGATCGCCATGGCGGCCTGTTTCGGGCGCGGGCCATCCGTGGTGATCAGGTAGGCCTCGACGGCCTCGGTCAGTGTTGCATGGTCGGCACAGGCCAGAACCCGCTGCTGCTCGGGAGCGCCCCCCGTTGCTTGCTGTATGGCAAAACGCGCGTTGGTCCCCCCGATATCGGCGAGCAGCCAGGGTTTCTCACGGAGACCAGTAGACATCGACCTGTACCCGGTTCTGATGCAGCACGGCACGGATGGGCAGGCTGCTCGGCTCGCCAGCCTCACAGGCCTGACGGTACACCGCCCACTTGTCCGCGCCAACTATATGCAGCACGACGCGCCTGGCATTGAGCAGGGTGCTGATGCTTAGGGAAAGTCGCGGGTAGGGTGCCGTGCCCGGGGTGCAGGCAACACAGCGCGCGATTCCCTCCGGGTCAAGCCCTTTGGCGAGCGCCTCGCTGCCGGGGAAGAGCGAAGCGGTGTGGCCGTCTCCACCCATGCCCAGAATCACCACATCCAGTGGCCGGGGCAGGTCATCCAGGCGAGCTTCGCACTCCGACAGGCCCTGTTCAGGCGTTGCCGCCGTCGTCTTCAGCGGAATAAAGCGAGCCGCCGCCGCTTTGGCTTGCAGGAGTTCCTGCCTCACCAGTCGTTCATTGCTGTCGGCATGGTCCGGTGAAACCCAGCGCTCGTCCGCCAGGGTAACGTCGATCCGCTCCCAGGCCAGTGGCTTGTCACGCAGCGCATGGAATAGCGGCAGTGGCGTACTGCCGCCGGAGACGATCAGGCTCGCACGCGGCCTTGCGCTGAGCCCGGTGCCCAGCCAGTCGCAGACGTCGGCGGCCAGTGCGCCTGCCAGGCTATTGCGATCCTTGAAGCGATGCTCCATGACCCGCGGTGGCCTGACCCCGTTGGCCATGTCAGCTTTCCTCATGCCAGGCGTAACCTTGCCGTCCGACCAGGGCGCTCGACGCAGCAGGGCCCCAGGTGCCGGCCGTATAGGCCTTTGGAGCGTCGCCCTGGTGATCCCAGGCATCAAGGATCGGTTCAATCCATCGCCATGCCGCATTCACTTCATCGCGGCGCATGAACAGCGTCAACCGACCCCGCAGGCAGTCCATCAGCAAGCGTTCGTAGGCGTCGGCCTTGCGGGTGGTGAAGGTCTTTGCGAAATCCAGGTTGAGTGCCACCGGACGCAACTCCATGTCGTCGCCCGGGGCCTTTGCCATCAGATGCAATTGCACCCCTTCATCGGGCTGTAATTCAATGACAAGCCGGTTGGCGCCAGGAGTCTGCGCCTGGCTGAATATCGAGTGAGGCACTTGCCGGAAGTTGACTACGACCTCCGCGACCCGGTCCTGCATCCGTTTGCCGGTGCGCAGAAAGAAGGGCACGCCAGCCCAACGCCAGGTGTCGATCTCTGTCTTCAGGGCGACGAAGGTCTCGGTGCGGCTGTCCGGGGAGACCCCGTTTTCCTCCAGGTAGCCGGGTACCGGCGAGCCGCCGATGGCGCCGGCGCGATACTGGCCGCGCACGGTATTGAGGACTGCCTCTTTGCCTTCCAGCGGCCGCAGGCCACGAAGTACCTTGAGTTTTTCGTCCCGTACCGCATCCGGGTCGATGCTCGTGGGTGGCTCCATGGCGATGATGCAGAGCAGTTGCAGCAGGTGGTTTTGCACCATGTCCCGAAGGGCGCCGGTGTTGTCATAAAACGGGCCGCGGTTCTCGACACCCACCTGCTCTGCCAGCGTGATCTGCACGTCGCGGATACTGCTCCTGCCCCACAGGGGCTCGAACAGCGCGTTGCCGAAGCGCAGCGCGATCAGATTCTGCACCGCCTCTTTGCCCAGGTAATGGTCGATGCGATAGATCTGGCGTTCTGCGAATACTTCTGCGACGGACTCGTTGATCGCATCGGCAGAGGCGAGGTCCCGGCCGAGGGGTTTTTCCAGGACAACACGACACTCGGGGCAGACCAGCCCGCTGCTCGCCAGATTGTGACAAATACCGGAAAACAGCTCCGGTCCCGTAGAGAGGTAGTAGATACGGGTGCGTTGCGGTTGCGCCTTGAGACGGTCCGCCAGCCCCTGGTAATCGGCCAGCTTGGTGGCATCAAGCTTCACATAGTCGAGTCGCTTGGCGAACGATTCCCAGACGGACTCCTGGAAGTGGATGCCGACATGGCGGACACATGCCTCACGTACCTCGGCGATGTAGTCCTCGCGGCTGAGTCCGCGGCGCGCGGCGCCGATGATGCCGCCGTCATCTGAGAGTGCCCCGTCCCGGTGGCGGTGATAGAGGGCGGGAAGCAGCTTTCGCAGCGCCAGGTCGCCGTTGCCGCCAAAGATGACGATGTCGAAGGGGGTGGACTTGGACACACGAGACTCCTTCCTTTCCTGTCGCTCGGCCAGGCAGATATGCCAGCGGGGTCTATAGACTAATTTGTAGCAAAACTACAATCAAGTCTCAAATGCTCCTGAACGAATGGGCAGGTGATCAAAGTTCCTGTTTTACCTTTGTCTTGTTCTACTTTTTTTACTAGAAACCGACATTTTTCAGGTCTGAGGTATAGTGCTATGGGAGCTTGAAGTTGACGGTTTTCCCGCCTAAACTGTAGTAAAGCTACAAAATGACGACACTTCACGCCCAGGACAGGTGCATGGCGATATTGAATTCTGTAGTGGCTAAGGTCACCCGCCGCGTGGTCGAACGCAGCGCGGCGACACGTTCCCCCTATCTGGAGGGCATCGCGGCTGCCGCCGCACAAGGCCCTTTGCGGGGCGCGCTCTCCTGTACCAATCTGGCCCATGGTTTCGCTGCCTCGCCGGGCGATGACAAGGCCGCTCTGAAAGCCCTGCGTTGGCCCAATATCGGCATGGTATCTGCCTACAACGACATGCTGTCGGCGCATCAGCCACTGGGCAATTACCCGGAGATCATTCGCCAGGCTGCGCGAGAAGTCGGCGCGACCGCGCAGTTCGCGGGCGGTGTGCCGGCCATGTGTGATGGCGTGACCCAGGGTCAGCCGGGCATGCAGCTCTCCCTTTTCAGTCGCGACGTCATCGCCATGGCGACGGCTGTGGCCCTGTCCCATAACATGTTCGATGCGGCGCTGTGCCTGGGCGTCTGCGACAAGATCGTGCCGGGCCTGCTGATGGGGGCCTTGTCTTTCGGTCATCTGCCGGTGATCTTCGTGCCTGCGGGGCCCATGCCTTCTGGCCTGCCGAATCAGGAAAAGGCGCGCATCCGTCAACTTTTCGCCCAGGGCAAGGTGAGCCGTGACGAGTTGCTGGAGGCCGAGTCCAGGTCCTACCACAGCCCGGGAACCTGTACGTTCTACGGCACGGCGAACAGCAATCAGCTGGTGCTCGAGTGTATGGGTTTGCACTTGCCGGGCACGGCATTCGTCAATCCCGACACGTCGCTGCGCTACGCGCTGACAGCCGAGTCGGCCCGGCGCGTGGTCGGCCTCACCGCGCTGGCTGGTGATTACACCCCCATCGGCCGCATCGTCGACGAAAAGGCAGTGATCAACGGCATCGTCGGCCTGTTGGCAAGCGGGGGCTCCACCAACCACACCATGCATCTGGTGGCAGTGGCCCGTGCTGCCGGTATTCACGTGAACTGGGACGATTTCGACGACCTGTCTCGCGCGGTACCGCTCTTGAGCCGGGTCTACCCCAACGGCAAGGCGGACGTGAACCATTTTCATGCCGCCGGCGGTGTTGGTTTTCTGATTCGCGAACTGCTGGACGCCGGCCTCATGCATGAAGATGTGCAAACGGTGGTCGGCCCTGGTCTGCGCCACTACACCCGCGAACCGGTGCAACAGGCCGGTGAGCTGGTCTGGCGAGAAGCTCCGATCCAGTCCGGCGACGTCGATGTGCTCCGAACCGCAGCTGATCCATTCGACGGCCAGAGTGGTCTGCGACTGCTTACGGGCAATCTCGGTCGGGCCGTAATCAAGACCTCGGCTGTTGCTGCCGAGCACCGCGTCGTCGAAGCGCCGGCCCGGGTGTTCCAGAGTCAGGAGGCAATGATCGACGCCTTCCAGGCCGGAGAGCTCGTCGGGGACATGGTCGCCGTGCTGCCGTTCCAGGGTCCGCGGGCCTGTGGCATGCCGGAGTTGCACAAGCTCACCCCCATTCTCGGTGTGCTGCAGGATCAGGGGCATCGCGTTGCCCTGGTAACGGATGGCCGCATGTCCGGCGCTTCGGGCAAAGTTCCCGCCGCGATTCATGTCACGCCGGAGGCCCTGTCCGGTGGCGCTCTCGCCCGTGTACGTACTGGCGACCTCATCCGAGTGGACAGCCTTGAGGGTAACTTGCAGGCCCTGGTGGATGATACGGAGTGGCAGGCGCGTGACATCACGTCGCCGTCGCTCGCCGCGCAGCATGTGGGGATGGGGCGCGAATTGTTCGACAACTTCCGCGCCGTCACCTCGGGGGCGGAGCAGGGTGCCATGAGCGTTTTGCTCGACGGTGCCCTGCGAGCTGTCGCCGAGCCGGCAGTGCCCGGGGAGCATGACTGAAATGACAACTTCCAATGGCGCCATGGATATTCGGGCAATCATGCAGCTGGCGCCGGTGATTCCGGTGCTCAAGATCGAAGACGCCGACAAGGCCGTCCCTCTGGCGCGGGCGCTGGTTGCCGGTGGGCTGCCGGTCCTCGAGATCACCTTGCGCACTGCTACCGCAATGCGCGCTGTCGAGGCCATTATCCGGGAAGTGCCCGACGCAGTCGTCGGCGTTGGCACCGTCCTGCGGCCGGAGGATCTGCTGCAAGCTGAACAGATCGGCGCCCAGTTTGCCGTGAGTCCCGGTTTGACCAGCGAATTGGCTGATGCGGCGCGTTACTCGGCAATTGCCTTCCTGCCGGGGGTAATGACGCCGGGTGAGGTCATGCACGCGCGTGGCCATGGTTTTACCAGCCTGAAGCTTTTCCCCGCCATGCAGGCGGGGGGTGTGCCCATGCTGCAGGCGCTCGCGGGACCGTTCCCCGATCTCATCTTTTGCCCCACGGGTGGCGTGAAGGCCGAAACCTGCCGGGACTTTCTCGCCCTGCCGAATGTGGCCTGTGTGGGCGGCAGCTGGCTGGCACCTGCTGATGCCGTGGCCGCGGGGGACTGGGCGCGTATCGAGCGTCTGGCGGCTGCCTCGGTGAGTCACGCATACGGCGAGAAGGGCAATGGATAGCCAACCTGCCACCAGACGTGCCTCCCTTGTTGCGGCCTGGCTTGCGGTTGTGGGGATCGTCGTCGGGTTTGCACTGCTTTTGAGCGGTTGTGCGACCTCCGGCGAAGGCTATCGCCCCTTGACGGGTCTCAGTGCGGCGAGTGGTCGTACGGTGCGCCAGCAACTCAACGAGTCGGATAGCCGGGTTGTACAAGTTCACTGGCGGCAGGATCCCTGGTTCGTACGCCGACAGACCCTGCCGGCCGATGCGGAGCCCTCTCGGCATCCGGTGGATATCGAAGTCGACTGGCTGCGTGAACGCCTGGCGTCGCTGTATCTGGAAGACGAAGATGCAGGGCCTGCTCGCGGCGGAGTTCTGGGGCTGCGTCCCGCCTGGGGCGGCGGTAACCGGGATTTGCCTGGCGATGCCTTGTTCGAACCCGAGGAACTGGACCGTATCGTAGCGCCCCTGGTATTGGCCCTGGCGGCGGCGGAGGCTGGCGAAGAGGTTGCCTTTGCCATAGGCACCATCCGGGGTGGCTGGCGATATGTGGGGCCGACCACCATGACCAGCGGTGTGATGTTCGTTGCCGACGGGCAGGTCAACCTTCTCCTCGGCGATGTTCACGAGAGTTATGAGGGATCGGCGAGAAACAGCGGTCTCATGCAGGCTTTTCGCGTTCCGGACCGGCAGACGGCAACCAGCCTGTCGGCTCCCCTGGCCAGTACGCGGGCAGACGTGGATAGCCGCCGCACCGACTGGTTGCGATTCCCGCTGCCTGACACGAGTTCACGATCTGACTGAAGTGCGCCGCGGCGGCAGGAACCGCCCGGCCGAAATGGATGCGCCGGCCTGGCCGGCATAAATGGACAAGACGAGGAGACTGACATGGCCTACCGAGTGGCGATCAATGGATACGGACGTATTGGCCGCAACGTGCTGCGAGCTCTCTACGAGACCGCCCGACGTGACGAATTCGAGATTGTGGCTATCAACGATCTGGGTGATGCAGCGACCAACGCGCACCTGACCCGGTATGACACCGTGCACGGGCGATTTGCCTCGGAGGTGAGTGTCGATGGAAATGACCTGCTAGTGGATGGGGATCGGATTCGCGTGTTCGCCGAACGGGACCCGTCACGCCTGCCCTGGGGCGATTTGGATGTCGACGTGGTCATGGAATGCACCGGGATGTTCAACAGCAAGGCAAAGGCCGGCGCGCACCTTGAAGCCGGTGCGAAGAAGGTGATCCTCTCCGCGCCGGGCGGCAGTGACGTCGATGCCACCATCGTTTACGGTGTCAATCATCATGTGCTCACCGCTGCCCACCAGGTGATTTCCAATGCCTCCTGCACCACGAACTGCCTGGCACCGATGGTGAAGCCATTACACGAGTCCATTGGTGTGGAGCGTGGCCTGATGACTACCATCCACTCCTACACCAATGACCAGGTTCTCACTGATGTCTATCACAAGGATCTGCGCAGGGCGCGCTCTGCAACCCAGTCGATGATTCCCACCAAGACCGGTGCGGCGGCTGCGGTTGGTCTGGTTCTGCCGGAACTGAAGGGGCGCCTTGATGGCTTTGCGGTGCGTGTGCCGACTATCAATGTTTCACTGGTGGACCTGACATTCGATGCAGCTCGGGAGACCAGCGCCGAAGAAGTGACCCATTTGCTGAGAGAGGCTGCGGCCGGCCCCATGAAGGGTGTGCTCAATGTCTGTGATGAACCCCTGGTATCCATGGATTTCAATCATGATCCTGCGTCCTGCACCTACGATCCGTCCCTGACCCGGGTTACGGAAGGGCGTTTGGTCAAGGTCTGCGCCTGGTACGACAATGAGTGGGGATTTTCCAATCGCATGCTCGACACAGCCGGTGCGCTGATGCGGGCTGCACAATAATAATCGCCGACTATCGCCTAACGATGGGTCGGCCGAGAGGAGGAGTGCCATGCCACGCCGAACAAAAATCGTCGCCACGCTCGGACCAGCATCCGACAGTGCGGAGATTCTCGAACAGCTGATTCGCGCTGGTGTCGACGTGTTCCGTCTCAACTTCTCCCATGGAGAGGCGGCGGATCATCAGCGCCGCGCCGAGCGCGTTCGGCAGGCAGCGGCCACGGTTGGCCGGGATGTGGGGATCCTCGCTGACCTGCAGGGCCCGAAGATTCGTATCGATCGGTTCCGGGACGGGCGGGTCACGCTGGAAGAGGGCGCTGCTTTCTGTCTGGACGCCGAGCTCGATGCCGAGGCCGGCACCAGCGAACGGGTGGGTATCGCCTACAAGGACTTACCCAGGGACGTCAGCCCTGGCGATCGGCTCCTGCTGGACGACGGCCTCATCGTCATGCGGGTGACGGAGGTGGAGGGCGCGCGCGTCCATTGCGAGGTCGAACTCGGCGGCCAGTTGTCGAACAACAAGGGCATCAATCGTCTGGGTGGGGGGTTGTCCGCGGGGGCCCTCACCGACAAGGATCGCCAGGATATCGTGACCGCGGCGTCCATGCAGGTGGACTATGTGGCCGTCTCGTTTCCGCGTTCCGCGGATGACATTCACGCGGCTCGGGCGCTGCTGACCGAGGCGGGAAGCCGTGCCGGCATTGTTGCCAAGATCGAGCGCGCCGAGGCGGTCGACGCCATCGAGGAAATCGTCGTCGCCTCCGATGTGGTGATGGTGGCCCGCGGTGATCTGGGCGTGGAAATCGGCGATGCGGAATTGCCGGGTGTGCAGAAGCGCATCATTTCCGTCGCGCGCGCCCTGAACCGCGTGGTCATCACCGCCACCCAGATGATGGAATCCATGATTTCCCAGCCTGCGCCAACGCGAGCCGAAGTGCTGGACGTGGCCAACGCGGTGATGGATGGCACCGACGCCGTCATGCTCTCCGCCGAGACGGCGGCGGGCAAGTACCCGGTGCGGACGGTGGAGGCGATGGATCGCGTCTGCCTCGGTGCCGAGCGTCAGCGGTTCACGCAGCGCTCCGGTCATCGCATGGACAGTCACTTCGAGCGCATCGACGAGGCCATCGCCATGGCCACCATGTATACCGCCAACCACCTGGAAGCCCGGGCAATCATTTCGCTGACCGAGTCGGGATCCACTGCGCTGTGGATGTCGCGGATCAGCTCGGGTATTCCCATCTACGCATTGACCCAGCATGAAGCGACGCGTCGTCGAGTAACGCTTTACCGGGGCGTGTATCCGGTGGGGTTCGAGATCATGCGGGCGAACCCCAACGTGGTTGTTCGGGACGCGGTGAACTGCCTGCGTGGAATGAATGCCGTTGCCGACGGCGATCTGGTAGTGATCACCAAGGGCGATCTCACCGGCGTGGCGGGTGGCACCAACACCATGAAGATTCTGCGGGTTGGAGAAGAGCCGGACCCCGTCGAGTGAGTGCAGCAAAGCGCATTTTCTTGTACTTTAGCTACAGGAAGTTCATCGATTGATGCCTTAGGGTGGCATCACCCCTTAAGTTATGCATAATGAACGTTCATCAATGTTCAGAGGTGAAAAACAAGCGGCATAAGGGTAGTAAAACTACAAGTCGCGACCCTGAGTCAGGTAGTACGGATCCCGGAATGACTCCGGGGAAAAAGGAAGGGAACGGAGGAGAAACCCCTAATGAAAGCAAAGCGCAATATTCTCGTTACTTGCGGCGCCCTCGCCATGATGGGCATGACCGCCCCCGCCAGCGCATCAGTGACCATATCCATCTCCTGCGGCGCCGTAGGACAGGAGCTTGAGCTTTGCCGCGAAGGCGCCGACGCCTGGGCGGAAAAGACGGGCAATCAAGTCGAAATCGTATCGACCCCGAATTCAACGACGGAGCGGCTGGCACTCTATCAGCAGATTCTCTCCGCTGAGGCGCGGGATATCGACGTCTACCAGATTGACGTGATCTGGCCAGGCATCCTCGGGGATCATTTCATCGATCTTGCCGACTACGCCGGAGACGCCATCGACGGACACTTCGAGGCCATCGTCGAGAACAACACCATGGATGGGCGCCTTATCGCCATGCCCTGGTTCACCGACGCCGGCGTGCTCTACTACCGCGAAGACCTGCTGGAGAAGCACGGGGAGTCCGTCCCCGAAACCTGGAGCGAAATGGCCGAGGTTGCCGAGCGCATCCAGAATGCCGAGCGCGAGGAAGGCAACTCCCGCATGTGGGGTTTCGTGTTCCAGGGGCGTGGCTACGAGGGCCTGACCTGCAATGCGCTCGAGTGGGTGGCGAGCTATGGTGGTGGCAACATCGTCGAAGCCGACGGGCAGATTACCATCAACAACGATGAGGCTGCTGCCGCCCTCAGCGAGGCTGCCAGCTGGATTGAGCGGATCAGCCCCCAGGGCGTGCTCAACTATGCCGAGGAAGAAGCCCGTGGTGTTTTCCAATCGGGCAATGCCGTGTTCATGCGCAACTGGCCCTATGCCTGGTCATTGGCCCAGTCCGAGGACAGCCCGATTCGGGGTAACGTCGGGGTGACCACCTTGCCTCACGGCGGTGGTGATAACAGCCCGGCTGCCGTGCTGGGTGGCTGGCAGCTCGCCGTCGCCAAGTACTCCGAGCACCAGGAAGAGGCCGCCGACCTGGTCATGTTCCTGACCTCCTACGAGGAGCAGAAGCGTCGGGCCATTCAGGCTTCCTACAACCCCACCATCGAGGCCTTGTACGAGAACGATGAAGTCCTCGAGGCCGTTCCCTTCTTTGGCGAACTCTACGAGACCTTTGTCAACGCGGTGCCCCGCCCGTCCACGGTGACTGGCGAGGAGTACAACCGTGTCAGCAGTGCCTTCTACAACGCCGTTCACGATGTCTTGCGTGGCCGTGCCGAGCCCGAAGCCCGCCTTGGGCAGCTCCACGGTGAGTACATGCGCATGAGTCGCGGCGGTAACTGGTAGAACGATAGGCGGGAGCGGGCCGGCAGCTGCCGGCCCGCTCTTTATGCTGCTGGAGGATCACCATGGCACAGACCTCGCGTTTGGCGCAGCATCGGGTGCGCACGGGCTGGCTGTTTCTGTCACCCATGATTGTGGTGCTGGCGTTCGTTGCCGGCTGGCCCCTTGTCCGCACCATCTGGCTCAGCTTCACGGATGCCCGGCTGGGGCGATTTAGTGATGCCGACTTCGTCGGCTTCGAGAACTACCTTGTCAACTACGATGGTTACTGGGCCGGGGTGCTGGCTGACCCCATCTGGTGGACGTCCGTCTGGAACACCCTCTACTTCACCGTGGTGTCGGTCTCGCTTGAGACCATACTGGGCGTTGCCATTGCGCTGATTCTCAACGCATCGTTCAAGCTGCGTGGCCTGGTTCGTGCGGCGGTGCTGGTCCCCTGGGCCATTCCCACCATCGTCTCCGCCCAGATGTGGGGCTGGATGCTCCACGACCAGTACGGAATCATCAACGAAATGCTCATGCAGATCGGCGTGATTGCCGCGCCGCTCGCCTGGACGGCCGATGACCAGCTGTCCATGTGGGCAGTCATCTTTGCCGATGTCTGGAAGACCACGCCATTCATGGCACTGCTGGCCCTGGCCGCCTTGCAGATGCTGCCCAAGGACTGCTACGACGCCGCCTATGTGGACGGCGTGCACCCGCTCAAGACCTTCTGGTACGTGACACTGCCGTTGATCAAGCAACCCTTGATGGTTGCGGTGATCTTCCGCTCGCTGGATGCGCTACGGGTGTTCGACGTGATCTACGTGCTGACGTCGAACAGCACGTCGACCATGTCGATGTCCATCTATGCCAGGCAGCAGCTGGTTGATTTCCAGTCGGTGGGTTACGGCTCCGCGGCCTCGACAGCACTGTTTTTCATCGTCGCGTTGCTGACCATCATGTACATCATGCTCGGCCGGGTGCGCCTCGGCGGGGAGGACGGGCGATGAATCACGTCAAGAAAGTGGGCTTTTATGCCCTGGTGGTATTCATACTTCTGCTTTCGCTGTTCCCGTTCTACTACGCCATCGTGTCTTCGATGCGCTCAGGGTCGGCGATCTTCGATGTCAGCTATTTTCCGACATCGATCAACTTCTCCAACTACGTAGCGGTTTTCGCGCAGCAACCCTTTGGACAGAACATTCTCAATTCCGTGATCGTGTCCGTGTCGGTTGTGGTGCTGTCCCTGTTTTTCGGATTAACGGCGGCCTACGCCCTGGGCCGTGTGAACTTCAAGGGTCGTCGACTGATGTTGTTGACGA
Organism: Natronocella acetinitrilica; assembly: GCF_024170285.1. Lineage (NCBI taxonomy): Bacteria > Pseudomonadati > Pseudomonadota > Gammaproteobacteria > Chromatiales > Ectothiorhodospiraceae > Natronocella > Natronocella acetinitrilica. Next base: position 277,628 of record NZ_JALJXV010000004.1, read on the forward strand.
TACTCAGTGTGTCCATGTTCCCCCAGGTGGCCGTGCTCTCGGGTATGTTCGAGCTGATTCGCACCCTCGGTATCTACAACAGCAGCGGTGGCCTGATCCTGTCCTACATGATCTTCACGTTGCCGTTTACCGTGTGGATCCTCACTACCTTCATGCGAGACCTGCCCCAGGAGCTGGAAGAGGCGGCTATTGTTGACGGGGCTAGCCCCTTCACCATCATCACCAAGGTCTTCATGCCGATCATGTGGCCGGCCATGGTCACCACGGGACTTCTTGCCTTCATCGCAGCCTGGAACGAGTTCCTCTTCGCGCTGACGTTCACCCTCAGCAATGACCAGCGCACCGTACCCGTGGCGATCGCCCTGATCACCGGGGCCGGCCAGCATGAATTGCCCTGGGGCAACATCATGGCTGCGTCGGTGATCGTGACGGTGCCGCTGATCATCCTTGTGCTGATCTTCCAGCGTCGCATCGTTTCCGGTCTCACCGCCGGTGCCGTCAAGGGTTAGGGGGCTGACATGGCAGAAGTGGAATTCATCGGGCTGCGCAAATCATTCGACGATGTCGAGACCATCCACGGTATCGATCTCAGGATCGAGGATGGCGAGTTCGCCGTCTTCGTGGGACCGTCGGGCTGCGGCAAGTCCACCCTGTTGCGCATTCTTGCAGGGCTGGAGAATGTGACTGCCGGCGAACTGCGAATCGGCGGTCGCAATGTGAATCGTGTGGCACCCAAGCAGCGGGGTGTTGCAATGGTGTTCCAGTCGTATGCGCTGTATCCCCACATGACGGTGTATCAGAACATGGCCTTCGGCATGGATACGCCGCCTGGCGGAAAGGAGGCGTTGCGCGAGCTGGTGCTGGATGCTGCACGGATGCTGCAACTCGACCAGCTTCTGGATCGCTTGCCACGGCAACTTTCCGGCGGGCAGCGGCAGCGTGTGGCAATCGGCCGTGCGGTCCTCCGGGAGCCGGACGTGTTCCTGCTGGATGAGCCGCTCTCCAACCTTGATGCCTCGCTGCGGGTGCGCATGCGCATGGAAATGGCCAAGCTGCATCAGCGGCTGGAGAACACCATGGTCTACGTGACCCACGACCAGGTCGAGGCCATGACCCTGGCTGACAAGATCGTGGTATTGAACGACGGATACCTGGAGCAGGCAGGCGCGCCGCTTGAGCTCTACCACCATCCGGCAAATCGTTTCGTGGCCACGTTTATCGGCTCACCGAAAATGAACCTGCTGCGGGGCGAGGTGGCGGCGTTGTCCGATGCCGGTGCAACCGTTCGATTGCCTGACGGCAGGGAATTGCTGGCCGCTGTTGATGCCACCGGGCTGGAGGCTGGCGCCGCCGTTGAGCTGGGTGTCCGTCCGGAGATGCTTGGCATCGATAACGGCCACCAGGCCGAGGGTGATGGTTGGGTTCATGGCCGTATCTATGTGTCGGAGATGCTAGGCGAGGGCACGCTGCTGTACGTGAACCTGGAAGGTCAGTCCGAGCCGATGGTGGTCAAGCAGGAGGGCGTCCGGCGCTATGAGGAGGGCGCCGAGGTGACCGTGCGGATGGTGCCGGAGCATTGTCATCTGTTCCGTGCCGACGGACGGGCGCTGCCGCGCCTGGCGACCTGAATCGTTGCCGTCGCCGGTTGGTCTCCGGCCGCCGACGATGCGGGTTCGCTTTACCCGGGGGTCGGGCTGTGGCAGCTTGCTGGCAGTTCGGCGGTTCATACCAGCGGCGTGCCGCCCCGCACCGGGAACGAGTTGTGAGTGGCCATGGATCTCAACCGTAGGCAGCAGCAGATGCTGAGCTTGGTACGGCAGCAGGGTTTTGTGTCCGTCGAGGGCCTGGCACAGCATTTTGACGTCACGGCCCAGACGATACGACGGGATATCAATTCCCTGTGTGAATTCGGCCTGCTGCGCCGTTATCACGGTGGTGCTGGGCTGCCGTCCAGCGTCGAGAACGCGGCCTACTCCGCACGCCAGGTCTTATGGCTGGAGCAGAAACGCCGTATTGCCCAGGCTGTTGCAGCGGCTATCCCCGACCAGGCTTCGCTGTTCATCACCCTGGGGACCACGACGGAGGAAGTGGCCAAGGCCCTGCTGGATCGCCGTGACCTGCGCGTCATCACCAACAACCTCAATGTTGCCAGCATCATGAGTGGCAATCCCACCTTCGACGTGATCATTACAGGCGGCGTGGTACGAAACCGCGACCGGGGGGTGATTGGCGAGGCAGCCATCGACTTCATTCGCCAGTTCAAGGCGGATTACGCGGTGATTGGGATCTCCGGTATCGATCAGGACGGCACGCTGCTTGATTTCGACTACCGCGAGGTGCGTGTACAGCAGGCGATCATCGAGCACTCGCGTCGGGTCATGCTGGTGACGGACCACAGTAAATTCGGGCGAAACGCCCTGGTGCGACTGGGTGATGTCACGCAGATCGACACGCTGTTCACCGATCGCGAGCCCCCCGCCGCCATTCGCGCGCTGATGGAGGAGCACGGCCGCCACATTCATGTGGCCGGCGTCGATGCGGCATTCTCGCTAGCGGATGACTAGCTGATCAGTAGCCGAGGGCACAGCCATCCTTGCGGTGGTCCGAGGCGCCGGTGAGTACGCCGGATTCCCAGTCAATCCAGATCGCCTGTGAGCCGCCAATCGCCCGCGGTGGTGCGATCAGCTGATGCCCAAGGGCTTGCAGGCCTTCCCGCACTTCAGCGGGAATGGTGCTCTCGACCTGAACCGCATCGCTACCCGGCTCCGAAAACATGCGCGGCAGATCCATGGCTTCCTGCAAATCAAGGCCGTAGTCGAAGAGATTCGACAGGAAATAGGCATGACCGGTTGCCTGGTAGTGGCCGCCCATGACGCCGAAAGGCATGCGCGCACGCCCGTTCTCCATCACCATGCCGGGGATGATGGAGTGCAGGGGGCGCTTGCCCGGCGCGATCGCATTCGGGTGTCCTGGCTGGAAAGAGAAACTGCGTCCGCGATTATGAAACAGCACACCGCTCTTCGGCGACACGATGCCGCTCCCGTAGGGGGAGAATAGGGAATTGATGAAACTCACCGCATTGCGGTCGCGATCCACCACCGTGATGTACACGGTGTCCTCGTTGACTGGTGCCGTAACGGCGGGCAGCGGATCCAGCCTGCGCTGCGGATCGATGCGGCCACGCAATGTTTCAGCATGGGCTTCCGAGAGCATCCAGTCGATGGGGACGTTGGCCTGTGCAGGGTCGGCCACCAGAGCGTTGCGCACGTTGTAGGCCAGTCGGCCGGCTTCGATTTCCCGGTGCAGGCGCTCTGCCGACAGGGGTTCAACGCCACCAGGCTCATACCCGGAAAGCATGTTCAGGATAAGCAGCGCGATAATGCCCTGGCCATTGGGCGGGCACTCGTAGATGTCCATGCCCCGGAAGCGGCTGTGAATGGGCTCCACATACTCGCCGGCTACCGCCGCGAAGTCCTCCATGGTGTGCAGCCCGCCATGGCTTTGCAGATGACGCACCATATCCTCGGCAAGCGGGCCTTCGTAGAATGCCCGCTTGCCGCCATCAGCGATGGCCTGCAGAGTATTGGCGAGACGCGGCTGTCGATGCAGGGCACCGACACGCGGCGCGTCTGACTGGCCGTCCCGTATGCGTTGATTCATGCGGCGATTCTGGCGGATCGCGGCGATTACCGAGACAGCTGCGAGCACAAAGAATGTCAGGGCGATGGGTCGGGTGAAGAAGGTCGTCCAGTTGCTGTCGAGCTCCAGCGCCCGAATGAACTGCTGTTCCAGATTGCTGCCAAGGATGATGCCGAGTATCAGTGGCGTCAACGGTACGCCCGCCTTGTCCATGAGATAGCCCATAATCCCGAAGATGAACAGCACCCAGACATCGAACGTGTTGTTGTTGAGTACGAAGGCGCCAACTGCACAGAACAACAGGACCAGCGGCGCGAGGATCTCGATGGGTACCAGGGATACCCGTGCGAACCAGCGCATGAACAGGAACATGGTGATGATCATGAAGATGGCGGCAATGAACAGGCTGACGTAGATGCTGCCGATGAGTATGGGGTTCTGCTGGAACATCAGCGGCCCCGGGCTGATGCCATGCAGAATGAGCACGCCCATCATGATCGCCATGGGCAGGTCGCCGGGTATGCCCAGCGCCAGCGTGGGAATGAACGCACCGCCCACCACCGCGCTGTTGGAGGACTCCGAGGCAACGATGCCGTCCGGAATACCCTTGCCGTAGCGCTCCGGGCGACGTGAGGCCTTCTTGGCCTGATCGTAGCTGATGAAGTTCGCAACGGTGCCACCCGTTCCGGGCAGTGCGCCGATTGTCGCCCCGATGACCGAGGAGCGAAGCACGTTAACCTTCTGCTTGAGCATATCGAGCATGATCAGGCCGTAGGGAATGTGAATTCGCGTTTCCACCTTGGTGGCCCGCTCCTGGTCGCTGGACTCCAGGTTGCGCATGAGTTGGGAGAAAGCGAAAACCCCGATCATCACGGGCAGCAACTCGAAGCCGGAAGACAAACTCGAGATGCCGAAGTCGTAGCGCAGATTGCCGTTGCGGTCATAGCCGACCATGGTGATGAACAAGCCAAGTGCCGCCGCGATCAGCCCCTTGAGAATGGCGCCGTTGGAAAGACCCGCCACCAGTGTGAGGGCGAAGACAATCAGCGCGGTGATCTCCCAGGGCCGGAAGTTCAGGCTGTAGCGTGCGATCAGCGGGCCGAACATGATCAGAATGGCGAGACTGATCAGTGTGCCCAGGAACGATGCCAGCACCGCAATACCCAGTGCACGGCCAGGTTCGCCGTTTTTTGCCATGGGGTAGCCGTCGTAGACGGTGGTAATGGAGGATGGCGTGCCGGGGATGCCCAACATGATCCCCGAGACCATGCCGCCGGAGTAACCGCCGGCGAATACACCGATCATGAGCGCCAGCCCGTTCATCGGAGTCATGGCGAAGGTGAAAGGAAACACCATCAAAATGGCCATGACCACGGTGAAGCCGGGTACGGTGCCGCCGATGATCCCGACAATCACGCCGGTGAGAATCAGCGTCAAGGTCTGCAGGTTGCTGACCTCGATGAAGGCTGTCATGAAGAGTTCCAGCATTGGGTCTCTCCCGGCTCAGGGCAGTCGAACGCGTAGGCCGTAGGTGAAGGTGGCGTAGAGGGCCAGCGTCACCCCACCGTCAGCAGTCCGATCATCAGTGCCTGGCGCGGGCGGACTCGACCGAGTAGCAAGGCCTGCATGGACCCCACGAACAGCAGCGACGCGATAATGAATCCCAGCCTGGGCAGCAGCCAGGCATATAGGCCGAAGCCGGCAAACAGAAAGAATGTTCGTCGATAACGCTGCCAGAAGGCGGCAGCGTCCAAGCCGGGCTCATCCGTGGGAGTGGCCACCGGCAGACGAACCACGAAGCTTCTCACCAGCAAGGCCAGGGAGAGAACGCCAAGGATCACCAGAACGATGCGGGGGAAAAGTTGGAGCCGTAAGGTTGCCAGCTTGTTGGCCCGGGAACGCTCATTGTTTCCCAGAGCATCACGCTGGTGAACAAGAGGACGACAATCGCAAAGACGCGGTCCCTGACCATGGTGTGCCTCTTCATTATTCAGACGGACTTGGGCCGTCAGGCGCTGATGACGTCTGACGGCCCGAAGCGTTGCGCTATGTGCTGCGCTGCTTACTGGTCGAAGTCGATTTCCCGGGCCACGACGCCCAGGCTTTCCTGGCTGTTGTCCAGGAATTCCTGGTACTCATCCGGCGGCAGGAAATTGACCACGGAGCCGAACTCGTTGGTGATGCGCTCCACGAGCTCCTCGTTTTCCAGCGCGCGGCGAAATGCCTCGGCGATGATCTCGATGCGTTCCGGGGCCGTGCCGAGAGGGGCGAACAGGCCGCGGTTGGTGGAGTGCAGCACCTCAAGGCCCTGCTCCTGAATGGTTGGGGTGTCGGGCAGGCGACCGGGGCGTTCGTCATGGGCGACGCCGATGGGCCGGAACGAACCATCCTCGAAGAAGGAGCCGCCGGAGGGCAGGTTCAGCATGGTGAAGTCGATCTCGTTGGCGAGCAATGCGGGAACCTGGCTACCGGTGTCCGGATAGCCGATGAGTCGCACTTCATCCAGCGGAATGCCCGCTGCGTTGAGGAACATCACCCAGAAGAAGTGATCGGTGGACGTTGGAGTCATGCCGATGCGGGCGCCATTATCGCGGATGTGCGCCAGGGCGTCCTCGATGCCGGTGATGTCGGATTCCGCGTTGACTGCTGGAATGTTCACCGTCTGGCTGAGCAGGTAGAGACTGGTGCCAGTGGTCTCGAAAAGCCCGTCAAGCCTTCATGGCGCGCGAAACCTGGCGTGCGGGGGGAGTCAAGAGAACGGAAGACGGCAGCAGGCCGGCACTATTTTGCACTGCAATGGTGCGCAATGCGCCGACCTGCTCTTTGGGTGTGCGTCGACGCGCGATTGCAGCGCGTCGGGCGCTCCCGGTCAGGCGGCCAGACGGAGGGCTTGGGCGCGCTCGGCGCCAACGTCAAAGGCCTCGATCTGCGGCGCGCCCAGATCGCTGGCGACCTGGCGGGCCACCACATAGCCGCTGCCGCAACCCATGGTCCAGCCCAGGGTGCCATGGCCGAGGTTCAGATAGAGGTTGTCGAAGCCGCGGCGCTCCAGAATGGGCACGTTGCTGGGAGTCGCTGGCCGCAAACCTGTCCAGAACTGTACTTGCTCGTAATCCCCTGCATTGGGGAAGAGATTGCGCACGTTCTCGAAAATGGCATTGCAACGGGTCTGATTGATGCCCGTGTCGTAGCCCACCAGTTCCGCGGAGCCCGCCACCCGTAGCCGATCACCAAGCCTGCTGTAGACCAGCTTGTACTGGTCGTCGGTGAGACTAACAGTCGGGGCGTCATGCTCCGGACCCACCGGAATGGTCATGCTGTAGCCTTTCGCGGGATAGATGGGCAGGCGCACGCCATAACGTTTCAGGAACGGCGCAGCGTAGCTGCCCATGGCTGCAACCACCGTGCGCGCCTCTATACGGCTCGGGCGGTCACCATCAGCCCGGTCCCGCAGGTGAACGGCCCGCACACTGCCACCAGCCGTCTCCAGAGATTCAATGTCCTGGTTGAACAGGAATCGCACACCCATGCGCTCGCAGACATCGGCCAGTCCGCGGGTGAAGAGATGGATGTCGCCGCTCTCGTCCGAACGGGTGTAGGTGCCACCGATGATGTCCTGTCCGTGGGCGGCGAATGCCGGTTCCAGACGCAGGATTGCCTCCCGATCAACCACCTCGCGGTCACAACCCATCTCGCGCATCATCTCGGCCACCGGGATGGCACTCTCGAACTCCTTGCGATCCCGGTAGAAGTGAAGGATACCCTGGGTGCGCTCGTCGTAGCGGATACCCTCTCGCTCGCGGATTGCCTGCAGCATTTCCCGGGAGAATGTGGCGATCTCAACGATACGACGCGTGTTGGCCCGGCTGCGGGACGGCAGACACTCCAGCATCCAGCGGGCCAGCCAGCTCCACTGGGCAGGATCCATCTTCGGTCGATAGAGCAGCGGCGCCCCTGCGTCGAACAACCAGGTGAGCACTTTGCCGGGGGCAGAAGGATTGGCCCAGGGTTCGGCATGACTCACCGAGATCTGGCCACCGTTGCCATAACTCGTCTCCAGCGCCGGGCCGGGCCGACGATCCACCACGGTGACCTGAAGGCCCGACCGGGCGAGCCAGTAGGCGGTGGCGACGCCGATGATACCTGCGCCGAGGACGACGGCATCGGGTTTGTCAGCATTCTTGCGGGCGATGGATACGGTACTCATGGCGACCTCCTGGCCTCGTTCCGTTAGGAAGAACCAGAGCCTACCGGACCAGAGTTGGAATGTGCTTGCTTTTTGACTCACAAGAACCGCTATAATTAGATAGAAATTCTAATTATTTATAATTAAAGGAATAAAAATCTACTTATGAAGGATTCTGTGAAGCTTGACGCTACAGATCGGAAGATCATCGCTGCCCTCCAGCGGGATGGTCGACTGACCAATGCGCAACTGGCCGAGGAAGTGGGGCTCTCACCGACACCGGTGTGGCGTCGTGTGCGTCGGCTGGAGGAGCAGGGGGTCATCCGCGGCTATACGGCGATTATCGACCGCGCCAGTCTGGGCATGACCGAGACGGTGTTCGTCGACGTCACGATCAAGGGCCATTCCGAAGCCGTACAGCAGGCCTTCGCCGAGGCGGTGCTGCAAATCCCCGAAGTGCTCACGGCGCATTTCGTCAGTGGCGGATCGGATTTTCTGCTCCGCGTCGCGACTGGCGGGACCAGTGAGTATCATGATCTGCTCATCAACAAGCTTTATGGCTTGCCCGGCGTGCATGACGTGCGCTCCAGCTTTGCCTTGAAGACCATCAAGGATGACGGCCGGCTATCCCTTTGAATGGAGAATCATGCATGAGTGAGCGCTGGGTAACGCCCGTCACACTGACCGGGCAACACGTCCTGCTTGAGCCCATGGCCCTCGAGCACGTCGACGAGCTCAGCGCCGCCGCCTCCGACGGTCGTCTTTGGGAACTCTGGTACACCACGGTGGCTGCGCCAGAGGCAATGGCGGCGTCGGTGTCGCAGGCACTCGCCCGTCGCGAGCGTGATGGAGAGATGCCATTCATCGTGCGCGAAGCCGCCGACGGCAGGCCCATCGGCTCAACGCGATTTTGCAATGTCGAGGCGGAGCGGCAGCGACTGGAGATCGGCTACACCTGGTATTCGGCGAGTTATCAGCGCACCGCGGTGAACACCGAATGCAAGCTACTGCTGCTCGGCCATGCCTTCGAGACTCTGGGCGCCATAGCAGTGGAATTCCGCACCCACTGGTTCAATCATGCCTCCCGCGAGGCAATCGCCCGGCTGGGCGCCAAGCAGGACGGCGTGTTGCGCAATCACCAGCGTCTAGCCGACGGGAGCTACCGCGATACCGTGGTGTTCTCCATCATCAATCACGAGTGGGCAGCAGTGAAGCAGCACCTGCGCTTTCGCCTCGCGCGTCATCAGGCATCCAGCAGATAGAGCGCCGGCAGGAGCAGAACCAGCACCAACATCAACAAGGCGACGACCGGGGTGGATGGCTCGTGCATGGGCAGATCCCGCTTGAGGGTCGCAAGTGTCGGAACACGTTCCCGCATCCGGACAAGACTGCGCTTGAGCGCATTGAATAAGCGATCGATGGGCTGATACCCGGCTCGCAGCAGACGTTCGGCGGGGACAACGAGATCGCCCTCTGGCACGCCCGGCCAGCGTTTGATCGCACTCCCGGCCGCAAGAGCGAGTGCGGCGGCGACCAGTGCCGGCCAGACGCCGTCCCGAATTCCACCGAACTGCAGGGCATAAGCGCGGGCGCCGTCTCCGGCCAGTATCCAGGGTAGTGCCAGCCCCAAAGCGACCAGCACCAGCCAGGCAACTTCTACCCGATTGCGTGCGCCAGCAGGCGTCTGGTCGCGGCGGCGTGGCCAGGCCAGGACAAGAAACCTTGATAGCAGCAGCGCCGTGGTCACTGAGGTCAGCGTAATGAGCAGCGGGTAAGGGTCAGTCAGCCCGGCTTTCAACCCCGCTTTCGCCACCAGGCCGGACGTGAACGGCACCCCCACCAGCGCTGCTGCGGCGAGCACCGTGGCCGCGAGGAAGAGCGGCCGAACTGTCTTGATGTGATCAAGGGCGAGAAACAGCGCACCCTTTGCCAGGGCGTGGTGCAGGGCGAAGAGACCGATCACCGGCAACAGCAGATCCGACTCGGCGCGACCGCCCACGACCATGCCGACCGGTATTGCCAGTAAGCCCATCTGGCTGACGGTGGAGTAGGCCAGTACGGTCTTGGGGCGGTGTTGCAGGCAGCCGATCAGCGCCGCGGCGAATGCCGTCAGTAGTCCCAGCGCGATCAACAGATCTGCGGCCGGCAGCAAGGCGGCTTCCCCGGGGGGAACCAGGCGGAGCCAGCCCAGCAGCCCGCCCTTGACGATCACCGCCGACAACACGGCGCTGGCAGGTACCGGCGCCGCCGGATGGGCCAGAGGCAGCCAGACGTGCAGGGGCATCAGGCCCATCTTCACGGCAAAGCCGGCCAGCAGCAGCCCGCCCACCATGCCAGGGCTGGCGAGATCCGCATAGACGGCGGGCATGTCGCTGGCCGTAGGGTTGCCCGCCGCTGCGCCGAGTACGAACAGGCCGGCCAGCAATAGCGCTTCCCCGGCGATTGCCAGTATCAGGTAGATGCGTCCGGCCCGCAGTGCCTCATCGGTGCTCTGGTGCGCGATCAGGCCGTAGCCGGCGAAGGTCATCACCGCAAAGGAAAGATAGAACGACACCATGTCCTGGGTGATGAGTACCCCCATGTTGCCGGCCAGCGTGAGCAGGTAGCACATGGTGAAGCGCGGCCCGGTGTCGCCGGTGAACAGATCCTTTGCCGCCAGCGTTGCGACAAACCAGACCAGCGCCGCGGCCGCCAGCAGTGGCCGACTGACCACGTCCAGCCCCAGGGTTGTGCCCAGCATCAACCAGTCGAGCCGGATCGGTTCGGGGTTCAGCAGGGCGAGCAACAGCGCGATCAGCGCAGTACTTGCGACACCGGCGGCGGTTGCCTGTGGACCGAGCCGGCCGGATGGGGCGACAAGGGCCAGGGCCATGGGCAAGGCAGGGAGTAGTATCAGCAGCAAGGTCATCCGCCGTACTCCCGTTCGCCGATAAGTTCGACCCAGCCCAACGGGCTCAGAACGTAGCCGGCGAAGAGTCCGACACCCACCGAGGCCAGCCCCACGAATACTGTTGGCCCAAGCAGCCCCGGGCTCGCCTCGGCGACGCGGTTGTTGCCGTCTGCCGGTGGGTGAAACCAAATGCGGCGTAACAGGGGCAGGAAGTAGATGGCGTTGAGTACGGTGCTGGCAATCAGCACGGCGATGATCCAGTACTGCGCGGCCGCCACCGCACCCAGCCCCAGGTACCATTTGCTCACGAAGCCTGCCAGCGGCGGCACACCCATCATGCCGAAAGCCCCCAGTGTGAACATGGCGCTGGTCCAGGGCATGCGCCTACCCATGCCGTCGAGTTCATCAATGGCATGAATGCCATGGGTCTCCGCGTAGCCCCCGGCGCAGAAGAACAAGGTGATTTTCATCAGACCCTGATGCACCAGGTGTACAAGACCACCGATGGTGGCAAGGGGGTTGCCGATGGCGACACCCAGGACCACGTAGGACACTTGGCTGACCGTGGAAAACGCCAGTCGCCGTTTCAGATCCGTCTGCCAGATGGCCCGCAGCGAACCGTAGATGATGGTAATGGCGGCAATGATGGCCAGGCCCGTATTCAGATCCAGCACTTGCACCAGGTCGACGCCGTAGACGTCATACACCACCCGCACGATGCCAAAGGCGCCGGCCTTGACCACGGCCACGGCGTGCAACAGGGCACTGACCGGCGCCGGCGCCACCATGGCCAGGGGTAGCCAGCCATGCAACGGAACCAGCGCCGCCTTGACCCCGAGCCCGACCATCAGCATCACGAACACGACCGACAGGACAACGGGGTGAGTCTCTGCCAGGTGCAGCAGGGTGCCGCCAGCAACGAAGTCGGCGCTTCCGGCGATGTTGTAGAGCAGCACGATGCCGAGCAGAAAGACCGCGCTGCCCGCCAGTGTGTACTGCAGGTAGACGCGGCCCGCCTGCATGGCCTTGGGTATGCCGCGATGGACCACCAAAGGCCAGGTGGCGAGGGTCAGCAGTTCATAGAAAATGAAAAAGGTGAACAGGTTTCCCGCCGTTGCGATGCCCATGGTAGCGGCGACGCAAAGGCTGAAAAAGCCGAAGAAACGCGCCCGGTTGGGTGCATGCTCCAGATAGGCGATGGCGTAGATGGTGGTGGCCAGCCAGAGGATCGCCGACAGGGTGGCGAACAGCATGGTGAGGGCGTCGGCGTGGAGGACGAAGTCGAGCCCCGGTAGCAGCGGCAGCCGCACTACGAACTCATGCCCCTGCCGCACGCCCCACAGCATGACTCCGATCAGCACCAGCTTGAGACCGGCGCCGGTGAGGTTCAGGCCGATCCGCAACCGGTGCCAGTTTTCACCGGCGGAGAAGACGGCCACCGCCGTCACCAGCGAGGTCATCAGAACCCAGAGGGGCATGGCCTGGTAGGCGGCGCTCATGCCGGGGCCCCCGGCAGATCACCCAGCAGATCGAGGATGGGTGCTGCGGTGAAGCCCAGCGCCAGGGAGAGCAGGGCGAGCACCATGGCACTCCAGGCAAGAAAGACGGAGGGTACCGGTCCCGGTCGGTCGATGGCTGGCCCCGGTGAGTGCAGGAAGGCGTAGCGCAACACCCGGAAGATATAGCCTGCTGCCAGCAGTCCACCGCTGAGTAGGACTGCGGCCCACCACCACTGTCCGGTCTCCAGTGCCGCGCTAAGCAGCAGCCACTTGGCAACGAAGCCACCACTGGGCGGCAAGCCCATGATGCTGACCCCCGCCAGGGCAAAGGCCATGAGGCTTAGCGATAGCGGGCGATCCAGTCCGCGCAGTTCAGTCAGCCGGTCATGCCCCACGTACAAGAGCACATTGCCGGCTGCGAGAAACAGCGCCGCCTTGGCGACACCGTGGGCCAGGCCGTGATAGACGGCGCCCTGCCAGGCCTGGGTGACGGCCAGCGGGAAGAACAGCAGCATGTAGCCAAGCTGCGCCACCGTGGAGTAGGCCACCACTAGCTTCAGGCGCTGCTGGCGAAAGGCGAGAACGGAACCGAGGATGATGGCCGTCGCCCCCAGTACCCCGAGCAGTTGCGCCACCGCCTCGCTGGGCAGTCCCGCCAGTGGCCCTGTCCACAGTCGCAGCAGCAGGTAGACGGCAGCTTTGACCACCAGTGCAGAGAGCAGGGCGCTGACGGCGGCGGGCGCATTGCCATGGGCATCCGGCAACCAGACATGAAAGGGCAGGATCGCGGCCTTGATCAGAATGCCGAGGATCAGGCAGGCGGCTGCCGCGCTAGCAGTGAAGCCGCCCTCGGCCAGAGCCGGTTGTACCAGTGCCAGATCGAGGCTGCCGGCAAGTCCGTAGACCAGTGCCACGCCGGCGAGATAGATGAGTGAGCCGAACAGGGCGTAATGAAGGTAGCGCAGGGCGGCGTCCACCGTTTTGCCCGGCCCTGCGAGCAGCAACAGGGGAATTGCTGCCAGCGAGACCAGTTCCAGCGTCACGTAGATGTTGAACAGGTCCCCCGACAGGAAGAGCGCGTTCAGTGAGCCCCAGAGCAGCAGCCAGAGGGCCCAGAAATGGTGGGCCTTCTTCGTCTGCTGTCGGTAGTACGCCAGGGCATAGACTGACACCATGGCGCCCACGGTGGTGGTCAGCAACAGCATCACGGCCGCCAGGCCGTCCATGCGCAGCTGAATTCCCAGCGGCACCTCCCAGCCACCCAGGCTGTGTTCAGGCACGCCGTGACGCGCGAATACGCCGATAAGTGCTGCGGTCACAAGCACGGTGGCGATGCTGGTGGACAGTGGTAACACCAGCAGCCAGCGTCGACCCGCGAGAAACTGCAGGATGCCGCCGACAAACGGCACGAACACCGCCAGTACGGGGAGCGCGTCAGCCACCTCTGCGCTCCCGGCGGGCGTTGTCCTCCGCGGCCTTGCGTCGTACCAGGGCGAGGCCGAAGGCGGTTGCACTGACCGCAATCACGATTCCGGTCAGTACCATGGCGTGGGGTACCGGATCCGGCCCCTCGGGCAATCGGCGGGCGATCAGGATCAAGGCCAGGAACACGCCGTTGCCGAAGATGTTGATCGCCAGGAGACGGCGCAGCGGATGCGACTGCACCGCAAAACCGTAAAAGCCGATGGCAAGCAGGGCCGCCGCCGCCAGGGCGTAGGGGTCGACAATCATCGGGCCTCTCCCTGCCGCAGGGCATTGGTGCCGGTGAACAGCAGCAACAGGGACACGGCGATGGACGCGGCCAGGCTGAACTCGATGATCAGCATGATTGGTGTTACGAAACCTGCGGGATAGGTCATGAAAGTGCCTTGCCAGGGCATCAGCGCGAGGCCGATGGCAATGAAGACCAGTACACCCAGCGTGAGTACGCTTCGCAGAGCAAGGGTGCCATCGGGGGCTCCGGCGAGACGCCCGCAGAGCACCAGCATCACACCGGCGCCCGCCAGCACGGCGCCTCCCTGGAAGGCGCCGCCGGGCATGTAGGCCCCCGCCCAGACCAGGTAGGCGCCAACCAGCAACAGCATGGGTGCATATACCGTGGCCAGTGTTGTTGTGAGTGGTGACCCGTGCTCATCCTTCTCGTCAGGCGCGTGTTCGAATAGCGGGGAGCGGGCCAGCACCGCGCCGATCAGCGCCATCAGGAGCACACCCATCTCGAGTAGCGTGTCGTAGGCGCGGAAGTTGAGCAGGACTGCGGTTACCGGTTGCTCCACCCCGGCGGCATCGAGGCTGTCCAGTGCCAGGGCGCCGGCAGAGTCGTCTCCGGGAACGAGGCCCGTCAGCGCCCAGGCGGCACCCAGGCCAAAAGTGAGGCTGCCTGCTGCCGCCAGCCAGCGCACCAGTGGGCTTGTCGGAGGTGTCTGCGTGTCGTCATCGCCATGGGCACGCAAGTAGCGCCAGGTGCTGAGTAGGAGCACGCCGAGCAGCCCGGCACCAATGGCAGCCTCCGCCAGGGCGAGGTCCGGTGCATCCAGCCGGGCCCAGGACAGCGCCAGCACCAGACCCATCACGATGAAGCCGACAATGGCGGCGAAAAGGCCCCGGGCAGTGACGCATTGCAGGGCGAGCAGTGTGATCATGACAGCGAGCAGGGTGTCGAGCAGGGTCATGATCGCTCCTGCCTGGCTTCATCCTCGGTGAGACGGTGGCCGGCAACCAGGTGACAGGCAATGGACGCCGCCACCACCGCCACCAGCCACACCAGGGCGATCAGGCACGCAAGACGCCAGGAACCCCAGAGCAGGGCCACGCCCACGGACAACAGCCCCAGTCCTGTATTGTCCGCCTTGGTCAGGGCATGGAGTCGGGTGTAGAGGTCGGGAAAGCGCAGCAGGCCCACCGTTCCCGCCAGGTAGAACAGCAGTCCGGCAACTATCAGCAAAGCTGCGATGGCTTCGAGCACCTGTTATTGCCCCCGAGTCGGTTGTCGGACAAAGGCGACGCCCACCAGGGCAGCAAACAGCACGAACAGCAGTGCGGCGATGATCAGCGCCGACATGTCCAAAAGCAGGGACAGCAGCAACAGGATGCCGACGGTGGACGTGCCGGTGAGCTGGATGGCGGTGACCCGGTCAGCCTCGGTGGGACCCAGATAAAGGCGTAGCAGGCTGAGGGCGAAGAGCAGCGTCAGTGTGATGGTGGCGCCGGTGAGAAAGACTGTCATGGGTGCCGGCCCGCCCCATGGTCGCCGAACACAGCTGCCACCGCCTGCTCGATATCGAAGATGCCGTCTTTCATGTCCGGACTCAGGATGTGAATCAACAGTGTGTCGTTCTCAAGGCGCGCACAGAGCGTGCCCGGCGTCAGACTAATGGTTATCATCATGAGCGATCGGGCAACAGGCTGTTGCAAGCGCAGCGGGTAACGCACCCAGCTTGGTTGCAGCGGCATCTCGGGTTGTACTGCGCGCCAGGCAACGTCAAGGCCGCCGGCCAGCGACCGGGTGGCAAAGAGCGTAGCGAAGCGGAGCAACGCCAAGGGCCGTAATCCTGGAAGTCGGCCTGGCGCAATCCAGGCGCACAGGCCAGCGGCCAGTGGCGCGAATATGAACCCGTAGAGCAGCCCCTCGCCGCCGCCGAGTAGCCACCAAAGCCCCACCAGGGCCACCGTCAGCGTGACCGCCCAGTGGAGGCGATCCCTATGCGTGGTCCGCATTGAAATCCCTAAATTGTGCCCGTTCGACTGAGCACCCTAGAAGGCGAGATGCGGATCGTCAATGCCGCCGGATGGCGCTGCTCCGGTTAAGGTTCAACCTGGAGGCTGACCGGCGGCAGGCCCTCGAAATGGGCGACGACTGCGGTGGGAGGGGTGGCGTCCCAGACGCCGGTGCAGGAACCCAGGGTTACGATATTACCGGCCTGCAGCCAGGGGCCACGGGATGCGCGTTCGTTTGCCAGCCATTGAAGCAGGCGAATCGGGTCGCCGGCAGGGTTGCCGCCATTGGCCTGTTTGATGATCGCCCCATCCGCGGAAAGGGTAACCGACATGGTTTCCAGGGCGAGGCCTCGCCAGTCCGTCTGGGGCGGGCCGAGCACGAACAGGCCGTTATTCTGCAGGTCCGCCAGTTTTGACAGCCCATCCGCGGCTGCCCAGTCCCGATAGCGGGTGTCCAGGACTTCGATGGCCGCATGCACGGTCCCGATAGCCGCCAGCACGTCGTTCCGTTGGTAGGGTTCCTGCCGCGGGGGCAAGTCCCTGGCGAGGCGCACGGCGATTTCCGCTTCGATGCCGCCCAGTGAGAAACGGTGCAGCTGCATGCGAGCATCCGCATCCTCTGTCACCCGGCTGGTGAGCAGGGGTGCACAGCGGGGTTGTGCAGCGGAATCGGCGGCGCCGACTTTCCAGCCGCTCAGGCCGCCGTCATGGTCAACGATGCATTGTTGTATGGCGTAGGCCTGGTCTTCGCTGGTCGGCTTGCAGCCGGGAGGTAGGCCGTCGAGGCGCTCGCCGGAGACTAACGCCCCGTGCAGGGCGAGACCCGCCTCGTCGATGGGGTCGGTCATCAGGATGCCTGCCTGGCATCTGCCTGGCGGTCGCCGCCCTCGATCCACGCCGCCTTGGCCACGTCCGCCTTGTTGCGCAAATGCTGACGCAGAATGCGGAACAGTTTGTCGCTGTCCCGGTCTTCCAGGGCTCCGATGATGGCGCTGTGTTCGTTGACGGCCTGCTTCCAGCGTTTCTCCGACAGGTTGGTCAGATAGCGCGCGTGGCGGACCCGCCCGCAGATGGATTGGTAGATGGAGCGCAGGGTTTCGCTCTGGGCGCCGTCCATGATCCGGTCATGAATCTGCTGATTGAGCACGAAATACTCCAGTCGCTCACGTTTTTCGTAAGCGTCGACCATGCGGTCGTGGAGCTCGCGCACCTCGGCGATATCCGCGTCACTCATGCGCACGGCAGCCAGCTCTCCGGACAAGCCTTCGAGGGCACCCAGCACTTCGAAGATCTCCTGCAGGTCATCCAGCGTGAGCTTGGTGACTCGGGCACCGCGATTGGGCAGCAATTCCACCATGCCCTCGGAGGCAAGCACTTTCAGTGCCTCCCGCAGGGGCGTGCGCGAGATACCCAATTGTTCGCAGAGTTGTCGCTCGGGTACGCGTTCTCCCTGGGACAACTCCCCTTCGATAATCATATTGCGGACCTGGTTGACCACCTCATCGTGGAGCGTCTGGCGCGCAATGCGCCGGCCAGAGGTCTGGTCCGTTCTGGGATTCTGCTGATCGGATGCCGCCATTGCCTCGCTCTCTGTCAGATCGAATGCATCACCGGAAGACCCCCAATGGAGCCTGCTTCACGGTTAGGTCACATGGCACCAACTTTACCGTGCAGACTTCCAGCTTGCACCCATAATGCATGATTGGGAGGGTTCCCCAGACACGCATCAGGCCTCGTCGGCAGTATTTCGTCGGCTTGACAGGTGCCGATGCCGGGGTTAGGTTCGATTCTAACGCATTTCGCATTAAGTATTCATTTTTGAGAAATGCGGTCCCGCCCAGAGTAGTAGAAAAGCTCCGCGCCTAGCCGGAGCAACGACAGAAGAAATGAGGAGGAGTCGCACTATGGTTCTGTTACGCGTGTTTTCGCTGGCCCTCGCCCTCGCTTTGCTTTCGGCTCCATTACAAGCGCGCGAGATTACCTTCGGTCATGTGGGCGGTCCCGACTCGCTCTTTGCCGATTCCGCCGAGCATTTTGCTGCATTGGCGAATGAACGCCTGCCTGAGCCCTATCGTGTTGAAGTCTACGGGTCGAGCCAGCTCGGCAATGACCAGGAACTCCTGCAGCGACTACGGCTCGGGACGGTGGATTTCGCCTTGCCGTCCACCATCATGTCATCGGTTGCCGACGAATTCGGGATTTTCGAGCTCCCCTATCTGGTCAAGAACCGGGAGCACATGGCGCGAATCGAAGAGGAGATCTTCTGGCCCACCCTCGCCCCCATAGCAGAGCAGAACGGCTACCGGATACTGGCAGTCTGGGAGAACGGGTTCCGCCACATCACGAACAACCGCCGTGCCATCGAGCGCCCGGAAGATCTGCGGGGTATCAAGCTGCGGACGCCGCGTGGGGCCTGGCGGGTACGGATGTTCGAAGAGTATGGTGCCGAGCCCTCGCCGATGGCGCTCTCTGAAGTCTTCATGGCCCTGCAGACCGGTGTCATGGATGGTCAGGAAAACCCGCTGGCCCAGATCGCGGGTCAGCGCTTCCAGGAAGTGCAGCGTTATCTTTCCCTGACCGGGCATGTGTACACGCCGGCTTATATCGCCGCAGGTCGTCGTTTCGAACGTTTGCCCGAGGAAATTCAGGAGATACTGATCCAGGCCGCGGTGGACACCCAGGAATTTGTCTACAGTCATGCGGCCGAGCTGGATCGGGACCTGATCGGTGTCATCGAGTCCGCCGGCACCCAGGTCAATGAAGTCGATACCAACGCATTCATTGATGCGTCCCAGCCCGTCTATGAGGCCTTTGCACGCGAGGTGAGCGGGTCACAGGAACTCATTGATCGCATCATGGCGTTGGGCGAAGACCTGTAATCCCAGGCTTTCCGTCCGTCCCAAGGAGTCCCGCGCCATTCCGGCGCGGGATTCCTCAAACCTCCCTATGGACGATGACGTGATGACAATCGTTAATCGACTATCGACGTGGCTGGAAAAAATCCTGGAAGTCTTCACCGCCGTCCTCATGGTGACGCTCACGCTGGTTGTGCTCTACGCGGTGGTCATGCGCTACACCGCACGCACGCCCTCCTGGTACGACGAAGTGGCGGCGATCATGCTGGTGTGGCTCACTTACTACGCAGGCGCCCTGGCCGCCCTGAAGCGCGGACACATCGGTGTCGACGGCGTACTGCGAGCGATGCCAGTCGCAATCAGAATGCCGGTCGCCTATCTGGCTGAGGCTTGCGTCATCGTTTTCTTTGTCATTCTCGGCTGGGCGGGACTGGTGGTCCTGGACATCATGCAGGGCATGAACCTCATCACCTTGCGCTGGGTGCCCATCACGTTCACACAATCCGTGATTCCCATCGGGGCCGCGCTGTTCATCATCGCGACATTCCTCAGCATGCCCGCCCACCTCAAGAAGATACGCTCCGGTATCTCGCAGGAGGAAGAGGAAATCGCACAGGCGATTGCCGAGGCCGAGCGGGACAATAAAGAGGCCGGTCTCACCGCCGACAGCATCGCGGGGAGGGATGGACGATGATCATCGCCCTGATGCTGCTTGGCCTGCTCGCCCTGATCCTGATCAATGTGCCAATTGCCGTCGCCCTCGCGAGCGTTGCGGTGGTGGCCATTGTCACTGTTCAAGGCTGGGACATGATGCCGAACATCGCTCTGACGATGTTCGAGGGAGCAAGCAGCTTCCCCCTGCTGGCCATCCCGATGTTCGTGTTGGCCGGGGCCATCATGAACACCGGCGGGATATCCCGCCGGCTGATCGCCTTTGCCTCCGCCCTGTTCGGCTTTATTCGCGGCGGCCTGGCAATGATCAACATCGGTGTCTCCATGTTCTTCGCGGAGATATCCGGTTCGGCGGTGGCCGACGTGGCGGCCACCGGCTCGGTGCTCATCCCGGCCATGAAAAAGCGGGGGTATCCGCGAGCCTTCGCTGCGGCGGTGACCTCGTCATCCGCCTCGCTGGCCATCATCATCCCGCCGTCCATCCCGATGATCCTCTACGGGGTCATGTCGGGGTCGTCCATCGTACAGCTGTTCGTGGCAGGCATCATTCCGGGCATTCTCGGTGGTGTCGGCTTGATGGGGCTCAGCTATTACTACGCCCGAAAGTACGACTGGCCGGTGGAGGAGGTGTTTCAGCTGCGCCAGGTGTGGAAGACCTTCAAGGAGGCTTTCTGGGCTCTCACCCTGCCTATCATCATCCTGGGTTCGATCTTCGGGGGCTTCGTGACGGCCACCGAAGGTGCCGGACTTGCAGTCGCGGCAGCAGTCCTTATCAGCACTGTCCTTTATCGTGAACTTGACCTTCGGGCACTCTATCGCGCCATGATCGACGGCGGTCAACAGACTGCCGTCGTCATGCTACTGGTGGCTGCGTCCGCGCTGGTGGGCATGTTCCTCACGGAAATGCGGCTGCCGCAGCAGCTGGCGCAGGCAATCCTGGATCTCACGGATAACAAGTACTTCATCCTGATGATCCTGAATGTGTTCTTCCTGCTGATCGGCCTATTCCTGCATTCGGCTGCAGCCATCATTCTGGTGGTGCCCATCGTGATGCCGTTGGTCAATGCCGCTGGTATCGACCCGGTGCATTTCGGCCTGGTGGTCTGTCTCAACCTGGCCATTGGTCAGCAGACACCGCCTGTGGCGAGCGTATTGATCACGGCCTGCTCCATTGCCAAGGCTGACGTGTGGTCAGTGACACGCTCGAATCTCGGGTTCATTGCCGTGTTGCTGGGGGTGCTCCTGCTGATCACCTATGTGCCGGCAGTGCCAATGAGCCTGGTGGAATACTTCTATCGGTGAGTTTGTTTCGTAGCTGAAGGTGATTGACTGCCGGCCAGTAATGGCCGGCAGTTTTTTTCCGGTCAGCCGGCGGTTTCTTCGAGGTACCGCATGGCCGCGTCGACGCCACCCTTGTTATGGGGTATGCCGGCAATGCCGAGGCCCATCTCCACACCCGCCAGCGTGCCCATCAGCGACAGGTCGTTGAAGGAGCCCAGGTGACCGATGCGGAACACCTTGCCGGCCAGTTTGGTCAGGCCCGCGCCCAGGGACATATCGAATCGGTCGAGGATGATGGCCCGCAGTTCGTCGGCGTCATGGCCCTCGGGCATGATTGCGGCGGTGAGCACAGGAGAGTATTCCTCTGGCACCTCGCAGAGGATCTCCAGGCCCCAGGCGCGCACGGCACGCCGGGTTGCCTCACCGTGGCGGGCATGGCGCTTGAATACATTATCCATGCCTTCTTCCTGCAGCATATCCAGTGCTTCCCGCAGGCCATACAACAGGTTGGTAGCCGGTGTGTAGTGGGTGAAGCCCTTGGCGTTGGCGGCGAGCATTTCATGCCAGTCCCAATAGGAACGCCGCATGCCGCCCTGTTCGGCAATCTTGAGCGCCTTGTTCGAGATGGCATTGAAGCCCAGGCCGGGCGGCAACATCAGCCCTTTTTGCGAACCGCTCACCGTGACGTCCACGCCCCACTCGTCGTGCTCGTAGGGAACCGAGGCGAGGGAAGAAATAGTGTCCACCAGGAGCAGTGCCGGGTGTCCAGCCGCGTCAATGGCCTTGCGCACCAGCGGAATGCGGCTGGTGACGCCGGTGGAGGTTTCGTTATGCACAACCATGACCGCCTTGATGGCATGGTCGGTGTCTTCCCTGAGTTTCTGTTCCACCAGGGCGGGATCTACGCCGCGGCGCCAGTCGCCGGGGACGAAGTCCACTTCGATGCCCAGACGCTTGGCCATGGTCTGCCACAGGGTGGCGAAGTGCCCGGTCTCGAACATCAGCACCCGGTCGCCGGGCTCCAGGCAGTTGACGATGGCCGCTTCCCAGGCCCCCGTGCCGGAAGAGGGGTAGACAATGACATGCTCGGCACCGAATACGGGTTTCAGTTTGGCGAACACATCCAGCGCCAGTTTGCGAAACTCCGGTCCGCGGTGATCGATGGTGGGCATATCCATTGCTCGCAGGACACGATCCGGCACATTTGTCGGCCCTGGGATTTGCAGAAAATGACGACCGCTGGGATAAGCCATTTGGGGGCTCCTGAGGCGTTTGTATTGGTATGGGTAGACAAAACTGAATTATGAATTCAGTATCAGTATCATAATCGACGTAGGCTGTCACGCCGCAGCCGCGTTCAGAAGACGCATCAGTGCATCAGCGAAACACAGCAGTTATTCGAGTATTTGCCATGTATCAGCAACGCAGTACCGGAGGTGTCTCATGAGCGCCAAGCCCGTGGTGGCAAGGCCCAGTGCAAGACGGCAGGTGAGTCCGGGCGATAGCCATCTGGCCCGGCAACTCCGGGAGAACGTCAGGGGCGAGGTCCTGTTCGACCGCTTTACCCGTGGCCGCTATGCCACGGACGCCTCCATCTACCAGATCGAACCGCTGGGGGTTGTGGTGCCGCGGGACGA